>NZ_CAWNWY010000043.1:0-38441 GCF_963878365.1 Photorhabdus sp. HUG-39 | reverse complement strand
CCGCCGCTCGTCAGCAAAAGCGCAAGCACTTTCCTGTTACCGCTCGACTTGCATGTGTTAGGCCTGCCGCCAGCGTTCAATCTGAGCCATGATCAAACTCTTCAATTCAAAGCTTGATGCTCAAAGATTCCTACGTTAGTTCGTAATGAATTAACTGTTGTTCACTCTTCAAGACTTTAAAACGTATTTTTTGTGATACGGTCTTGTGAGTGCCCACACAGATTGTCTGATTAATTGTTAAAGAGCAGGCTGAAATAAAACGTGATATTCTCGTTCAGCCGGGCTGCGTATACTACGCTTTTCGCCCGCAGAGTCAAGCGCTTATTAGCTTTTTCTCTGCCCGACCTCACAATGTTTATCAGCGTTGTGTCGGTCAGTGGTGGCGCATTATAGGGCGTTCTTTGGCGCTGGCAAGCGTTTATTTGAAAAAAACTTTTATTTGAGGATTTTTTCAACAAAATGATGATGTAAAGAACAAAAAACCTATTTTTTGATGCCTTTAATTGCTTTAGGTAAGTCTGCAAGACTATTTATTATCAAATTAGCCGCTTGTTCAGCTTCAGTGTTAACGGGTTTACCTGTACGAACTAATACCTTAGTGCCAATTTTTGCCAGCGTCGCTGCTTGCATATCTTCGAGTTTGTCACCAATCATAAAAGAAGCAGTCATATCTATACCAAGCTCCCTCTGCGCATCCAGCAACATACCCGGCTGCGGTTTACGGCAGTCACAACTCTTCTTATATTGCTCTTCAGTTGCATCTGGGTGATGAGGGCAATAATAAATGCCATCCAAATCCACACCACGGTCTGCTAGCGACCAATCTATCCATTCCGTCAGTTGCAAAAACTGCTCTTCATCGAAAATTCCACGGGCAATACCTGACTGGTTTGTGACTAACACCAGTGCATACCCCATCTTTTTCAATTCAATCATGGCTTCAATGACACCATCGATAAATTGAAAATCATCTATTTCATGTACATAACCATGATCGATATTTATTGTTCCGTCACGATCTAAAAATACGGCAGGAATACCTTGTGTCACCCGATTGCTCCAAAAATGTAAGAAGCCCCCAGTATCGCACGATTTAGCCATGAATGAGAATGCAGCAATTAATTTATTCATAGTTGACTTAGACGTCTAGACGCCTTAACATCCAATTCAACAGGTGGTTTGCTTTCTCAAAAATGTTCAAGCTATCAATTTTCAAAATTTTTATAAAAATAAATAAGAATAAAAATGATAAAACTGTTACATATCAATAAAATATTCCAGCAGAGTGCCCATTCTATTAATGCGCTTTCAGATATCAGCCTACATGTTCCGCAAGGGCAAATTTACGGTGTTATTGGCTCATCCGGCGCAGGTAAAAGTACACTAATTCGCTGTGTAAATATGCTTGAACGTCCAACTTCCGGGCAAGTATTGGTTAATGGTCAGGATTTAACTATCTTGTCTGATAGTGATTTAACTCGTGCACGTCGTCGTATCGGCATGATTTTCCAGCACTTCAATTTACTGTCTTCAAGAACAGTGTTTGGCAACATAGCCTTACCTTTGGAATTGGATAACATTCCAAAGGCCGAAATCAAAAAACGGGTAGACGAGTTATTAGAGCTTGTTGGTCTTACAGATAAGCATGATGCCTATCCAGCAAATCTCTCTGGCGGACAGAAGCAACGTGTTGCTATTGCCCGTGCCCTAGCTAATTCACCTAAAGTACTTTTATGTGATGAAGCAACCAGCGCTCTAGATCCTGCAACAACTCGTTCTATTCTAGAATTATTGAAAGATATTAATCGCCGTTTAGGGCTAACTATTCTGTTAATTACACATGAAATGGATGTCGTCAAACGTATTTGTGACCAAGTAGCCGTTATCAGTGGCGGACAACTGATTGAACAAGACATTGTAAGTGAAGTATTCTCTCATCCCAAGACACCTATCGCTCAGGCATTTATTCAGTCAACTTTGCATCTGGATGTCCCTGAAGATTATGTACAAAAAATGCAAAGCCACCCAGCACCAAATCTTAGTCCATTATTGAAATTAGAGTTTACCGGTCAGTCTGTAGATGCCCCACTGATTTCAATGGCGGTACGTCGTTTTGATATTGATATGAATATATTAAGTTCTCAAATCGACTATGCCGGTGGCGTAAAATTTGGTGTGATGTTAGCTGAATTACACGGTGAAAATGGTGGCGTTGAGTCAACGATTAAGTTTTTACAAGATCATCATGTGAAAGTAGAGGTTCTCGGTTATGTCTGAAGGAATGATTTTATTACTGTCTAAAGGCGTCTGGGAAACTCTAGTAATGACTTTTGTTTCTGGTTTCTTTGGCTTCATTATCGGGCTGCCGATAGGTGTATTGCTATATGTCACCCGTCCCGATCAAATTATGGAAAATAGTAAACTCTATCGTTTTCTTTCAGCGGTAGTTAATATTTTCCGTTCTATCCCATTTATTATTTTACTGGTGTGGATGATTCCTTTTACCAGGCTAATTGTGGGAACATCGATCGGTTTACAGGCCGCCATTGTCCCATTAACCATAGGTGCTGCACCATTTATTGCCCGTATGGTGGAAAATGCTTTATTAGAAATTCCATCGGGACTAATTGAAGCTGCTAGAGCAATGGGAGCAACCCCATTCCAGATTATAAAGAAAATTCTGTTACCTGAAGCATTACCTGGTTTGCTCAATGCAGCCACAATTACCCTCATAACTTTAGTCGGTTATTCTGCAATGGGAGGTGCTGTAGGTGCGGGCGGATTAGGCCAGATTGGTTACCAATACGGATATATCGGCTATAATGCAACAGTAATGAATACCGTATTAGTGTTACTGGTTATTTTAGTTTATTTAATTCAATTAAGTGGTGACCATTTAGTCAAGGCCACAACACGTAAATAACAAGATTATTTTAATAGCAGTACCTGTGTCGGTGCTAATAAGTCAGTATTCTATAGGGGTAAAGTATGTCTGTTAAATTAAAAACCATCGCAACTATCAGCGCTCTTTTAGGCTCATTAATTTTGCCTGGCTGCGGGCAAGAAAAACAAGATCCAAACCATATTAAAGTAGGCGTTATCGTTGGTGCAGAACAGGAAGTGGCTGAAATTGCAAAAAAAGTCGCTAAAGATAAATATGGTCTTGATGTAGAACTGGTAACCTTTAATGATTTTGTATTGCCAAACGAAGCACTGAGCAAAGGCGATATTGATCTGAATGCATACCAGCACAAACCCTATATGGATCAGCAAATCAAAGATCGTGGTTATAAGATGGTCACAGTTGGCAACTCTTTTGTTTATCCAATTGCGGGTTATTCCAAAAAAATTAAATCTCTAGATGAATTGCAGGATGGTTCCCAAATTGCGTTACCAAACGATCCAACGAACTTAGGCCGCTCTTTATTACTGTTGCAGAAACAAGGTTTAATTAAATTGAAAGATGGCATAGGCTTATTACCAACGGTTCTAGACGTTGTTGAAAATCCTAAGAATTTAAAACTAGTCGAATTGGAAGCACCACAATTGCCACGTTCACTGGATGATCAAAAAATTGCTCTCGCAATCATTAATACAACCTATGCAAGCCAGATTGGTCTGACTCCAGCAAAAGATGGTTTATTTGTTGAAGATAAAGATTCTCCATATGTAAACCTACTGGTTAGTAGAGAAGATAATAAAGATGCTGAAAATGTTAAGAAATTCGTTAAGGCATATCAATCAGACGAAGTTGATGAAGCTGCCAATAAGATCTTTAATGGTGGTGCAGTGAAAGGTTGGTAATCTTTCATATTACGTTCATCGATATTAGAATAATCAGGCGGACAGGTTGTCCGCCTGATTTATTATGGCATCATGTTTTCGGTATTTTTTGTTAACCTGATCGACTCGCTTAACTCTAACAGTAAAAATTCGAGGATCTATCATGCGTAGGCTACTTGCCTCTTTACTAGCACTGTCCATAACTGGATGTTCAGTACAACAAACAACATTTCCTGACTCTTCCCAGTTATCAGATATGAGGCACACAAAACTATCAACCGGAGAAAAAAAACATTTCTCTTCATCCGTAAAGTTATATACCAAGAGTGAAGAATTATTAGGTGTCTTATTTAAAGATTTAGGGATTGTTTCTGGTCAATCGTGTCGTAGTTCCTTACAGGATCCACCAGCAAATATCACCGAGGCTCGCAACCAGATGATAACCAAAGCAGCTTATTTGAATGCTAACGCTGTTTTATTGCATCAATGCGAAATATTATCAGGCCAAGGATGCTACCAGATAGCAATATGTGAAGGTTCAGCCCTGCTTATCACCCAATGATCGATTTCCATTTCACGCAGATAGGGGTTATCCGCTCCCCTTATAAAGAAAAATTTGCCGTCCCCCGCCAACCAGGTCTTATTGAAGATGGTGGAGGGAAACTGGTACTTCTTCCTCCCTATAATCAACCGGATGCAGTTCGTGGTCTGGAACAATTTAGTCATCTGTGGGTTATTTTCATCTTCCATCAAACAATAGAAGGCGGCTGGAAGCCAATGGTGCGTCCTCCTCGTTTAGGTGGCAATGCAAAAATGGGCGTATTCGCAACCCGTTCGACTTTTCGGCCTAATCCAATTGGCATGTCTCTGATTGAACTTAAAGGGATCGAATACAGGAAAGGTCGAGTTACTCTGGAACTGGGTAGCCTGGATTTAATTGATGGTACGCCTGTTATCGATATTAAGCCTTATCTACCTTTCGCTGAATGTCAGCCTCATGCAGTGGCGGGTTTTGCACAGCAAGCCCCTTCTACCGATATGGAAGTGGTATTTTCGCCTACCGCTGAGCAACAGCTAATCTCAATTCAAAATATTTATCCGAATTTACGCCGTTTTATCAGTCAAATTTTAGCCCAGGATCCTCGTCCTGCTTACCGGAGAAGAGAACAGGAAAATCGGGAGTATGCTGCTCATTTACTGGATTTTAATGTGCGCTGGAAAATATGTGGCACATTGACCGAAGTGGTCTCTATAGATCCCCATTAAAAATCAGCATATACCCTTTTGGCATCTTAAACTCACTGGTAGACTAAAGGCTTATTTTCGTTTTTTTATTGGCTGGCAAATTTCTGCCAGTCAGAAGCAATTTGCTGCTCTAATGGAACCTAACAATGCGTACTAGCCAATATCTGCTCTCTACATTAAAAGAGACTCCTGCCGATGCGGAGGTTGTCAGCCATAAGCTGATGCTTCGTGCGGGCATGATCCGTAAACTCGCTTCAGGTCTGTACAATTGGATGCCTACAGGTATCCGTGTACTCAAAAAAGTCGAAAAAATTGTTCGAGAAGAGATGAACAATACCGGAGCGATTGAAATATCTATGCCTGTCGTACAACCGGCAGATCTATGGCAAGAAAGTGGCCGCTGGGAACAATATGGTCCAGAGTTACTGCGTTTTGTTGACCGAGGTGATCGTCCTTTTGTACTAGGTCCAACTCATGAAGAGGTCATCACTGATCTGATCCGCAATGAAGTCAGCTCATATAAGCAGTTACCCCTGACTCTATTCCAGATCCAGACTAAATTTCGCGATGAAGTTCGCCCTCGTTTTGGCGTGATGCGCTCCCGTGAATTCCTAATGAAAGATGCTTACTCTTTCCATGCTACCCAAGCATCATTACAAGAAACTTATGACAACATGTATGAAGCCTACAGCAAAATTTTTACCCGTATAGGTTTGGATTTTCGTGCTGTTCTGGCTGATACCGGTTCCATCGGTGGTAGTGCTTCTCATGAATTTCAGGTTCTGGCCGCCAGTGGAGAAGATGATATCGTCTTTTCCACTGAATCCAATTACGCAGCCAATATTGAATTAGCCGAAGCTGTTGCCCCCGCTCATGATCGCGCAGTACCAACAGAAGAGATGCATCTGGTAGATACTCCAAACGCAAAAACAATTGCTGAACTGGTTGAGCAATTCAATCTGCCAATTGAGAAAACAGTTAAAACCCTGATGGTTCACGCAGCAGAAGGAACAAGTCATAAATTGATCGCCTTACTGGTTCGCGGCGACCATGAACTTAATGAAATCAAAGCAGAGAAATTATCTTTAGTTGCCAGCCCACTGGCTTTTGCCACCGAAGAAGAGATTCGCTCAATTGTTGGTGCAGGCCCAGGTTCATTGGGACCTGTCAATCTGCCAATACCCGTTATTATTGATCGCAGTGTAGCAGTGATGAGTGATTTTAGCGCAGGTGCCAATATCGATGACAAACACTATTTCGGTATCAACTGGGAACGCGATCTACCGGTACCAGAAGTTGCTGATATCCGTAATGTTGTTGAAGGTGATGCCAGCCCGGATGGTAAAGGTACATTGCTCATCAAACGTGGTATTGAAGTGGGCCATATCTTCCAGCTTGGCACCAAATATTCTGATGCCATGAAAGCGACTGTTCAAGGCGAAGACGGCCACAATCAGATAGTCACTATGGGCTGTTATGGTATTGGCGTCACTCGTATTGTCGCCGCAGCGATTGAACAAAATCACGATGACCGCGGTATCATCTGGCCTGATGCAATTGCACCATTCCAAGTTGCTATTTTGCCAATGAATATGCACAAGTCATACCGTGTTAAAGAAGTTGCAGAGAAACTGTATGCCGATCTACGCGCTAGCGGTATTGATGTTATTTTTGATGATCGCAAGGAACGCCCAGGCGTGATGTTTGCCGATATGGAGCTTATCGGTGTACCACACACTGTCGTTATTGGTGACCGTAATCTTGATAATGGCGAAGTAGAATATAAACATCGCCGCGGTGATGAAAAACAGATGCTGAAACTAGACGATGTTGTTGATTACCTGAAGCAACAACTTGGTTGTTAATTTGGATTTTTCAATCACTTATTGAATAGTATGGTGATAATGGTCATGTCGCAACAGAGGATTTTACGCTTCTTAGCCCATTATCACCATTCATACTGAAGCTAGAATTATTTCTTCATATTACAAGATTTCGATTTATCGAAATGGATTTTACCCGTCTGAATCAGGGCAGGATCAAATTGCCCATCTTCCATTGAAGGTCGGACGCTGTAATAGCCTTCAACTTCAACATAAACCGGCGTTCCACCTTCCACACCGACTTGGTGATAGCCTTGCTCCAAATCCAGACTTTCCGTTACAGCATACCGCTTACCTGTACTACAATCTGTAAACAAAGCAGCATCAGCCATATAACTGTATTCACCCGCCAGTTTCTTCGGTTTTACCCGTTGCAGTTCATAATTGAATGATGATTCAATTTTATTGCCTTCAATATCCAGCATTACCAAGTTTTCACCTTTCAACAGATAATAAGTTTTCTGGTCGTCCGATTTTGTCAGACGAATTTTCTCTCCATCTTTCGCCCATAGACCGGATTCAAAGAACGACTGGTCACCATCACGAGTGTCAATATAAGTTTGTTCCAGAATATAAGTACCGTCATTATCCAATAACAATGTGGTATCAATACCAGAACAATCCGCGCAAGGAAGAGCACCATGAAAAGTCTGATCTACTGGCTGTGAATTCATTTGCTGTGCTGAGTTACCTTTACATCCCATCAAAGCAGATACGCCCACAGCAACTAACGCTGTCAAAAGTTTTTTATTCACATTTATCTCCACACAGTATAATGAGCTCTATAATTCTCATCTTATAAGTAACACAAGGAACATAGCGATTACTCAAGCTTAATAGAGTAAATACTGTCCTTCTTAAGGATGTTACTCAATAATAGCAAAATAACGTGGGCCAATTTTAATACTTCTGTCAGGAACTTGCTGTGAAATAAGACTTTTATTTACTTACTGTTCAGAATGAATAACCAAAGTTATTCATTAATCACGATTGATTTCCTGTGCTATAGTCATTAATAGTGCTTTTGAGTTACAATTTTTAACAACCACGGGCGGCAATAACCGCCACTAACCATAGTGGTGAGCGAATATGTCTATAAATACTGAATATCAACCAATTAACTGTGACGACTACGACAATCTTGAGTCAACTTGCCAACATCAGCTCCACCTCCACATAAAGTTGCGGTGTGGGGAAGTTATTGAAGGAAAAGCCTGTGATTTGGTTTTAAGAAAAAAAGTTGAATACTTGATAATTGAAACAGAAGGTAAATCCCGTGAATTGCGGTTAGATCATATTGCTAGTTTTAGTCACCCTAAAATTGGTACTATTATTATTGAATACTCTGAATCTTGATAGAAAACAGCCGCCTTTGGCGGCTTAACTTTTTATTTTAACAGCGTTTTATGCCAGTTCATTGTTAACATCTTCCTTCCTTCTGCCGCTTCACTTTCCTTGGTGACAAAAACACCTAACGCCGCTATCAATTGTTCGTTGTAATAAAGCAATGGAATTCGCTCTCTAAGCCACGGAGCAACCCCAAGCTCTTGCCACAATTTTTTACTATGCCGGGAGTGTTGACGCCCCACAATACTTATCATTCCCTGGACACCAAAGCGAATAGTCACTCGTTCATTATCAGCCGGGGCCCTTACTTGAATACCGCAATCAGAAATATTCAATTCTCCTAAGCGATCAGGTAATACCAAAGTATTGCAAATATCCCACTCAAGAATAGTCTCTCTCAAAGATTTCCACTGAGGAACCAACCAGAGTTTTTGCTTATAACGGCGTACATCATATTTACCAAATTGTAGCCGAGGCTCAGCATCAGTACGAGCCAGAGCCACCTCATACCAAAGCCGGTTAAGCTGCTCTCGTGAAGGCATTTTCATCTCATGGTAACCAAACCAACGGCGTAACAAAGCATTTCGTTTGGCTTCTGAACATACAGCCAAAGACGAAATACCCAAAGCACCATCTTGGGTTATCAGCTCTTTCAAAGACTCATTCAGTAATTCATCTAGAAGCTGCTCTTGTTCACCACATAAACTTGCACTACGAGCAGCAACTTGAGGGAAATGCGGCCAACGTTGATTTAGTAACGGCATAATATGTAAGCGCAGAAAATTTCTGTCATAACGATCATCTTGATTACTGTCGTCTTCAATCCAATTCAGACGATGTTTACTGGCATACATTTCCAATTCATTTCGGCTGTAGTCAAGTAATGGACGTAACAATAATGTATCAGCAAATACAGCGATTGAAGGCATAGAAGCAAGACCTGCCGGACCACTACCTCGCTTTAATGCCAGTAAAAAAGTTTCCGCCTGATCATCAAGATGTTGAGCTGTTACCAAAACTTCGTCTTTTTGTAATTCGCGCTTGAATACCTGATATCGAGCATCACGAGCAGCAGCCTCAATCCCCTTTTGACGAGCATCTATCGTTACTCTTGCAGAATGAAACTCCACTTGCCAGTCATCACAGATCAGCTGACAATGTTCAACCCACTGATCTGCTTTTAGGTTTAAACCGTGATGAATATGTATTGCCCTTAGTTGAATTTTCTGATTATGTTGATTACGCCAATTAACCAACAAATGAAGCAAAACAGAGGAATCTAACCCACCACTGAATCCAACCAGGATTTTCTTATATTCACCAAGCTGTTTAGCCAAAGTGACAAATAGTCTCTCATTAATGTTTGTCATTACAGATTCAAGCGTTCTCTAATGTGCAATAATATGAATTTGTTATCGCCTATTTTATTCAGTTTAAAATCACTACCCGTTAATAACGTTTTCCGTCACTTTCATTAAAAATACAAAATAAATAAAGAAAGCAGAAACAGTAGGGATGGAAGTAGCTGAAATTTATCAGTTACAATCATTTCCATCCCTCCATTCAAACAATGAGTTCAGATATCAACAATAACCATATTGCATCAAACGCTGATATCGGCGGTTGATTAACTCTTCAGATGTCAAATGATCAAGCTCTGCCAAGTCAATCAACAACTGAGCTTTCAACGACGTGGATATTGCTTCATAGTCACGATGAGCGCCACCTAATGGCTCTGAAATCACAGAATCGATCAATTCTAGTTCTTTCAAACGAGGTGCAGTGATCCCCATTGCTTCTGCCGCCAAAGGTGCTTTTTCCGCGCTTTTCCACAAAATTGAGGCACAACCTTCTGGGGAAATAACAGAATAAGTACTATATTGCAACATATTCACTTTATCACCAACACCAATCGCCAGTGCACCACCAGAGCCACCTTCACCAATCACAGTACAAATAACAGGCACCGACAAGCGGGACATTTCACGCAAGTTGCGAGCTATCGCCTCAGATTGACCACGCTCTTCTGCACCAACCCCTGGATATGCACCAGGAGTATCAATGAAAGTAATAATTGGCAGTTTAAAACGCTCGGCCATTTCCATCAGGCGCAAAGCCTTACGATAACCTTCTGGCGCTGGCATACCGAAATTACGGCGAATTTTTTCTTTGGTTTCACGGCCTTTTTGGTGACCAATCACCATCACTGGACGTCCATCAATACGAGCCAGACCACCTACAATTGCTTTGTCATCAGCATAAGCACGATCACCAGCAAGCTCTTCAAAATCAGTAAAAATATGCTGAACATAATCCAACGTATAAGGACGACGTGGGTGACGAGCAAGCTGAGCAATTTGCCAAGCACCTAAATCTGAAAAAATTTTGCGAGTCAATTCCAGACTTTTTTCCCGCAAACGTTGTATTTCTTCATCCAGATTTATATCTAATTTTTCACCTTGACGGCTAACTGCGGTTAGCGAATCAATTTTCGCTTCCAGCTCGGCAATCGGCTGTTCAAATTCAAGAAAATTCAGACTCATAACATTCCTAATTTTAGTCAAATTCTAATTCTACCTGCTCATTACCCAGCAGAGTTCGCAAATCTGTCAGAAGGTTATCCGTTGGCGTTACCCTCCACGTCGCGCCAAATCTTAAACGGGCGCGGGCGTCTTCCCTCTGGTAATAAAGATGAACCGGTATCGTTCCCGAACGATGTGGTTCCAATGCACTACGAAGACGGCTCAACAATTGATCATCAATTTGCCTGTCTGACAGCGAGATAGCAAGCCCACGCGCATATTTTTCACGCGCTTCACTAATATCCATTAATTCACGGGCTGTCATTTTAAGACCACCATTGAAATCATCAAAGCTGACCTGACCTGTAACGATTAATATCCGGTCTTGTTCTAGCAAATGCCGATATTTCTCCAAGGCATCGGAAAATAACATAACTTCTAGACGTCCTGAACGATCATCTAAAGTACAAATACCAATCCGGTTACCTCGTTTGGTTATAATCACTTTGGATGCTAACACCAAACCTATCACAGTCGTTACTTGACCGCGCGGGGTTGGATTCACATCTTTTAACCTCAATCCACTAGTATAGCGCTCAATTTCTTTTAAATAACGGGTGATAGGATGCCCAGTTAAATAGAGACCTAGCGTTTCCCGTTCACCATCAAGAACGATCTGTTCTGGCCATTGAGAAATATTGGCATAAGAGCGTTCCACTTCTTCTGGCGCTTCAGCTAATACACCAAACATATCAGTCTGACCAGTAGCTTCTGCTTTAGCGTGTTGATCTGCCGCTTTTAGCGCATCTTCCAACGAAGACATCAGTGCTGCACGGTGCGGCCCTAAACGGTCAAATGCTCCTGACATGATCAGTTTTTCCATCACTCGGCGATTTAACTTCTTGGTGTCAACGCGGGCACATAAATCAAACAGTTCTCTAAAATAACCATCTTTCTGACGAGCTTCGATGATCGCTTCAATCGGCCCTTCACCTACCCCTTTAATTGCGCCGATTCCATATACGATCTCCCCATCATCATTAACGTGGAAATGATACAAACCACTATTAATATCAGGTGGTAAGATTTTCAGCCCCATGCGCCAGCATTCATCAATCAACCCAACGACTTTTTCTGTATTATCCATATCAGCAGTCATCACCGCAGCCATGAATTCAGCCGGGTAATGCGCTTTCAACCATAAAGTCTGGTAAGAAACCAAGGCATACGCAGCAGAGTGAGATTTGTTAAATCCATAACCAGCAAACTTCTCTACTAGGTCAAAGATTTTCATTGCCAGTTCGCCATTAATACCCAGTTTCTTTGCACCTTCTTCAAAGACAGAACGCTGCTTAGCCATCTCCTCCGGCTTTTTCTTACCCATCGCCCGTCGGAGCATATCTGCACCACCGAGAGTATATCCCGCCAGCACCTGAGCAATCTGCATCACTTGTTCTTGATAAAGGATGATGCCGTAAGTTGGCTCCAACACAGGCTGTAAAGATTCGTGCTGCCACTGTATATCTGGGTATGAGAGCTCTTCCCGGCCATGTTTGCGATCAATGAAGTTATCCACCATGCCTGATTGCAAGGGACCTGGACGGAATAAAGCGACAAGTGCGATCATATCTTCGAAGCAGTCGGGACGCAGGCGTTTAATCAGATCCTTCATACCACGGGATTCAAGCTGAAATACCGCTGTTGTTTCAGCGCGTTGCAACATATCAAAGCTTTTAGCATCATTCAGCGGAATCGCTGCAATATCAATCGGCTCTAGACCTTTCTTCGCTCTACGCGCGTTGATCATCTCCAATGCCCAGTTGATAATGGTCAGTGTCCTCAGTCCGAGGAAGTCAAATTTCACCAACCCTGCATATTCCACATCGTTTTTATCAAACTGAGTAACCGGGTTTAAACCTTCCGGATCACAATAGAGAGGCGAAAAATCGGTGATCTTAGTTGGGGCAATAACCACCCCCCCCGCGTGTTTCCCGGCATTACGAGTGACACCTTCCAATTTACGCGCCATATCTATCAGTGCCTTAACTTCCTCATCCGCTTCATAGATTTCAGGAAGTTGTGGCTCCGCGGCAAATGCTTTCTCCAACGTCATACCGGGATCAAGCGGTATCAATTTGGAAATCCTATCAACAAATCCGTATGGATGCCCTAGCACACGGCCAACATCCCGAATTACCGCTTTCGCTGCCATTGTACCGAATGTAATGATCTGAGATACGGCATTACGACCATACATATCAGCCACATGATCAATCACTAGATCGCGTTTTTCCATACAAAAATCGACGTCAAAATCGGGCATGGAAACACGTTCAGGGTTAAGGAATCGTTCAAATAGCAGATCAAATTCCAAAGGATCGAGATCGGTTATTTTTAGGGCATAAGCCACCAGAGAACCTGCTCCCGAACCACGTCCTGGACCAACAGGAACACCGTTGTCTTTCGACCACTGAATAAATTCCATCACGATCAGGAAGTAGCCCGGGAATCCCATCTGGTTGATAACCCGAAGTTCAATATCAAGTCTCTCATCATATTCAGGACGTTTTTCTGCGCGTACTTTAGGATCCGGATAGAGAAATGCTAAACGCTCTTCCAACCCTTGTTTAGATTTATCTATCAGATAATCTTCAGTACTCATTTCTCCCGTAGGGAATTGCGGCAGGAAATATTCACCAAGGCGAATAGTGACATTACAGCGCTTAGCAATTTCTACACTGTTTTCCAGCGCTTCAGGAATATCAGCGAATAGCTCACACATTTCCTGTTCACTACGCAGATATTGCTGAGGACTGTAATTTTTCGGACGTTTAGGGTCAGCCAAGGTATAGCCATCATGAATCGCTACGCGAATCTCATGAGCATCGAAATCTTCGCTATCAATGAAACAAACCTCATTAGTTGCAACAACAGGCAGGCTTTTTTCCGTTGCCAATGCAACCGCCGCATGAAGATAACTTTCTTCATCTGCACGACCAGTACGAATCAGCTCCAAATAATAACAGTCGGGAAAATGCTCCTGATAAAACTCAAGGCATTGGTCCACCATAGCCTGATTACCACGTAGCAGGAATTTACCCACATCCCCCATACGACCACCGGAGAGCAGAATTAGCCCTTCTTTATGGTTTATCAGCCATTCCTGTTTAATTGTCGGACCAATCGCACCATATCCCTTCTGATAAGCCTCTGATATCAGCAATGTCAGGTTATGGTAACCCGTATTATTGCGCGCAAGAATGGTCAGGCTAGCGTGCTCATCACCAAGCAGTTCACTTTCTACATAAAAATCAGCACCAATAATCGGTTTTATTCCTGCTCCATGAGCACTGCCGTAAAATCTCACCAGTCCACACAAATTAGTAAAATCAGTGATCGCAAAAGCCGGCATACCTAATTGCGCAACCTTTTTCACTAAAGGGCTGGTTTTGGCTAAGCCATCAATCATTGAATAGTCGCTGTGAACACGTAAGTGCACAAAACGGGGTTCGGCCATATATTTATCCAGATGATATTAATTTGAAGAATAGCTATATTCAGTCAACAAGTTTATTTAAGGCCAATTGCTCTCTTAACCGGCGCAAAACTTTTACGATGATGTTCTGTCGCTCCCAACCAAACCAACTTTTCTAAATGAAATGCTGTCGGGTAGCCTTTATGCTTAGCAAATCCATATTCAGGAAACAGTTGATCAAGTTCAGCCATTTCCCGATCTCTGGTAACTTTCGCCACAATAGAAGCGGCACTGATTTCAGCAACCAGTCCATCTCCTTTTATCACCGCTTGTGCCAGCATAGGTAATTTAGGGCAACGGTTACCATCAATCAGCACATATTCAGGAGAAATAGGCAAATTAGCCACAGCCCTTTGCATCGCAAGCATAGTTGCATGCAGGATATTCAATTGATCAATTTCTGCCGGTTCTGCACGCCCCAAGCTCCAGCACAATGCTTTTTCTGTGATCTCCAGATACAGTGCCTCACGGCGTTTTTCACTAAGTTTTTTAGAATCAGCCAAACCAACTATCGGCTGTAATGGATCTAAAATAACAGCCGCAGTCACAACCGCACCCACTAATGGACCTCGACCAACTTCATCAACTCCAGCAATCAAACTTGCCTGAGGATATATAAATTCCATCATTTTCCTGCCAATTCCAACACGGCTTGTGCTGCCTGTTCGTCAGCATTACAACGAATGCTTTCATGCAAATGTAAAAATGTCTGTTTCAATGCTTCAACTTTTTCACTGCCTTGTAGTAACGGCAACAACTCATCTACCAGTTTTTGCGGCTGACATTTTTCCTGCAATAATTCTTTAACTAACTCTTCACCGGATAATAAGTTAGGCAATGAAACATAAGGCGTTTTTACCAAGCGTTTTGCCAACCAGAAAGTCAATGGCTTCATCCGATAACCAACTACCATTGGACATTTCGCCAACATACATTCCAGAGCAGCAGTACCAGAGGCCAAAAGTGCAGCATCACTTGCGATCATGATTTCTCTCGCTTTGCCATCCACAAGATGAACATTCAGCTCTGGCGCAACTTCTTGCTTAATGCGCTCAAATTGTTCACGCCGTTTAGCATTCACCAACGGCACAAATACATGCAGATCAGGTATGTTTCGCTTCAATAACTGAGCAGTTTTAAGAAAATCCGCACTCAGCATCTCAACCTCAGAATGGCGACTCCCCGGCAATAAAGCCAAGCAAACAGACTCTGGCAGAATACCTAATAGCTCACGTGCCGTCACTTTATTGGGTTGCAATGGCATAGCATCCGCCATGGTATGTCCAATAAACCGGCACGGAACATTAAACTTATCGTAAAACGCTTTTTCAAAAGGTAAGAAAGCCAGAACCATATCTGTGGCTTTACCAATTTTGAAAACACGTTTCTGCCGCCAAGCCCATACCGACGGACTAACATAATGAATGGTGCGGATGCCCCGCTGTTTTAACCGACCTTCTAGAGTAATATTGAAATCCGGCGCATCGATGCCCACAAACACATCAGGTTTTAGTTCCGTGAAACGGGTTGTCAGATCCTTACGTATTTTCAGTAAACGAGGCAAACGTTCGAGAACTTCGACAACCCCCATTACTGCTAGCTCTTCCATCTCATACCAAGCTTCACAACCTTCAGCCTGCATAAGAGGGCCTGCCACACCAACAAAACGGGCATTAGGTACTTTAGCTTTTAATGCACGAATTAAACCTGCTCCAAGGATATCACCGGAGGTTTCTCCGGCGATTAATCCAATAGTCAACGGGCGCAGACTATCAATAGTAGAAATGGTAGCCAAAGGGGTATCCTTCATCTACTTAACGGACAATGCCACGGGTAGAATTTGCCAGAAAATCGCTGAAGATTTTTACATACTGATTATTTTCAGCCATCTCAGCAATTTCTTGTTGTGCTTCTTCTAACGTTTTTCCGTTACGATACAAAATCTTGTACGCATTTCTAATTGCATTCAATGAATCTTTATCAAAACCACGGCGTTTCAGCCCTTCGACATTAGTGCCAAAAGGTGTTGCATGATTCCCCTGAGCAATAACGTATGGCGGAATATCCTGTACCACACCGGAACACCCGCCCACCATAGCATGAGAGCCAATCTGACAAAACTGATGAATCGCACTCATACCACCAATGATGACATAATCACCCAGGATAACATGCCCCCCCAAAGTACCATTATTAGCAATGACACAACGATCACCGACAATACAGTCATGAGCAATATGGGCATTAATCATCAACAAATTATCATTACCGATTTTCGTTACACCGCCACCTTGCACAGTGCCACGATGAATGGTGACACTTTCGCGGATACGGTTACGATCACCAATTTCAACTCGGGTTGGTTCACCGTGATATTTCAGGTCCTGATTCATTTCGCCAATAGAAGCAAACTGAAAAATCTGGTTATCACGGCCGATTTTGGTTATTCCATTGACAACAACATGAGACTTCAGCTCTGTACCTTCGCCAATTTCAACCTGAGAGCCAATACAACAAAACGGCCCAATACGAACATTGGCACCAATAACCGCACCATCTTCTACAATAGCGCTAGGATGTATATAAGCGGTTTCATCAATCATGGGCTAAACCTCACGACGGCGAGCACACATCATTTCTGCTTCGCAAGCTATTTCTCCATCGACTTTCGCTACGCCTCTACAACGCGCAACCCCTCGACGCTCCTTAATAAATTCTACTTCTAATATCATTTGATCCCCAGGTACTACCGGGCGTTTAAAGCGGGCACCATCGATAGCGGCAAAATAATAGAGCTCATTTGGCTCTAGCTTACCCACACTCCTAAATGCCAGAATTCCGGTGGCCTGTGCCATAGCTTCAAGGATCAGAACGCCTGGGAAAATAGGTTTGCCGGGAAAATGCCCCTGAAAGAAGGGTTCGTTAAAAGATACGTTTTTTACTGCACGTAAGAATTTACCTTCCTCAAAATCAAGCACGCGATCCACTAATAAAAACGGATAACGATGTGGAAGTAGATCTAAAATTTCTTCAATGTGCAGAGTATGATTATCACTCATCTAAATACTCTTCCTGTCAAAAGGACTAATTGTATTAACGACACGGCCCGCTTAAACCCCAAATCCAGAGTTCCCAGGCAGGCCGCAAAAATAAGACACAACCAAAAATATAGTGCAATTAAATATAGTGCAATTAAATATAGTGCAATTACTCGTTTTCGTCTTCCAGCTTACTCTCCATTGACTTAAGACGTTTATTCATTTCATTGATATTCATGACTAAAGCTGCCGTCTTACGCCAAACTTTATTTGGTTGTGCCGGAATTCCAGAGGAGTATACACCAGGTTCAGTGATAGGACGCATCACCATACTCATCCCCGTGACTGTTACCTTATCACAGATTTCCATATGTCCATTAATGACACTGGCGCCACCAATCATACAGTAACAACCAATTTTCAGACTACCGGCCATGACCACACCGCCAGCAACCGCCGTATTGTCACCAATGATAACATTATGAGCAATCTGACACTGGTTATCGATAATGACACCATTACCAATAATGGTATTATCCAAAGCTCCTCGATCGATAGTTGTACAGGCACCAATCTCAACCCGGTCACCAATAATGACTGAACCTAATTGAGGGATTTTAACCCATTTACCACGATCATTCGCATAGCCAAAACCATCAGACCCGATCACTGTTCCTGACTGAATCAAACACTGTTCACCCATTTCAACATTATGATAAACAGAGACATTCGCCCAGAGACGAGTTCCCGCGCCAATACGCGCATTTTTACCAATAAAGCAGCCTGCACCGATAACAACATTATCGCCAAGGACAACGCCAGATTCGATAACCGCATTGGCTCCAACAGCAACGTTTTTACCCAAAATTACCTGAGGTGAAATCACCGCAGAAGGGTGAATATCCTGTGCGGGAACCGGTGTTGTATCCATAATCTGAGCCATATAGGCATATGCCAGATAAGGATTATCGACAACCAACGCCGGAATATTGCAATAAGGAAGATCTGACGCCTGGAGAACAACAGCGGCAGCCTGACATTCACCTAAACGTTCACGGTAACGACTGTCAGACAAAAAAGTGATCTGTTCGCTATTGGCCGAATGCATTGGTGCAATACTGGTGATAACAATATCGTCATCACCATGTAATTGTGCATTCAACTGCTGAGCTAAATCAGCCAATCGAATTGAAGACATCTATTATTTAACCTGTTTTAATACACTTGCAGTAATATTTTTGCCAGATACTGAATAAGCAACAGCATTCGCATCAATAACGACATCATAGCCTTCTTTGCCAGCAACCACTTTGATTGCGTCCTGGATACGACTTAGAATTTTGTTGCGCTCTTCCATCTCGCGACGACGGTGATCTTGTTCAAAAGCTTGGGCTTTTTTGCCAAATTCTTCACGCTTAGCCATCACCTCTTTTTCCAGATTAGTACGTTCACTGGATTTCATAGTGGAGCCATCGCGCTGTAATTTCTGGATCTTGGACTGCAAGTCAGTTTCCATCCGTTGCAATTCAGATGCGCGGTTTTTAAACTCATTTTCCAACTGCTTCACAACAGCTTCGCGGGCTGGTAGCTGCTGGAAAATCTCACCAACATTTACAACGGCAATTTTGTCTGCTGCCTGAGCACCAACAGAGAAAGCTAATGCAATACCAAAGCTTGCTGCACACAACCATTTTTTCACTATAAACTCCTTAAACCACGCTATCTGTAACCTATTGGAAAACTTAGTTAATGCTCTGAAACCTACGATTTCAGAGCTTGCTCTATCAATAATAAGATAAAAACGCATTATCACCAGGTTTTGCCAATATTAAATTGGAATTGCTCCGATCTATCACCTTCGTAATCTTTGATCGGCTTAGCATAAGAGAACACCAGCGGACCTAAAGGAGACATCCATTGCAATGCAATACCCGCAGAAACACGGATATTACCTGGTTTACTGTAATCAGGTATACCACTGCTCTTCATCGCAGCAGAATCATTCCAATAAGTATCCCAAACCGTACCTGAATCAATAAAGAATGAAGTTCGGACAGAATTCGAATACTTACTATCGAGGAATGGCGTTGGCGTAATCAACTCAAGGCTGGCTACCGCCATTGCGTTCCCCCCCACCGCATCGCGAGATGGGCTATCTTTCTTAGGCAGCCCGTCTTTATTCAGGTAAATAGCCTTAGGACCGATATTGTTAGAACGGAAACCACGAACCGTACTGGAGCCACCTGCATAAAAGTTTTCATAGAATGGTAACTCTTTACCACCTAATCCATCACCATAGCCTAAACGGCTGCGCCCCAAAATCACCCAAGTATGATCATCATTAATCGGATAATACGCAGAGGTGTCAAGAGTCACTTTATAGAAGTTATTATCCGAACCAGGAATAGTCACTTTACCATTCAGTGTCGATTTCACCCCGGATGTTGGGAAGAAACCACGGTCAAGGTTGTTATATGTCCAACCTACATTCAAAGCAAAGTCATCTGCTTTGAACTCAGCTTTACTTTTATAATCTGGTTTCTCTCCCATAGAATTCAGATAACGCCACATTGCAGCCTGCGGAAGCATATCAGACAGCGAGTTATGAATATAATTTAATCCAAAACGCAGAGAGTTATTTTCATTAATCGGAAAACCGAGGAAACCATCTATACCGTAACTTTGGTTAGTATAGCCGGATAATTCAGCATCATCAGCCCTGAAATCGTTGTAGAATACCCGGCCACCAAGACTCACTCCATTAACTGTGAAGTATGGATCAGTGAAGGAGAGCTCTGCATAGGTTGAATAATCGTTCTTACTGGCATTAATCCCCACAGCATTACCTGTACCTAACCAGTTATCTTGCTGAGCACCAATCTGGAAACTAACGCCGCTTTCTGTACCAAAACCAACACCAAAGTTCAAAGAGCCGGTATTACGTTCTTTCACTTTATAAACGACATCTACCTGATCAGGGCTGCCTGGTACACGCTGAGTTTCAACATCTACCGTTTCGAAATAACCCAAACGGTTAAGACGCTCTTTACCCAGTTCAATCAGATCACTTCCTAACCATGCTCTTTCCATCTGACGCATTTCACGACGTAGAACGGAATCTTTAGTGGTGTCATTACCAGAGAAACGAATTTTACGAACATAGAAACGGTTACCTGCATCAATATTGACATGCAGTTTTACTGTCTTGTCTTGATCATTGATTTCAGGTTGCGTCATTACTCGTGGGTAAGCATAACCATAGCGACCAAGCAAGTTCTTGATATCATTTTCCATTTTAGTCACCTGAGTCCCGTTATACAGAGATCCAGGCTCAATGACAGCCAGTTTAGTAATTTCAGACTGATAACCCGCCATATTACCGTTCAGGTCAATACCTGATATTTTGTATTGATCACCTTCAGTTATATTTATCGTGACATAAATACCTTTTTTATCTGGCGTCAAACTGACCTGAGTCGAATCAATGTTAAAACGGGCATAACCGCGATCAAGGTAAAAACTGCGCAATGCTTCAAGGTCACCAGTCAGTTTTTGTTTCTGATATTTCTGATCGGCAGTCAGATTCCACCACGGCACATCATCTCTAAGTTGGAAACGATTCAATAACTCATCAGAAGAAAATGATTTATTACCAACAATGTTAATTTGCTGGATTTTTGCCGAAACACCTTCAGCGAAAACCAGTTTCAAATCGACACGGTTACGTGGAAGTGGCGTAACAACCGCTTTTACACTAGCGTTGTATTTACCCACACTATAATAGAAATCCTCCAACCCTCTTTCGATATTGGACAACATCGTACGGTCAAGGGCTTCTCCGATCCGAACATGAGATGCCTCAAGGTTTTGTTTCAACATGTCATCTTTCACCGATTTATTGCCAGAGAAAGTGATGCTGGCAATAGTCGGCCGTTCTTTTACCTGAACAATAAGTGTATTGCCATCACGCAGGACACGAACGTCTTCAAAGTTACCAGTAGCAAATAGTGCATGAATGGTACGACCGATATCTTCATCGCTGACCGTATCACCTACGCGAACTGGCATATTCAGTAATGCTGCACCTACGGCGACGCGTTGAAGACCTTCAAAGTGAATATCCTGAACTACGAATCCGTCTGCACCGTATGCAGTGGCGCTGCCAAACAGCAGCGACGCTATGAGTAACTTTTTCATCGCCATCGTTGTAATGCGTCTTCCTAACTAGTCTTCCGCTTTAAAAACGGGAGAAATCATTGAAAAGTGCAAGCCCCATCAATAACACCAGTACTACGGCACCGATGCGATAGCTGAAGTCTTGTACACGCTCGGAAACTGGCCCACCTTTTATCTTTTCGATAAACAAGAAGAGCAAGTGTCCACCATCTAACACAGGTAATGGGATCAGATTAATAACCCCAAGATTGACACTTATTAGCGCCAAAAACATCAAATAATACACCAAGCCGGAATCAGCCGACACCCCCGCCCCTTTAGCGATAGAGATAGGACCACTCAGGTTGTTAATTTTCACATCACCAACGATCAGCTTACCAATCATACTGACAGTTAATCGCATCAGTTGCCAAGTCTTATCTCCTGCCTGATACATGGCAGAGAAAGGCCCGTATTGCTGAACGATTCTATATTCATCGGCTAATGGCACAACTCGCAGTTCCACACCGGCAAAACCAACTTTCCTGCCACCAGACTGTTGTCTTGCTTCCGGCGTCATAGAGAGAGAAATAATATGACCAACCCGATCCACGGAAAGTTCCAGCGGGACATTCGGATTATTGCTGACAAAGGATGTAAAAGTATGCCAAGTATCTATTTCCTGGTCACCGACTTTAACTATCCTATCTCCCTTTTGCAAACCCGCTTTTTCTGCTGCGGAGCCAGGGATAACTTTTTCCACCAGAGAATCCAAACGAGGACCAACAGGCATAATCCCTAGTGACAACACAGGATCCTGCTTATCCGGATCAAAGCTCCATTGCTGCAAATCCAACGTTTTCTCCACCGGATATGATGAGCCTGGAGAGATAACCTGAACAGTCATGTTATCGTCACCTATCTTACCTACCAAAGCAAAACGAACTGAATTCCAATCAGGCGTTTCGATACCATCTACGGATTTTAGTTCCATTCCCGATGAAATATTTGCTTGCGCAGCGATAGAATCTGGTTTGATATCCGCAACAACAGGACGTATTGCCGGCACACCAATAATAAACACCAACCAATAAACCACAGCCGCCAATAAAAAGTTAGCAATTGGCCCGGCACTGACTACCGCGGCACGCTGACCAAGTGTTTTATTATTGAATGCCATATGACGGTGTTCAGGAGAAACAGGTGAAACACGCTCATCAAGCATTTTCACATATCCCCCCAGTGGAATAAGGGCTATAACATATTCAGTTCCTTGACGATCTGTACGCCGCCATAGAGCTTTACCAAAACCAATGGAGAAACGTTCAACGTGAATACCACACTTTCTGGCCACCCAAAAATGGCCAAACTCATGCACAGTGATCAATATCCCTAGCGCAATAATAAAAGCCGCCAGATTCCAGAGAATTCCCATCATATTCTTCAAACACCGTCAAACATAGAGATCAAAATACCAGCAACATTAGGCCAGTAAAAACAGGGATCGCAGCCGTCAGGCTATCAATACGATCCATAACACCGCCATGTCCCGGAATTAGCTGGCTGCTATCCTTAATACCCGATTCACGTTTGAACATACTCTCAGTCAAATCACCAAATACAGAAGCGATAACAACAATAGCAGAACACAACATGAGTTTTTCAGGCATTGCAGGTACTGGAGCATATTTCCCAAACAACCATGAAATAATGGCCGCTGTCATTAACCCCCCCATTAATCCTTCCAGCGTTTTTCCTGGAGAAACTTTCGGTGCCATTTTACGTTTACCTAAAGTACGTCCGAAGAGATAAGCACCGGAATCCGCTCCCCACACTAGCAACATGACATACAATAACCACCATGCACCATAATATGAATTATCATCATATCCCTGAGTCCGTAACACCATCATTCCACAGTAAAACGGCACTAATGTCAGGACACCAAACAAAAGGCGCAATAAAATGGAGCTCTTCCAAATTACAGCGGAAGAAGGATAGGTAACAACCAGAAGCGTCGCGACAATCCACCAAATCATTCCCCCCCATAAGATAAAAGTGATTTGTGGTTGTCCAATCAAATCAGTGAAATCTGGCAGAGTATATTGTAAGGCCAATAAACCAATAGCAAACAGAACGGCCAAAATAGCCCGTTTCTTTTGGTTAAATAAGCCAGCGAATTGCCCCCATTCCCATGCAGCAAGGGCTGAAACAGCAATAATCACCAACCCAAACGCTACTGGTGGCAGCAAAAACAGAGCGGCAATCACAAGAGGGATTAATATCACAGCCGTTATAAGGCGGTACTTCAGCAAGAGTTCCTCCTATGATCCCACATCGGCATCGTCTGGTATTGTTCCGCCAAACCGGCGTTCTCTTTTGGCAAAGGCATTAATTGCACCTTCAAAAACGTTTTCATCAAAATCAGGCCAGAGTATATCGGTAAAATAGAATTCTGCATAAGCTATCTGCCATAACAGAAAATTACTGATACGATGTTCACCTCCGGTTCTGATGACCAAATCAACCTGAGGCTGCTGGCTTAGATTCATATAATTATTAACTAATTCTTCAGTAATATCCTGTGGCTCAAGGGAATTATCCTTAATCTGCTGAGCAATTTTCTGAACACTTTGAACAATATCCCAACGACCACCATAATTTGCAGCAATATTAAGTTGCAGACCCGTATTATTAGCGGTCAACTTGACTGAGCGATGGATTCGATCCTGTAAACGCTCACTGAACCGGCTGATATCACCAATAACAGATAATCTAATATTATGCTTATGTAAGCTTTTGATTTCGCTATCTAGTGCAAAAATAAATAATTCCATTAAAGAGCTGACTTCTTGTTCCGGCCGATTCCAGTTTTCACTACTGAAAGCATACAACGTCAGTGACTCAATTTTATGTTTAGCCGAGAAACTCACCGCACTACGTACCGCTTTAATCCCTGCACGATGACCAAAGGCTCTTAATTTCCCTCGTTTCTTTGCCCAACGGCCGTTACCATCCATAATAATGGCAACATGTTTAGGTAATAATGACGATAAATCGTTCTGATGATGATCGCTGGATAATATCACTCAATTAATCCTTTGCTGGTCAAGGTAATTCTCTTACAAGTTCAGGCATCCAAACATAAAAAAGCCGTGTCTGGTATCCACGGCTTGGGTAAAAGCCTAATTATCTGGAAGAGAACTTCCAAAATCTGAACCGTTAATTATATCAACCAACAGTTATACTCAAACTATACCATCAGGTAAAAATGCGGACAAATACCCATTTGCCAATCAAAGACTATCTGATAAATGAACGAATAATCTTTATAGCTAAATCTCTTGCGAGATTATCAATCTGTAAGACTTCCTCAATGCTCTGAGGTTCCGGCAAATTTAGTTTTTCTACAACCTGCCGGTTTATAATTGCAATATCTGTGAAAGAGATTCCATTTTGTAAAAAAATCTTAACGATTTCTTCATTCGCTGCATTCAACGCCGTGGTTGCAGCCTGACCTGCGTGGCAAGCTTCAATAGCCAGTTTCAAACATGGATACCGTTCATAATCTGGTTTCGAGAACGTCAGTGTACCTAAAGAACAAAAATCAAGAGGTTCAACACCAGAAGCAATACGATTTGGGTATGCCATTGCATAGGCAATGGGTGTACACATATCCGGTGTTCCTAATTGAGCAATAACGCTGCCATCCTGATAACGGACCATAGAGTGAATGACTGACTGAGGATGGATTACTACTTCCATTTCCGCAGCAGAGGCATTGAACAGACAACACGCCTCAATATATTCCAAGCCCTTATTCATCATTGTCGCAGAATCTACCGAAATCTTACGCCCCATCGACCAATTCGGATGAGCACAAGCCTGGTCCGGTGTTACAAAAGCTAATTGCTCCAAAGGGGTATGACGAAAAGGCCCGCCAGATCCTGTCAGAATGATATTAGCAATTCCATATTGTTTTAGATCTCCGCGCCCAAGGTTTCGTTGTATTACCTCTGGTAAGCTCTGAAAAATAGCATTATGCTCACTATCAATGGGTAATAATTGAGCATTATGTTTCGCTACAGCATCCATAAAAAACCGACCGCTGGTGATCAGCGACTCTTTATTAGCAAGTAAAATCTGTTTACCCGCCCGGATGGCAGCCAGCGTTGGCAATAAACCAGCCACACCAACAATCCCAGACATAACCTGATCAACATCATTCAAAGCAGCCAAATCACACGCAGCCTGTTCCCCGAAAAATACCTCGGTTTTACAACCTTGTTCAATAAGCAGCTGACGCAACTCTTTTGCGGAAACTTCATCCGCCATTGCAGCATATTGAGGCCGAAACTCCAGACATTGCTCAGCCATAACCTGGATATTTTTTCCAGCGGCAAGCGCTGTTACTTTGAATTTATCAGGATTATTGCGAACTACAGTAAGTGTACTTTTGCCTACGGAACCTGTGGAACCAAGGATGGTCAACCTTTTCATACTGATGCTCTGAATTGTTTTATTTGATGTGTATTGATACTTGTCTGATTTGCCTGGCTATGAACGCTCATGACTTCAGAGAAATGCCGAACAAAAATAGCGCCACAAGATAGCAGCGCTTGATATACCCGTCATCTTTCAAGTTGCCTCTTTGTTGGCTGCACTCTCTCACCCCGGTCACATAGTTATCTATGCTCCCGGGGATTCGCTCCCTTGCCGCCGCGATCCATCTTGAAATCCATAGGGTATATATCTTATGAAAGAGATTAGAACTCCATCAGTTCTTCTTCTTTCTTCGTCAAAGCTTCATCAACTTTTTTGATGAAATTATCCGTCAGCTTTTGAATATCATCCTGCGCACGACGCTCATCATCTTCACTGATCTCTTTGTCTTTCAGCAGTGCTTTGATTTTGTCGTTAGCGTCACGACGAATATTACGCACAGAGACACGCCCCTGCTCAGCTTCGCTACGAACCACCTTAATCAGATCCTTGCGGCGCTCTTCTGTCAATGGTGGCAAAGGAACACGGATTGTTGTTCCCGCAGAAGATGGATTCAGCCCTAAATCAGAAGCCATGATTGCCTTTTCAATCGCCGGCGTCATAGTACGATCAAATACCGTGATAGCTAGGGTACGTGCATCCTCAGCGACGACGTTAGCAAGCTGACGCAAAGGCGTTGGTGTACCATAATACTCAACAGTGATACCATCCAGCAGACTAGGAGAAGCCCGGCCAGTACGAACCTTGCTGATTTGGTTTTTAAGTGCTTCGACGCTCTTTTCCATACGGTCTTGTGCGTCTTTTTTGATTTCATTAATCACGTTACAAACCCTTGGGAACTGGTTGTTTTAAAGCCATAAGCTATTATGACCATGTTTGTTAAATTTGGCGTATCAGGCGACTCATCATACCGCTAAACATCTCTGGTGTCTTTGAACATTACTCGTGAGAAATCAGGGTGCCTTCATTTTCCCCCATTACCACACGACGCAACGCTCCCGGCTTATTCATGTTAAATACGCGAATAGGTAAGCTGTGATCACGAGCCAGCGTGAATGCCGCCAAATCCATAACTTTCAATTCACGCTCTAATACCTGCTGGTAAGAGAGCTTATCGAACAATACCGCTTCCGAATCTTTAGCCGGATCAGCTGAGTAAACACCATCTACTTTAGTTGCTTTTAGCACAACATCTGCTTCAATCTCAATACCACGCAAACACGCTGCCGAATCTGTAGTAAAGAACGGATTGCCGGTACCCGCAGAGAAAATAACAACACGACCATGACGTAATAAACTAATCGCTTCTGCCCAACTATAGTTATCACAAACGCCATTTAAAGGAATTGCAGACATTAGACGGGCGTTCACATAGGCGCGATGTAATGCGTCCCGCATTGCCAGACCATTCATCACTGTTGCCAACATGCCCATGTGGTCGCCGACTACACGGTTCATCCCTGCTTCTGCCAAGCCAGCACCACGAAACAGATTACCACCGCCAATGACGACACCGACTTGTACGCCTAACTCAACCAGTTCTTTGACCTCCTGAGCCATGCGATCTAACACGCTGGCATCTATACCAAAACCTTCTGCACCTTGCAGGGCTTCTCCACTGAGTTTAAGCAGGATACGCTGATATACGGGTTTTGCATTGGTTGCCATGATGTTCTGTCCTAAGCAGAAAAGTATATTGGGGATTTACATACATCCGAGCCATTCTGACCAGATGCAAAAACTCAACACCTACTGGGATAGGCGATTTAGATTAGATAAAACAGAACCGCCATTTGGCGGCCCTGTTTGTAAAAATTAAGACTATTTACTCATTGCAGCAACTTCTGCTGCGAAATCAGTCTCAACTTTCTCAATACCTTCACCCACTTCATAACGGATGAAGCTGGTCACTGTAGCAGTGTTTTCTTTCAACAGATCGCCAACTGTTTTGCTTGGATCCATCACGAAATTCTGACCTGTCAGAGAAATCTCACCTGTGAATTTATTCATACGGCCAGAAACCATTTTCTCTGCGATTTCGCGTGGCTTACCAGACTGCATTGCGATATCCAGTTGGATTTGGTGCTCACGATCAACAACATCAGCTGGTACATCACTTGGGTTAACATATTCTGGCTTGCTCGCAGCGATGTGCATAGCCACATGCTTAATCAGCTCTTCATTAGCGCCAGCGCCTTCAGCCGCAACCAGAACACCGATACGTGCACCATGCAGGTAAGTACCCAGTTGTTCACCTTCTAATATAGAAACGCGACGAATGTTAATGTTTTCACCGATTTTAGCAACCAGTGCAGTACGTTGTTCTTCAAACTTAGCTTTCAGAGTTTCAACATCAGAGATTTTATCAGCCAATACTGTTGCCATAACTTCTTTACCGAAAGCAATGAAACCTGCATCTTTGGCAACAAAATCAGTTTCACAGTTCAGCTCAACCAGAGCGCCGAATTTGCTATCAGCAGCCACTTCCGCCAGGATGATACCTTCAGCAGCAACACGGCCAGCTTTCTTAGCCGCTTTCGCTTGACCTGATTTACGCATGTTGTCAATCGCTAATTCGATATCGCCATTAGCTTCAACCAGCGCTTTTTTACATTCCATCATACCTGCGCCAGTACGCTCACGCAGTTCTTTTACCAAAGCAGCGGTAATTCCAGACATTTGTTTTATTCCTCGATGTATCCCGCAGGAAGAGAGTATTCCGCATGGATAGTTCTTATATCAGATACGTAAAAGGGGGCCATAACAGGCCCCCCTAACCAATATATTTCAATACCTGGTTAATAAGGGCTCAATAATGAGCTTGCCTTATTATTCAGCTTCTACAAAGCTTTCTTCTGCCTGAACAGCCAGATCTTGAGAACGACCTTCACGAACAGCAGTAGCAACAGCACCTAGATACAGTTTTACTGCACGGATTGCATCATCATTACCAGGGATGATGAAATCAACACCATCTGGATCAGAGTTAGTATCAACAACAGCGAATACTGGGATACCCAGGTTGTTTGCTTCTTTGATAGCAATGTGTTCATGTTCAGCATCGATAACAAACAGAGCATCAGGTAAGCCGCCCATATCTTTGATACCACCCAGACTATTTTCTAACTTACCAAGTTCACGAGAACGAATTAACGCTTCTTTCTTGGTCAGTTTGTCAAAAGTACCGTCCTGAGACTGTGCTTCTAAATCTTTCAAACGTTTGATGGATTGACGAACGGTTTTCCAGTTAGTCAGCATACCGCCTAACCAACGGTGATTAACGAAGTATTGATCACAGTTCTGAGCTGCTTCTTTAACCGCTTCGCTCGCAGCACGCTTAGTACCAACAAACAAAATTTTGCCTTTGCGTGAAGCAATTTTGTTCAGTTCAGCTAACGCATCGTTGAACATTGGAACAGTTTTTTCCAGATTGATGATATGCACTTTGTTACGAGCACCAAAGATGAATGGTTTCATTTTTGGGTTCCAGTAACGAGTCTGGTGACCGAAGTGAACGCCCGCTTGCAGCATATCGCGCATGGAAACAGTTGCCATTGTAAACCTCTGTAAAATATTAAGTTGGGGTTATGCCTCCACGAGCCCCATAACACCGACTCTTTAGCTGCATGTTCTGCATGAGAGCACCCCGGTGTATGTGCCGACCCGTGTGTGTTATTTACACAGTGAGTATGTTTAACGCCACCCTGTTTTGCCTCAGTGGCAAATACACAGAACGCCGGTGCGCTTTATATCATAAACCGGCCTAAGACACCAACTTTTGTTGCCATTCTCTGATAGCTCAATGTGGAAAGAAAAGCCCGGTTACGAACGGTATTCTTGATGAGTAAATAAAGGTAACGAGGGAAATAGGGCTGCCAACTGTTATTGGCAGATATTCTGTAGGCTGATACCATTAGTTCAATAATTTTTTCCTTGTTGAAAAACAGACAACCAGCAGATTCGCTGGCTTTGAATGGACAAGTTTCATGGCAATCTCAATTAAAACCTCTAAAGATATTGAAAAAATGCGCGTCGCCGGTCGACTGGCGGCAGAAGTATTGGAAATTATTGAACCTTACGTCAAACCCGGTGTAACAACAGGTAAATTAGATCGTATCTGTCACGATCACATTACCAATAAACAACAGGCTGTCTCTGCCTGCCTTGGCTATCACGGTTTCCCAAAATCTGTTTGTATCTCTGTTAATGACGTAGTGTGTCATGGTATCCCAAGTGATGATAAGACCTTGAAAGATGGCGATATTGTTAATATCGATGTGACTGTCATCAAAGAGGGCTTCCACGGTGATACATCAAAAATGTTCATAGTTGGTAAACCAACCATTCAGGGTGAGCGCCTGTGCCGCATCACTCAGGAAAGCCTCTATCTAGCCTTGAAAATGGTGAAACCCGGTATTCGTCTGCGCACCCTTGGTAGAGCCATCCAACAATTTGTTGAAGCCAACGATTTTTCTGTGGTCCGTGAATATTGCGGTCACGGCATCGGCGCAGGCTTCCACGAGGAACCACAAGTATTGCACTATGATGCAGATGATGGTGGCGTTGTTCTGCAAAAAGGTATGGCTTTCACTATTGAGCCAATGGTTAACACCGGTGACTACCACATCCGTACCATGAAAGATGGCTGGACAGTCAAAACCAAGGACCGCAGCCTGTCTGCGCAGTATGAACATACCATCGTTGTTACTGATAACGGCTGCGAAATCATGACATTGCGTAAAGAAGAAGAGCCAACGCTTTCCGCAGTCTTGGTAAATGAATAATTAAAACAGCAAACTATGAAGCCTTGTTGAAATCATACAAGGCTTCTAAATCTTTTCTCCGCAATATCCCCTTGTTCAACACCCTACTTTCTCAGTAATCTGGCCGTTATGATTCGCCTTTCTCATAGGTTTATACTTATGTCAGCAGATATCGCCACAATTCAAGCCCCTATCCCGCCACTTTCTCCCGCTGATTTTTCCAGTGAAGATCTTCGCTACCCTGTGTTGAAACAGCACCTCGAAGAATTTCAGCTTTGGCTGGAACATGCATTTAAAGCGGGTATTTCCGCAGAAGCCTTGATTTCTGCACGCAGTGATTACATAGACCAGTTATTACAACAATTATGGTATGCCTATGGATTTGATAAAATTTCATCACTTTCATTGATTGCCGTCGGCGGATATGGCCGGCGGGAACTGCATCCGCTATCTGACATCGACGTGTTGATACTCAGTGAACAACCACTCACACCGCCTCAAGCTCAGAATGTCGGACAATTTATCACTTTACTATGGGATATCCGACTGGAAGTCGGCCACAGTGTCCGCACACTTGAAGAGTGTTTGCTGGAAGGGTTATCAGATCTGACTATTGCGACGAATTTAATCGAATCACGGTTAATTTGTGGCGATCCATCCATTTTTCTTCGATTACAGCGACATACCTTCAGTGATGGTTTTTGGCCTTCCACTGAATTCTTTGATGCCAAAATTGTCGAACAACACGAACGCCATCAGCGCTATCACAGCACCAGTTATAACCTGGAACCTGATATCAAAAGCAGCCCCGGAGGATTGCGAGACATTCATACCCTACTGTGGGTTGCCCGCCGCCATTTTGGTGCAACCTCCGTAGATGAAATGGTCGACTTTGGTTTCCTGACAGCAGAAGAACGTAATGAATTAAATGAATGCCAAAGTTTCCTCTGGCGTATCCGCTTTGCTCTTCATCTGATAGTCAATCGTTATGATAATCGTCTGTTATTTGATCGCCAGTTCAGTATTGCTCAATTACTAGGCTATCACGGAGAGCGTAATCAACCGGTAGAACGAATGATGAAAGATTTCTACCGGATGACACGCCGCGTTAGCGAACTCAACAATATGCTACTGCAACTGTTTGATGAAGCCATTCTGGCATTGGAAACCCATGAAAAGTCCCGCTCGTTGGATAGTGAATTCCAACTACGGGGACAACTTATTGATCTTATTGATGAAACTCTGTTTATCAAAGAACCCGCCGCTATTATGCGAATGTTTTATCGCATGGCGGAACATGAAGAAGTTCAAGGTATTTATTCTACTACGTTACGCCACCTCCGTTATGCACGCCGCAACCTGTCTCAGCCATTGTGTGAATTACCGGAAGCTCGCCAAATCTTTATGGATATCCTACGTCACCCAAGGGCGGTTGAAAGCGCATTTGTGCCCATGCATCGTCACAGTGTCCTTGGCGCTTACACACCGCTTTGGGGCAATATCGTCGGTCAGATGCAGTTTGATCTGTTTCACGCCTATACCGTCGATGAACATACCATCCGCGTACTGAGAAAACTGGAAAGTTTTGCCGATGAGAATAATCGTCCAGCCCATCCACTCTGTGTTGAGCTATACCCTCGTCTGCCTCAACCAGAACTCCTACATCTTGCTGCACTATTTCATGATATCGCCAAAGGGCGTACCGGTGACCATTCTGAACTTGGCGCTGACGATGCGCTCGCGTTTTCACTGCAACATGGGCTTAACTCACGAGAAGCTGATTTAGTAGCCTGGCTGGTTCGTCATCATCTGTTAATGTCAGTCACGGCTCAAAGGCGAGATATTCAGGACCCAGAAATCATCAAGCAATTTACCCATCAAATCCTCAATGAAACCCGGTTACGCTACCTGATCTGCCTGACAGTCGCTGATATCTGCGCCACCAATGTCAACCTATGGAATAGTTGGAAGCAGAGTTTGTTACGGGAACTCTATTTCTCTACAGAGAATCAATTGCGCCAGGGAAATACACCAGATTTTCGGGAACGCATCCGTCATAACCGTTTCCAGGCACTTGCTCTGTTGCGCCAGGATAATATTAACGAACAGAAACTTCATCAGCTTTGGAGTCGTTGTCATGCAGATTATTTTCTTCGTCATACGCCAAAACAACTTGCCTGGCACGCCCGTCATTTAGTGCAACATGATTCTCAAGAGTCACTGATACTGATAAGTACCAAGCCAACCCGTGGCGGTACAGAAATTTTTATCTGGAGCGTAGATCGTCCTTCCCTGTTTGCGGCGGTTGTCGGCGAACTGGATAGACGTAACCTGAGTGTTCATAATGCTCAGATCTTTACCAATCGTGATGGTATGACAATGGACACTTTCGTGGTACTGGAACCCAATGGTCATCCTTTAGCATCGGATCGCCATGAAATAATACGTGACGCACTTTTACAAGTTGTTCTGGCTCCTCACACCAAAACACCGAAAACACGAAAATTGCCAACCAAACTGCGTCACTTCAACGTACCAACAAAAGTCACCTTCTTGCCTACCCATAATGAACGACGAACCTATATGGAACTATTTGCCCTGGATCAACCGGGATTGCTGGCAAGGGTCGGTAATATTTTCGCCGAAATGGGGGTTTCACTGCATGGTGCACACATCACCACCATCGGTGAACGTGTCGAAGATTTTTTTGTGCTGGCAGATAAAGACCACAAGGCATTAAATAAAAAAGTCAGAGAAGAATTGTCAGAAAGGTTGACAGCAACCCTAAATCCAAAGGATAAAATATAACTCAATATATATACCCTAATGGATTTCAAGATGCATCGCGGCAGCAAGGGAGCGAATCCCCGGGAGCATAGATAACGATGTGACCGGGGTGAGTGAGTGCAGCCAACAAAGAGGCAACTTGAAAGATGACGGGTATAAGCCCATGATTCGGACGATAACCAAGGAACCCGATGCAATGCAGCAATTACAATCCATTATCGAAAATGCTTTTGAAAACCGTGCAACGCTTACTCCAGCAACCGTCAACCATGAAACACGTGATGCAGTTACTCAAGTCATCAACCTGCTGGATAGTGGAAAGCTACGCGTTGCAGAGAAAATTGACGGTCAGTGGGTCACTCATCAATGGCTAAAAATGGCTGTACTGCTCTCTTTCCGTATTAATGAAAATCAGATCATTGATGGCACAGAAAGCCGTTATTTCGATAAAGTTCCGATGAAATTCTCTGACTATGATCAGGCAAGATTTGAAAAAGAGGGCTTTCGTGTAGTGCCTCCTGCGGCAGCACGTCAAGGGGCCTTTATTGCCCGTAACTGCGTACTGATGCCTTCCTATGTCAACATCGGCGCTTATGTTGATGAAGGAACAATGGTAGATACCTGGACAACAGTCGGCTCCTGTGCCCAAATTGGTAAAAATGTCCATTTATCCGGCGGTGTCGGTATCGGTGGTGTATTGGAACCATTACAAGCGAACCCAACCATCATTGAAGACAACTGCTTTATTGGCGCCCGTTCTGAAATTGTAGAAGGTGTGATTGTCGAAGAGGGTTCAGTGATTTCAATGGGTGTCTATATTGGTCAAAGCACCAAAATCTATGATCGTGAAACAGGCGAAATTCATTATGGTCGTGTCCCTGCGGGTTCTGTTGTTGTCTCTGGCAACCTCCCATCAAAAGATGGTAGTTACAGCCTGTATTGTGCTGTCATTGTCAAAAAAGTGGATGCCAAAACACGAGGAAAAGTGGGCATTAATGAACTCCTCAGATCGATAGATTAAACTTTAAAATAGCGGATAATAAATAAGTCCGCTATTTTTTTGCTTTTTATCATCATTACCAACCTCAGTTAGTGTTATTAATATAGACAGTTTGAATACGGACAACATGCACGCTCCGAAACGTACACAAAGTACGTAAGGTATTTGGAGACGATCCGGATTCAAAATGACGCATAGAATAACCTACTGGGAAAAATACCCTTAAGGTGGTGCCATGTACGATAACTTAAAGAGTCTGGGGATCACATATCCCGAAGAAATTGACCGCTATAGTCTGCGTCAAGAAGCTAACAACGATATTCTGAAAATCTATTTTCGTAAGGATAAAGGTGAATTCTTTGCTAAAAGCGTGAAATTCAAATATCCGCGTCAGCGCAAGACTGTGACTGCAAACAATGCAGAGCAAGGATACAAAGAGATCAACGAAATCAATACCAACCTGCGTTATGTGATTGAAGAGTTGGATCAGATTTGCAAACGTGACCAAGTAGAAATCGATTTGAAACACAAAATCCTTGACGACCTGCGTCATCTTGAACACGTTGTTGCCAACAAGATTGCCGAGATTGAAGCCGATCTGGAAAAACTAACCCGTAAATAAAACGGTTCTATTAATTACACCGCCTATATCCTATTCGGTATAAGCGGTGTATTGTAATTATTCAATTAACTCTCCCCATTGTCTGATCCAAGGCTGAGCAAAAACTTCCGGTTCAGCTTCCTCCACTGCATCCACCATCAAAACTTCACCGATTCTTATTGCTCCTTGCTCTTGTAGTAACTCATCAAAAGTGCGGCCACCACCACAAAAATTCTCGTAACTGCTATCACCCAAGGCGATCACACCATAGCGTAATTCTGGCTGATAACCCAGTTCATCTCGCAAGGCATAATAAAGAGGTTGAATATTATCGGGTAAATCCCCTTGTCCAGTCGTTGAAGTGATAACTAAAACCATTTGATCGAGATAGGATTGCCATTGTTCCAGCTCCCCCTCTTCAAAGACTTCTACATCGTGACCTTGTTGTTCAAGGATCTGCTGTGCTTCTTCTGCAACAGCGAGCGCGTTACCATAAACAGTACCAACAAAAATACCTATCTTTGCCATAACTTATTTATCTCTTTTTAAAGGAATTATTAGTTATCCTCGCTGGCAACAGCAGAAAACTCAACCCTTCCCAAATCAGGGATAATTACCTTACCAGCTAAGTCGTCGCATCAAATCAAATATTGCCACTATCAAGTTGACTCTGTCATGTAAACAGGATCGTGACTGCTCCCCGCCGTAAAGACGTCGTCTTAAATCAAGTTATTTAATCAATAATAATTCAGTGTTAAAATCACTTTTTTAAACAACTTTAGTTGATGATATTGATATTAATATGAAAAATGACTATATCCTTTTCTTCAAGATCAATAATAGCATAATGAGATTAATAGAATGGCACAAATAAGCACTAAATAAAGGAAAACCATCACCATGTTTAATAATAGAGCTGTCGTGCTTAGTGTGTTATTAAGTGCCGAAAATATTACCGGCTCATCGGGTCTCATGATTTGGGTAGATACCGTGCTTAAAAGCGGAGGAATGATTTTAAACGCTTATATTCCTGTTTTTTCTTATTTATTAGGGTTATCTCTGGGATGTATGACCATATCCTTTTTTATTCGAAAAATGAATATTGCTTTGTTTGAAAAAAATATTTTTGGCTTCTTCTTATTAATAGCAACGATAAACTGCATTCTCTTTGTAAGAGAAACAATACTTATTCCAATTTGGCTGGATACTCTGCATAGAATATTATGGGGAGTAATAAGTGGATTTATTGTCACAATGGGAAGAAATATTCTTATAACCACAGGAAATGAAAAGAAAACGAATAGTAATTTTTCTATTTTAAGCCTGGCGTTATTAAGTCTACCATTTTTAATTCCTGTTATTTTCTCTCTTTTAAGTTTAAATTCCCGTACATCAGCAGACTTTTTTTCTGCTTTTATTTACTCTATTGCTTCAATTATTTATTTAACTGACTTTAAAAGTCATAATTTAAAAAACAACAATTTAAAAAACAATAACTTAAAAAAACAAAAACACAATATTAAATATCCTGTGAAAACAACCAATAAATTAGCTGTTTTCTTTGACTTTTCCAGTTTAGTTATAATCAATGTTTGCTTTTTCCTATCCTTAATGATTATGCCATCAATGCGAACAAAATATTTTGAGCATATTGATATAATTCAAATGTATATCATATTACTGATTATATGGTTCCCCTGTGCAATTGGGATCATGTCATTAAATCTGCACTTTTAACCAAAAGAATCATGATAGGCAATATCATGCAATTATTCTCTCTCGGATTCTGTTTACTTGGCATTATAACAAATTCTGGCATACTCTATTTGCTATTCACAATTATGGTATTTTTAGCTAATACCATTATGCAACCTATTTTTTTCTCTTATCTAGGATTATATTCAAAAAACTCTCTTTATACTTTGGGTATGCAATCAGGTATTTATGTATTTATTACTATGATCATCCTTTTTTATACTATTTATTTAGGTGTTGGCGTTGAAGACATCATTTCTGGATTTACAATATTACTAATTTCTTCAATAGTTATTTCGACTATTTTTCACTTTACCATTAACTCTAAAAAACAATAAATCCAACATAATTAACCTGAGGTTTGCTTAAGAAGCGAACTAAGTGCCTGAGGCACGATCAAAGTTTTTGCTAGATAAAACAAAATCGTGGAGATCCTCAGGCATGTTTAATTTAGAAGAACTTTACTGCTGCGTCGATGACTTTTGCCAAAAATTTATTCCTCTCTGGCATCAATAGTTAATTGAAAATGGTTTGCTCAAACGTCGCCGCGAAGCTTCCCTTTCTTTCAGTGAAGTGATGACGCTCCTCATTTTATTCCACATGAGCCATTATCGTGATTTTAAAACGTTTTATATTCAGCATGTCAAACACTATCTTAAGGCCGATTTTCCCCGCTTGGTCAGCTACACCCGCATGTTAACCTTAAAGCAAAGGGCGCTCATTCCTCTCTGTGCTTTTCTTTCGTCACGCAAAGCTGAAACCCAGGGGATCGCTTTTATTGATTCAACCAAAATTGCCGTTTGCCACAATCTCCGTATTCCCCGTCATCGCGTATTTCAAGGCGTCGCACAGCGAGGGAAAACCAATACCGGCTGGTTTTATGGCTTTAAACTTCATCTGGTTATCAATAATTGTGGTGAACTTTTGGCGGTTAAGTTGACCTCAGGAAATAAAGATGAGCGTCATCCTGTCAAAGCGCGGGTACAAGGGTTAACAGGGTGTTTATATGGCGATAAAGGGTATTTGTCACAGGCCTTGTGCGATGAACTGGAAGCACGTTAATCACTCATGTCCGTAGTAACATGAAGAATGAAGACAAAAGCGTTATATCTCTGGGATAAGCTGATGTTAAGAAGGTGATTTTTGATAGAAACGGTCATAGATCAGCTTAAAAATATTTCTCAGATAGAGCATTCAAGACACCGCAGTCAGCTCGGTTTTTTATTGGAAATCGTCGCTGGCCTAATTGCTTATACATTCCAACCTAAAAAACCGAGCTTGAATTTACGGGATTGTGATATCGCTATTTTTAAACGAAGCTGAGGTTAAATATTTTCATAGCGAGGATAATGATCTCCATTTCGGATAAAATCAAGCATCTTCAATGATTACGGGTATATAACGGATAATTTCTGAAGGTATAGAGAATATGGCAAACAATAAATGGCGGCTCAGTGATGAACTTTGGGGAAAAATGGCGCCACTTATCCCCGAATATAAAACTCAGCATCCGCTAGGCACACA
>NZ_CAWNWY010000042.1:0-40955 GCF_963878365.1 Photorhabdus sp. HUG-39 | reverse complement strand
AGACTGGCAGCATCACGCTTAAACTCTGTAGAAAACGTACGACGTTGTCTTGTCATTGAACACCTCTTTTAACTAACGTGGTAATCTTACCACTTAAATGGGTGTCCGGTTTTATTAGACCACTACAACCTGAAAGATAACGGGTATAAATCCTTGAATTAATGAAGGGCTTATGGTTGCTCCCCTTGTGTTTCATTTATCCTTCGAAAAAAGCAAACCATAGGCTCAACACGATCTTCTCTACTCACTCTTTTGATCATCAATTAATCGATGAAAGAAAAATAGCCAAATAACCTCATTCCTGATAAATAACTTTTCAAAATAGTAGAACACTTGGAGGGAACTCAGTCCAATTTTTGCAATCTGATCAATTGTAAATAATCCCAAACCACTAAACGGACTGAGTTATGCCTATCATAGCACCTATACCCCGCAATGAACGACGCCAGATGAAAAAAATTATCCAGAACACCCGAGATAAAGATTATGCTCGCAGGCTCATGGCCATATTGATGCTGCATCGAGGCGAGTCTGTCTCTCTGGTCGCCAAAACCCTTTGCGCCAGGCGTTCTTCTGTCTATCGCTGGATAAACTGGTTGACTTTATATGGTCTGGAAGGACTCAAAAGCCTGCCTGTGGGCAGACCCGCTGTCTGGAATTTAATCCCGCTTTATCCTTTACTGTCTTTTTTATTGCAATATTCTCCCCAGCAATTGGGTTGCCTGCGTTCTCGCTGGAGTCTTGAGTTTTTTATAATTAAAATCAATGAATTATTAAACATAAAATTATCCATCAGTACCTTCTATCGTTACTTACATAAAATGGATATCGTGTGGCGAAGGGCAGCCCCGACGCTTAAATTACCCGATCCCGAGTACCCTGAAAAAATGGCGAAAATTACCGAGGCATTGTCAAAGTGTTCAGAAAAACATCCCGTTTTTTATGAAGATAAAGTCGACATTGAGCTGAATCCAAAAATCGGTGCTGACGGGTATTTAAAAGGGCAACAGAAACGTATAGTGACACCAGGAAAAAACCAAAAACATTATTTTGCAGGTTGCCTGAATGTTCAAACGGGAAAAGTGACTTATGCTGACGGGTTAAATAAGAATTCTCAGTTATTTATCAATGTATTGGAAGAACTTGAACGCCAGTATTGTCATGCTGAAACCCTCACTTTGATTTTGGATAATTACAGTATCCATAAAAGCCGACGGGTCAGAGATTGGCTGGCTTGTCATCCTAAATTTAATCTGTTGTTTTTACCTGTTTATTCACCCTGGCTGAATAAAATTGAGCGTCTGTGGCAATCCTTACATGAAACGGTGACACGAAATCATGGCTGTCAGTATATGTGGCAGTTGCTTGAGAAAGTGAAAACGTTTTTAAATTCATGTCCCTACAGGAATAGCAGAGAATAAAAAGAGTGAGTGTATTATAATTATGAAAAGTTATTTATTTATTACTAAGTCATGCTCTCCCTGCTGACTGGGGTAGCACCCCACTTCGTTTAACCTGCCATAATCATTTAAAAATGAGAATACAGAAGTATTAGGAATACTATATCGAGGACAGATTTAATTCAATAAGTGCAATTTTTTAAAAGAAGATTTAATTGCATTTACTATGCGAATTTAAGGATATTAAAGTTATCTTTGCTATTTTTTGCTGTCGTTTAACTTTGTTATATCCAATTGAATTATTGAGAAGATTTCCAGTCCCGATACTTTTTTGTGAATCGCTTTTCGGTACTGGAAGAGCTGACATTGAGAACGATTGATTTTGCATTGGCAAGATCAAGGATAGTTTAAGAGCCGTGAAGGGGGAAATGTCACCTCTTGTCATGTCAGGTGTCAAGATTTAGGCCATTGTCTGGCGGTATGTAGTACACGGAGAATTCTTACTATTCTGCCTGCAACGTCATAAATTAATGTGTAATTTTTGTGGGCCACTAACTCACGAGTGCCGTTAACCCTGCCTGGACGACCAGAGTCGGGGTGATTAGTTAGATAACTGGCTTTCTCTGAAAAAAGTTCATCAAGAGCTAATGCTGCTAAAGGGTTATTTACCTCAATGTAGTTATATATTTCCTCACGGTCTTGAATGGCTTCTGGCGTCCAAAATAATTGCATTACTTGGCCTCAAAACGGCGGAGTGTAGCTTTGCGGCGGGCTAAAAATTTAGCCTCAACTTGGTCGGCTGGCACTAGATTACCGGCATCGGCAGAAGCTTGGCCTATTTCTATTTGCCTGCGGAGCCAAGCATCGTGGACGCTCGCTTCTTGTTGCTGACGCACGAAATCGCGCATGAAGTCACGTAGTAGTTGTGCGCCTTTGCGATCGAGTGATTTCGCTGCTGCGGTAAAGTCATTTTTCAGGGCATCATCAACCCTAAAGGTAAAAGTAGTTTCGCTCATAGCTAATGATTCCATCGTAATGTGTTACAAAGTAAGTACAGTGTAGTACTTAAATGGGTGGAATACTACCTTTCGCTTCTAGATCGACGAGGCTTTTCTGAATTTAGTCGACCATAAGCTGGCCGATACGGCAGTCGTACAGCGTAGCTAGTTTCTCTAGAGTAGATCGACGAGGCTTTTCTGATTTTTCCCACTGAGAGACAGCAGACTGACCGACACCTAATTTTTCTGCAACTTCTGATTGTGACAAGTCGCGATAAACACGCCAAGCAGCAATGATACTAATTTGTTGTTCAACCATGATCCCAACTACTTCATGTGGGATAGTTTCTTCATCATTTTCACCTACTTCATATGATACTGATACATAATCTTCATCTCGATCAGACAGGGCTAGTAGACGTTCATACTCCGCTATAGGCAAAATTACTGATTGCCGTACACCGTTTTCGTCAGTAATAAAGTTGATTCTAGGCATGGAATTTACTCCGGTTAAATTAAATTTAATCAATATAATACAATAGATTATGATTTTTCCTTGCTATTTTTTGCTAATAGGTGTTTGTTTGTCTGCGTTTTACTTCTTTGACTTCGATGATCACAGGTTCACCGTTAATTACGTCAAATAAGATGCGATAATCACCTACTCTTAATCGATACTGGTTTTTGCTGCCGCTCAGCTTTGTTATATCCAGTTGAACTATTGGGAAGCTTTCCAGTTCCGATACTTTTTTGTAAATCGCTTTTTGGTACCGGATGTCGATCTTGGCTAACTGTTTAGCAGCTCGACCAGACCAAACCACTTTGATCATTTTTTCCCTTATCGATTAAAAAACAGATCTATTTTAGATGAGACTAATATTAGATTAAAAGTCTGATATTGACAATGAAAATCTAATTTTTATGTCCATTTTTCTAATGTAAGAATAGTAAGTCTAATAATCAAGTAGTAAGCTAATAATGTTAACTACAGAGATATCTCTATAACTGACATTGAGAACGGTTGATTTTGTATTGGCAAGGAAAGACAGCCTAGGAGACGACTGTCAGGGAAGAGAGGGCTACTTAGTCATACAGTTTAGAGTTTTTCTCCATTAACGGCTGACCAATGATAAGGTTGTAATTCACGTATGGTTTTAAATAACAGCTCGTTTTTCTCATTAGTCACCGCCGCTTTTACGGAGCCTCCCCAATGAACCAGACGTTCCCGACATATTCCACAGGGTGACAAAATGATATATTCACAACCGGCATCTTCACGGCAGAGACATATAGAGTGCGTTACCGCTTCATTCAGTTTATGGGCCTCTAAATAGGCGCCAACTTCCATACAAAGAGATAATGCGTCATTTTTGGTATCAGGGGCAATGCTGGTTAAGATTTTGCCCGATTCTGTCCGTACCGCGGCAGCGCCACCCCATCCTTTGGGGTATCGTTTTTCAATTAAGTTAACTGCGGCATTATATAACTCTTGTTCTATATTCATTAATTTACTGCTCCTATCTCGTTAGCTTATTTTATTTTTCTGGGTTAATAAAATAGTACAATTTATATCATATAAAATACGGATGGTTTTTTCCAGGTAGACTTTGTTTTAAATAATATTTTTAAATAACCATCCCACTGATAATGACCGCCAGTCGATTAAATAATTCACTAAACATACGTTCGGTAAATGGCGCTAACATCGGGATTAAAAGTGTGAGTACCAATATTCCGGTAGTTAGTGTTAACGGAAAACCGACCACAAAGATGGAAAGCTGTGGTGTCATCCGGTTTAAAATCCCCAATGATAAATTCAGTGTTAATAATAGTGTTATCAATGGTAGAGCCAGCATCATGCCGTTGATAAATATCATGCTGGCGCTTTGTGCTAGCAGTAAAAATCCTTGAGCGCTGAGTTGCAGTGGTTGTACCGGAAGAATCTGGAAGGTGTCTGCCAGAACCGATAATAGCCATAGGTGACCATCAAAGGCCAGAAATAACAGTAAGGTCAAGAGGTTAAAGATTCGTGCCAAAATAGGCATATTGGGGCCGCCGGAGGGATCAAAAAAGGTAGCGAATGAGAGCCCCATTTGTAAACCAATCACTTCACCGGCATGACGCACGGCTGCAAAGGCAATTTGCATTGTCAGGCCAAGTGATGCCCCAATTAAGATTTGCTGGAGCATCACCCAGAATGCCGCAACAGAGAAAATAGGCACTTGCGCAGGTTGCAGGTTTGGCATCAAGAGCAGTGTTACCATCACGGCTAGTCCGATTTTGACTTTCTTAGGTGCCTGTTTTTCACTGAATAATGGCGCAGTACTGAACAGCGCAAGCACCCGAACCAGCGGCCAGAAAAATTCACTGACGAACTGGATCAGCATTTCACTGTTAAAAGAGATCATAACTAGCCAATTATCACCGGTATGCTGCTGTAGAGTTCACGCATGTAGTCCAGCAATAGGTTTAGCATCCAAGGACCGGCGATAACGGTAGTGACAAATACCGCCAGAATTTTGGGAATAAATGATAGTGTCATTTCGTTAACTTGTGTTGCAGCTTGCAATAAGCTCACAATTAAACCACATAATAAAGCCGCTAACAGCAACGGCGCAGCTAGCGCCAATGCGACTTTCATGGCTTCTGTTCCCAATGCCATTACTGATTCAGGAGTCATAATGTTTGCCTCTTTTCAGGTCAACCGTAAAAACTTTGTGCCAGAGAACCCAATAGTAATTGCCAGCCGTCAACTAAGACAAATAGCATGAGTTTAAAGGGCAGTGAGATGGTTGCAGGGGGGACCATCATCATCCCCAACGCCATCAATACGCTGGCGACCACCAGGTCAATAATCAAAAATGGAATAAACAGGGTAAAACCAATCTGAAAAGCGGTTTTCAATTCGCTGGTAATAAATGCCGGCATTAATACTCGCATAGGAACAGAATCGGCAGTTTCAAATGGCGGCTGATCAGCAAGACGTGCAAACAGCGCTAAATCGTTTTCCCTTGTCTGACGCAACATAAATTGCCGTAACGGCTTGGCGCCATTTTCTAACGCGGTTTCCAGACTAATTTTATCTTTACTGAAAGGCAGATAAGCATCTTGATAAACTTTATCGAAAACCGGTGACATAATGAAAAACGTCATAAATAACGCCAGTCCAAGTAAAACCTGATTAGGCGGTGCCGATGGGGTGCCTAAAGCATTACGCAATAAACCCAACACGATAATAATGCGGGTAAAACTGGTCATCATGAGTAGGGCTGCGGGAATAAACGTCAGCGCGGTAATGAAAACTAATGTTTGAACCGGTAGTGACCAACTCTGCCCACCGTTTGCCAGCGGTTGACTGATGATGCCCGGTAACTGTGCCGCGGCATCTATCGGTAAAATAAGCGCGGCGAGTATCATCCCCAGGCGGCATGACAATGCAAACTTATCCCTTATAAAGAGAGAACTACTTTTTTTCATCATCTTTGCCTTGTCGCATCAGCGTATTTTTTAAAATCTGACCAAATAGTGCCGGTTTTATAGTTTGTTCTTCGGTGGTATCACGGTGGGATTCAGGTATTGGCATCTGGTGTAATAAATTAATTTGCTGAGCAGTGACACCTAATACCAGCCAGTTATCTTCAATTTCGACAATGACGACACGTTCACGTTGTCCCAGAGAGCAACTGGCTTTGATACTCAATTGTTGCTGAGTTTTCCCTTTGTTGGAAAACAGCCCTATACGGCGTATTAGCCAAGTGAGGGTGAAAATCAATAGCAATACCCCCGCCAGCGCACTACTGACCTGCATCAACGTCTGACCTGCGGGAAGTGGCGCGGATGTGGCGACTTGAGTAACCGCTTGGGTTTGCGCGGCAGAACCTGCCGCGCCATTATGCAAAGAGGGCTGGAAAGCCATATTAACGACTCAGGCGACGCATACGTTCAGAAGGGGTGATGATATCAGTGATACGGATACCGTATTTATCGGATACAACCACAACTTCACCCTGAGCAATCAGATATCCATTGATTAAAATATCCAACGGCTCCCCGGCAAGGCCATCAAGAGAAACTACTGAACCTTGAGATAATCTCAGCAGTTGTTTGATGGTCATTTTTGTTCGGCCCAATTCTACGGATAATTTAACCGGAATATCCAGAATCAGGTCGATATCCGATAAGTGAGCCAGTGTATCCTGAGGCTCCAGAGATTCAAAAATTGCCGCGCTACTGTCAGAGGTTTGTTGTTGCGCGGCCTGTTGTTCCAGAGCTTCTGCCCACATATCTTCGGCAGATCCGGTTGAAGCGGTATCTGTGGGTTGCTTAGCATCACTCATTGGGCTGTTCCTCATCCAGAGCATTTAAAACAGGGTTAATAAGATGTTCGACACGCAGGGCATATTGCCCGTTTAATGTTCCGTACTGACTGGTGAGCACGGGCACACCATCAACGTGAACGATCAGGCGTTCGGGTTTATCAATAGGTAAGATATCGCCCGGCTGAAGTTGCAGGATTTTTGACAGCCTCAGCGGGATATCAACAAAGTTAGCGACCAATTCCAGCTCTGAATGCTGAACCTGTTTTACCAGGCTTTCTCGCCACAGGCTGTCTTCTTGCCGGGCATTTTCCAATGGTGGATTGGTCAGACGTTCCCGTAGTGGTTCGATCATGGCAAACGGAATACAGATATTAAATTCACCACTCAACGCACCAATTTCCACTTGAAATGGCGTTGTCACCACAATATCGTTCGGTGATGTTGTAATGTTGGTGAATTTCACCTGCATTTCAGAGCGAATATATTCCACTTCAATTTTGAAAATGGCGCTCCAGGCATCACGATAGGAATCCAATGCCATGCGTAACATCCGGTTAATCACTCGCTGTTCAGTATGGGTGAATTCACGACCTTCTACTTTGGTCGGGAAACGTCCGTCACCACCAAACAGGTTATCTACCGCGATGTAAACCAGGCTTGGTGCAAATGCAAACAGCGCTGTTCCTCTTAGCGGTTTCAGATGAACCAGATTAAGGTTGGTCGGTACTGCCAGGTTACGGGCGAATTCATGATAAGGCTGAATTTTTATTGCGCCGACGGTAATGTCAGGACTACGGCGGAGCATGTTAAACAACCCCATCCTAAAATGACGAGCAAAGCGTTCATTAATAATTTCCAGTGCTTGCAGACGTTCCCGAATAACACGACGTTGGGTATTGGGATCATAAGGGCGAACCTCATTTTCCCCGGACGCGGTATTTTCTACGTCGTCACTGGCACTGTCGCCATTGAGCAGAGCATCAATCTCTGCCTGTGAAAGAATATTGTCACTCATGGTGATTATCGCAGAATAAACGTGGTAAACAGCACATCGGTGATGACCTGATCCGGTTCACCGGGTACCAAGGTTGGGCGAAGTGTTTGCTTGATGTCGTCCATCAGACGCAATTTACCGCTGTCATGAGCCAGATCGGCTGATTTTTGGCGTGATAATAGCAACAACATACGACTACGAACTTCCGGCAGATACTCGTGGAAACGCTGGCGAGTTTTTTCATCAGCTAAACGTAAAGTCACACCAATGTAGAGCACTCGGTCAAAGTGATCTTCATTGTCGATCAGGTTGACGGTGAAAGGCTCCAGAGTCATAAAGACAGGGACTGCTATGGCTTTGGATGCCGCGGAGTCACTCTCTTTTGCCTGTTTAAGTGCCCACCAACTGTATCCCCCGATGGCGGCACCGATAACGGCAATCAGTACTAACAGTATCATCCCAAATGGATTTTTGCGTTTATGCTCGTAGCTATAGTCAGACATGGACAGACAAATTCCTGTTTTTGTTGCGGATAAGTGTCCACGCATTCCATAGTGGGCTGACTTATCCATCAATATCGATAATCATTATCCCGCGTATTTCCGCAGGCAATAGCTGGAACAAACGGGGAAAAAACGACTAACTCGTTCGTTTGTTGTGAAGCTACTTGCCACTATCAGGCGAAAATATCCACACCTCCTCGGGCGGACGCGAGTTGATGAGGTGTTAAATGTACTGTGGATTCAGTGGCTGAGTGATTTTCCGAGGTGGCATCAGCATTGCGACTTGCGGTTCCGCCTGAATGTTGTGAATCAGAGCGTTGTTCTTGTTGCCACGGGCTAGCGTTATCACTGCTGACACTGCTTTGGGTCAGTTGAATACCACTTTCTGCCAGTGCATGGCGAAGTCCAGGTAATGCCGCTTCCAGTGCTGCCCGGACATGGCTGTGAGCCGATGCCAGATGTAATTGTGCTTGATTATCTTCAACGGACATGCGGATTTGCAAGGCACCTAGTTCTTGTGGATGCAGGCGCAGCTCTGCCTGTTGCAGGCCGTTGCGGTTGAATAAAATAATTTGTTGGTTTAATTGTTGTTGCCACTCTTCACTACCTAACTGGGCATTCAGTAAGAGGGTAGAGGTACTGGATAACTGAAACTGGGCGGTCTGATTGTGTCCTGCGGAGAGCAGGGGAGAGGTTGCCACAGAGGAGATTTGCCCGATTTGCTGATTTTCAGTGGCGGTCGGTGCGTGCTGGATCTCAGCTTGAGCGGTAGTTTGAGTTAATGCTGATTCGCGTGGATGGGGCTGAGTTGTCGTTTCATGCTGGATAGTTGCGACAGCAATCTTGGGTTTTACTGAAGAATGTTGCACCAGTCTGTTTTCAGGTTTGGTTTTAAAAAAGGTTTCTGCTTTTTCTTCTTCTTGTTTTGGTTGTTCTGCAATCTCTGTCAGAGGATTCTCTTCAGCCGATAATCCTGTAATGGCTAATTCTTTCGCGCTAATTTGACGGTTTTTATCATTATGCTTGATGAGTCCGTCAGGTTGGAGGCTACTTTTCTGGTTTTCTGATTTGATGGCTAACCCGGATAATTGTATGGGTAAACTTGCCGCCAGCTCTTCTGCTGACATGAGTTTCTCATCAACAGCAACCGGTTGTTTGTTTGCATCTGCTTTTACATCAAGGGGAATCAGCGAGGAGGTAATAGGCTCCGTTGGTATTTCATTGGAGGTAGATAATTCATTTGCGATAGACAATTCGTTTGGGACAGACAATTCGTTTGGGACAGATAATAATGGCGACAAATCGTGGTCTGTATCATCAATAATCTCTTCTCCTTCTTTGGATGATACTTTTCCTGGTTTGACCCCGCCTTTCTGCGCCAGTTCGGTTTCCAGATTAAGAAATTGAGCAAAAGCCGAAGGTTGATCGGCATCAGTGAGTGAATTACTGCGCGTTGGTTGATTTTCTGTCGGTTTCAGGTCGGCAGGCAAAAGAGTGAGATTCATTATTTATTTCTCCGTTGTGCGCTACGTTGGGCATATTCATCCATCTGTTTCTGTTCCGTTCTGTTCTGATGTAATCTTCGGTTGTTATCTGCCCGTTGTTGCAAAGTATCGAAGGCATTAAGGCGCTGTTGTTTTTCCCGCCACTGTGATAAAGCCGTATCAAGCCGCTGTTGCCATTGATTAAGCTGCAATTTGTGCTGTTCAATCGCTTTTTCCAGCGTTTTCATGAATTGCTGATAATTTTGCCAAGTGGTACATGGCATACCATTACTCAATGTGTCATTTAGGCGTTCCCGGTATTCATCCTGATAGCCCATCAACGTTACGAGTTGTTGCTCCATTTGCTGATAGTTCTGACGAACTTGTGCTAAGTGAGTGGCGGCTTTTTCCACTGCATTTTGTGCAAGGTCACGCAAGGTTATGAGAGGTGATTGTTGCTGCATCTTATTCCTCGCTTTAATGGCAACACCCAGAAAATCGTTACGTTATGTAGGTAACAACTGTTGTAATTGAATGCAGGCAGCTTCATATTCACTACGCTCTTCAATATCTTGCTGTAGAAATTGTGCCATGTAGGGATAAAGCTCAATGGCTTTGTCCAATAGCGGATCACTGCCAGCCGCATAAGCACCGACGTTAATCAGATCACGGTTACGCTGATAGCTTGCGAGTAGTTGTTTGAACTGCTGTACCCGCCGGTAGTGCTGCTTATCAATGAGTGCGGTCATCGCGCGGCTGATAGAGGCTTCAATATCAATTGCCGGGTAATGCCCTGATTCTGCCAGCGAACGGGAGAGGACGATGTGACCATCGAGAATTGCTCGGGCAGCATCGGCTATCGGGTCTTGCTGATCATCACCTTCGGTGAGTACGGTGTAGAACGCGGTAATCGATCCACCGCCATTCACCCCATTGCCTGCACGTTCCACGAGTGTCGGAAGTTTGGCGAAAACCGAAGGCGGGTAGCCTTTGGTTGCAGGAGGCTCGCCAATGGCTAGGGCAATTTCACGTTGAGCCATGCTGTAGCGGGTCAATGAATCCATAATTAGCAATACATGTTTACCCCGGTCACGAAAATCTTCAGCGATACGGGTAGCGTAGGAGGCACCTTGCATGCGCAACAGAGGTGAGATATCGGCGGGTGCGGCGACAACCACTGAGCGGGCTAAGCCAGCGGCGCCGAGGATGTTTTCAATGAAATCTTTAACTTCGCGGCCACGTTCACCGATCAAGCCAACGACAATCACATCAGCTTGTGTGTAACGTGCCATCATGCCAAGCAGAACACTCTTACCGACCCCGGAACCGGCAAACAATCCCATACGCTGCCCACGGCCTACGGTCAGTAGGGCATTAATCGCTCGTACACCGACATCCAGTACATCACTGATTGGTGTACGTTGCAGAGGATTGATTGGCGGTGTGGTGAGTGGGGCACGATAGCCGGTATCTGGCGAAGGAAAACCATCCAGTGGACGACCGGCGCCATCCAAAACTCGCCCTAACAGTTCCGGGCCAAGCGGTAACTGGCGTCCACTGCCACAATCTTCACTGTATGGGCGGGCGTATACACGGGCGCCGGGTACAATGCCTTCCAGATCTTCAAGTGGCATGAGGAGAAGTTTTTCGCCATTAAAACCGACAACTTCACTTTCAACTTCTTCAATATTGCTGCCATTTTGCCGCTCAATCAGGCAGGTTGCTCCGAGAGGTAGATGTAAACCCGTTGCTTCCATCACCAGCCCGGTCGCTCTGGTCAGACGTCCATAACGACGCACTGGTGAAGTTTTCTCCAGTTTCTGCTCAAAAGCATCCAGTGTCGCCAGCCAGCGCCCGAGTCTTGCTGTCATTACAATTCCCCCGGTGCGGCCAGCCGGCATAACTCATGCCAGCGAGTGGCCAAACTAGCATCTAAATCGCCTTCATCGGCACTGATTTTGCAACCACCAGGATGCAGTTTGTTATCTGCCAGTAAGCGCCAGCCGTGTAATGAGAGCGTATTGCCTAATTGTTGTTCAATCATTGGCATATCTCGTGGATGAACCCGCAATTGGGGTTTTCCACTCAACATTGGCTCCTGTTGAATAAATTCACGGATCTGATTGAGCAGGGCAGTGCCATCACAAATCGCCGGTTGACCTAAGATCTGTTTTGCAGCGGTCAGTGCTAGCTGCATCAAGCGGGAGGCAATGATCGTGTCAAGCCCTTCCAGTGAGTGTTGGAAATCCGCCAGCAGATTTTGCCACTGTTCGGTGATAGGTTGCTGTTGCTGAATAGCATCTTTTCGCCCCTGTTCCAAACCGGCCTCTAAGCCGGTCTGGTAGCCTTTTTCATAACCTTGCGCTTGACCTTCGGTAAATCCCTGTTCATGGCCTGCTTGTCGAGCCTGTTCTTTCAGGTTATCCAGCATTACCGCCTGTTCAAGGATTTCATTGTGCTCAGAGTCTTCCTGTGAGTCATCAACGGGCTCTGGTTTGGCCCGTAGTTTTTCCCACTGTGTGAGTTCGTTTGGTTTCCAGGGTTGCCAGTCAGCATTGTTTAACTTATCAGACATAGCTATCGTCGCCACCATTTAGGATAATCTCACTGTTTTCTGCCAGACGACGAACAATAAGCAGAATCGCTTTCTGTTCGCTTTCCACTTGCGACATCCGCACCGGACCACGGTTTGCCAGGTCATCGCGCATAATCTCTGCGGCACGTTGAGACATATTGTTGAGGAAATGATCGCGCAGTTGCTGGTTGCAGCCTTTCAATGCAATGAGCAGGGAGTCAGTCGTGATTTCCTGCAACAGGCGTTGGATACTGCGGTCATCCACATCGATAAGGTTTTCGAACAGGAACATTTCATCGATGATTTTTTGTGCCAGTTCATTATCGTAGGCACGCATGGCTTCGATAACATTCTCTTCTTGCTGACTTTTCATCAGGTTGATAATTTCAGCCGCAGTACGAACGCCACCCATTTTGCTACGCTTGAGATTCTGACCGTCTAACAGGTTATTGAGCACTTCTGTCAGTTCAGCCAGTGCCGCTGGCTGTACGCCACCAAAAGTTGCGATACGTAGCATGATGTCGTTGCGTAATTTGTCATCAAACAGCGCAAGGATATCGGCTGCTTGTCCACGATTTAAGTGAACCAGAATGGTGGCGATAATCTGTGGATGCTCTTCACGGATCATATCGGCTGCCATTTGTGGTTCCATAAAGTTGAGGGTCTCAATACCAGTGGTGGTTTCACGGGATTCAAGAATATCCTCAAGCAGACTGGAAGCGCGTTCTTCACCTAGCGCTTTAATTAACACCGAGCGTAAATAGTCACTGGCGTTGATACTCAGTGCTGCATACTGGCCGGCATCTTCTTCAAATTCTGCCAATACATCCACCAGTTGCTGGTTAGAAATTTGGCGCATGCCTGCCATTGTGATACTGAGTTGCTGGACTTCCCTGGAGTTTAGGTGTTTAAACACCTCAGCCGCCTGATCTTCTCCCAGGGTCATTAACATGACGGCGCTTTTTTCTGTTCCGTTCAGGCTCATTGTTCGTTACTCATCCATTGACGGATCACCAGTGCCACTACGCGAGGATCTTTTTCTGCCAGCTCGCGAATGCGTTGGCTTTGAATTTCAGCACTGACTCGTTGACGTGTCAGTTTCTGGCGCGTTTTTTCATCCATTTCTGCACTAGATTCAGTCATTTGTTTTTTCTGAACTTTCTGTGCTTCAAGGGCGGCTTTTTCCGCAGCGCGTTTTTTGGCAAGTTGAGGCACAACCATTTTGCGCCACAGCAGCCATGCCACCAGAATCAATAGCAGGTAGCGGCCAAAATCGAAGGCTTTTTCCAACAGAACCGGATTCTGCCAGACAGGGATAACCTCGATATTTTCTTTGCTTTCAGTAAATGGCGTGTTAACCACATTTAAGCTGTCGCCACGCTCTTTAGAAAAGCCCATTGCTTCTCTGGTCAGCGCTTCTATTTTTGCCAATTGCTCAGGGGGTAGTGCCTGAGTTTCCGGGCCATTTTTGCCTTCCACCGTGGCATAATTGACGACAACAGCGACAGATAAGCGTTCAATACCGCCGGCTTGTTGTTGCACATGGCGAATAGTTCGGTCCACTTCATAGTTTGTGGTTTCGTCACGGCGGTTATTGCGATTACTGTTGACCGTGCGCACGTTACTACTACCAGCGGATGAGGTTTTCTTATCGCCCTTGTCGTTTTTGTTGTTCTCTTTGGTATTTGGCTTATCAATCGGCGCACTCGGTGGAGGGCTCGGTTGATTGGAAAGCGCACCGGGAATACCGCCAACCTGAGGGCCGCCACTCTGTTCGCTCTCGCTTAACTGTTTTGAGCGAACCGCCGCCTGATTTGGTGGCTGATTAGGTTTATATTCTTCCGCTGTCTCTTCACGACGGGAAAAATCCACCTGTGCCGTCACTTGTGCGTGAACGTTACCACGACCGACAACCGGAGCCAAAATCGCTTCAATACGATGTTGGAAGCGGTTCTCTACTTCCTGAATGTATTTCAGTTGACTGGTGTTTAGGTCGCGACCGGTAGCGTCGGCTTGGGTCAACAGACGTCCAGCTTGATCAACGATGGTGACATTGCTCGGCGGTAAGCCGGCGACACTACTGGAAACCATATGGACGATGGCATTTATCTGGCCTTCATCCAAAGTGCGGCCTTGTAATAGCCCAACGGTAACGGAGGCTGAAGGCGATTTCTGTTCACGGACAAACAGCGAGGGTTTGGGGAGTGCAAGGTGAACACGGGCATTTTGCACCGGCCCCAACGATTCAATGGTGCGTGACAGTTCACCTTCCAATGCCCTTTGGTAGTTAACTTGCTCACTAAATTGGCTGATCCCAAACTTTTCTTTATCGAGTAGTTCGAATCCCGCAGCTCCACCCTTAGGCAGCCCTTGTTGTGCCAATCTTAGCCGTGTCTCATGCACCTGTTCGGCAGGGATCATGATAGCAGCGCCATTTTCGGCAAAACGGTAAGGGATATTTAATTGGGTTAATTGGGTGACAATATCGCCACCATCTTTATCGCTCAGATTACTGTAAAGCACCCGATAATCGGGGCTGCGTAACCACAGGAAAAGGGCAATGACAATCGCAACGGCTGCGCTGCCGGCAACTAATAATGGCACTTTAGGATCAGCTTTTATCTGGTTAATGATAGCACTGAAACCTTTAGTTTGATTTTCAACGTCGGTTGTTGCGGCACTCATAGACGATCCTTGCCTTGCTGTTCAACATGAATACTAAAAGCGTGGCGTAACAAAACAGACTCCCCATACGCAAGCGAAAAAATTCTTCCTATTTTCAGTTTTGTCATTATTCGCTGTTCACTCATCTTTTAATGGCACAATAAGCCCTGACTTTTTACTTTAATTACCCGCTTTAGATCGAGAGGGCTATGTTAGGGTGGCAGTCTAAAAATATGCCGTATATACCTTGGGTTAATATGGCATTGAATTGCGTAGGGTATAGGGTGGTTTAACACGAGGTTTTTATGTCAATTCAGGCAATTGAAGGCGTGCTGCAACAGATGCAGGCTCAGGCATTACAGGCAGCCAATATCGCAAAACCCATGCCATTGCAGGGTGGATTTGCCAGTCAACTAACGGCGGCTGTGGGTAAAATTAATCAAACACGTTTGAATGCCACAAAACAAACTCAGGATTTTACCTTAGGCGTACCCGGTGTTGAATTGAATGATGTGATGGTGGAGATGCAGAAATCCAGTATCGCTTTGCAAATGGGCGTCCAGGTAAGAAATAAGCTGGTGGCTTCTTATCAGGAGATTATGAATATGCAGGTGTAGGTATTAATTTATATCCGTCATCTTTCAAGTTGCCTCTTTGTTGGCTGCACTCACTCACCCCGGTCACATCGTTATCTATGCTCCCGGGGATTCGCTCCCTTGCCGTCGCGATGCATCTTGAAATCCATTGGGTATATTGATATCTATCGTTATTAACCTTTTGTATTTTCTGTTTGGGGATAGCCACCCGGATTTGCAGGTGGCCTTTGATGTTATGGATGTGCAATTATCGGTTTTATTTCGGGTCTTTTGTGTTGGGAGGCAATCCATAGCTCATATTGAGATTGCATTTCTGTCCACATTTCAGCGCTGGTTCCCAATGCAGCCTCTAGACGTAATGCCATATCCGCGGATATGCCGGCATTGCCGTTTAATATACGGGATAATGCGGCGCGAGTGATGCCCAATGATTTTGCTGCGTCAGTTACAGATATATCCCCAAGATACTCGCGTAAAACAAATCCAGGATGTGCCGGGTTATACATTCTGCCCATTTTGTTATTCCTCAGTGGTAATCTTGATAATTGACGAGAATGACATCTTCACCTTCAAATCTAAATGTTAATCGCCAATTGCCATTGACCGATATAGCCCAGTGACCTTTTAAATCAGCCCCTTTTAGCGGATGAAGTTTCCAACCCGGAGCGTTCATATCATCTGGTTTTTTAGCCGTGTTTAATGCGGTTAACTGAATTTGTAACTTTACAGCATGTTTTGGTTGAATGCCTGCTGTAGTGCCAGTTTTGAAAAATTCTTCCAGACCTTTATGTTTGAAATTTTTAATCATTTTCGACATTGTAGCATTGTGTTGTGTATAGCGATACTATACGGATATGGGTGTCAGAGGTCAAGTTACAGTATTTCGGGGTTTTTCATACTAGTTTGCCTTACTTATCATTGCTCATTGTTGGCAGAGGCGATTTAATCACCAAGGTTTTTTTATCTATTTCTTATAATCTGAATTGAAATCAATACATCCTAAACCAAGCTCACAAAACGGGTAAATAATGGTGATGAAAGTACATCACCTTTATTTCTCAATTACTTTTGTTCCGTAGAGTTCATAAGAGTATGATAGGGTTCAACAGGGAATTGGCCGTAGCTATCATTTAATAATTGCTGTTGGCTTGCTTGTTTGATGAGTTTACTTAATTCATCAAGTCTTTTCTGTAGTAGTTTTTTAATCTCATTTTCATTATCTAAAATTGTCTGCAAAATGTTGGTCATTTTTTGCTGTAACGAAAGAGAAGTCGTCGATGATATTGAAGAGTGGCTGATCACTTCTACTGCTTTGAGGTAGGTGATTTCCATATCAACAAGTTCATCCCATTTTTCATTTTTAGCTAAATTAAGCATTTGCTCACTTAAACTTAGGATCTGTTGGTAAGCTGACAAAAGATCCATTTTATTATCCATTAAACAATATCCTGACTGGCGTTGTAATGAGGGCCAATTTGCCGCCAAGCGTCTGAAATCTCGGTGAGTAACTTTATTACTTCGGTAATGGCTGGCTCATCATTGCGTAAATTAGCGTAGAGTAAACGTTGGGTCATATAGTCGTAAAGGGAAGCGAGATTGTGCGCCAGCTCTCCACCTTTTTCATTATCTAATCCCTGTTTGAGGCCATTATCGATGATATTGATCGCTTTGGAAATAGCTGCGCCTTTTTCCGCGATATTACCTTGTTCCATCAGAATAATTGCTCGACGTAGGGCGCTAAGCGCCCCGTTGAACAAAATCTGAATCAACTGATAGGGGGAGGCGTTCATAATTTCGCTTTCCACATCTATCTGGGCATATAATTGACTTGCCGAACGTTGATACATAATTTCCTTTAATTATCTCATTTGCTGTAATTGTGATAGGAAGCTACCGGTTTTTCCCAAGGAAGAGACCATTTTATCCAGTTGTGAAAATTGGCGTTTATAACGTTCAATTGTTTCGTTAATATTCTGTTTCGTCCTGTCTACTTGTTGATCAAGGTTTTTTAGACGCTTGTTAATGCCATTAGTCGCGGTAACTAAAGTACCTTCATGACTATCCAGAGCATCTTTTAGTAGCTTATGTGTCTGGGTGGCAAAACCCGTTTCTTTACCGTCACCCATAAAGAATGCTTTTACATTAGTCGGTTTTTCTTTTAGATTTTTTTCCAGTTTTTCGTTATCAATTTCCAGCTTGCCGTCAAACTTTTGTTTAATGCCCAGTTTATTCAGGGTTGGAATATCATTAACTGCCTGAGAGCTGAAAATCTGGCTTCTTAGCTGGTTCTGTATTCCGCGTAATGTGCTGTCACCTAATAAAGCACCATTATCTTTCGACGGTTCTTCACCCTGTTTTACTTGCTTAAATTTGGTCAGTGAATCAAATGTCGTTTGTAATTCATTATAAGCATCAACCCAGTTTTTAATCGCCTCTTTCATCGGCTCAATATCACGGGATATGACCAGCATTTCTGGCTTATATTCCCCTGGTTTATCTTTATCCTCGGTCGTTTTTTTCAGATCTAGTTTAACGCCTTCGGGTGCATCGGTAATATGGTTTGTCTGACGTTCAATTGGGATTTTATTAACGGTTAACAGTGCATTCTTAGCTTCGACGGTTTGAGTGAGTTTACTCGTTGTGCCCGGATAGTCTAGAAACTCGCTAAGTTTGTTATCACCTTCAACAGTGATGGTCATCACGGATTCAGTGCCCGCTTTTTTAGCCGTTAGCACTAAATAATTTTCGCCATTTTTTGCCTTAATAATACTGGCGTTGACATTACTTTCCTGTTTATTAATCGCATCACGAATCTCAATGATGGATGTTTGTCCATCTGTCAGCTCGATTTTCATCGGCTTTTTTTCACCAGGCTGAGTAATAGTGATTGTCCGGGTTTTACCTTCGCCCAAAGATTCACCCACATACTCTTTGATATTATTGACTTTTTCTGTTTTTAATGATTGTGCCTGTGCCAATTGCTTAACTTCAATACTGTAGTTACCTGGGCTGGCTTTGGAATCAGTACTGGCAACGAATGCATCATGTTTTTCGCTGGCAGTGGTTGTGTTAAGTTTATCGAATTTTTTCAGTGATTCAGACGCGGTTTCCAGTTTTTCTAAACTGCCTTTTAATGTACCAAAAGCGGTTAGTTTACCTTTATAACTGGTTTGTTGCTGTGTCAGCGGTACTAAACGTTTTTGTTCTGCTGCCTGAAGTTTATCCAATATAGAGCCCAGATCCATCCCCGACCCGGCGCCTAATGAAGAAATGCTAGCCATTTATTGACTCCTTTATTAGTAAAGCTTTATTGAACCGGTTATCGGTAAGTTTTTAGAAAAGTTTACTAATAAAAATAATTTTTCTATGGTAAGAATAGTCGTGAAGAACCGACGTTGTTTGGCTTATCAGGGCAGCGTGATAAAAAAGAAAAAGTTTTTTCAAGAAAAATTAAAGGTTCTTTGAGGAGCGCCGATAAAACTGTTGGCGGTGATGAACACCGTGGGTAAAACCCAAACTTATATATCGACTTGATTTTAAAAAGGAACTCTAACTATGGCACAAGTCATCAACACCAACAGCCTGTCCCTGCTGACTCAGAATAACTTGAATAGATCCCAGGGTACTTTGGGTAGCGCTATTGAGCGTCTATCTTCTGGTCTGCGTATCAACAGCGCGAAGGATGACGCGGCTGGTCAAGCGATCGCTAACCGTTTCACTGCAAATGTTAGAGGTTTGACTCAGGCAGCACGTAACGCTAATGACGGTATCTCTATTGCACAGACTACCGAAGGTGCACTGAACGAAATTAACACCAACTTACAACGTATTCGTGAACTGACTGTTCAGTCACAAAACGGCAGCAACTCTGAAAGTGATATCAAATCTATCCAGGAAGAAGTGACTCAGCGTTTAAAGGAAATTGATCGTATTTCTGAACAAACTCAGTTCAATGGTGTTCGTGTTTTGCGTGAAGATAGCAAAATGACCATTCAAGTTGGTGCTAATGATAACGAAGTTATCGACATCGATCTGAAAAAAATCGACAAAGAAGCTCTGAATCTGGGTAAATTTACTATTTCTGCGGAAGTTCCACACGGAGAAGTAGTTAAACAGGTTGACGATGGTGCAGGTGGGAAGAAAGATATCGATCATACTGCCGACGCTAAAGTTAAGGACCTGAAAAATGTAGAAGTCTATAAAGCCGTTAAGAATGATGGTTCAGTTGATCCTGGTAAATATGTTGTCAAAGGTACTGACGATACAGATGGCAAAGTAAAATATTTCGAAGCCACTATTACTAAAGAGGGTAAATTAACAGCAGGTGCAGACATCACTGCCAAAGCATCAGAAAAGCCTCTAGAAACTTTGGACAGCGCTCTGGCACAAGTTGACAGCCTGCGCAGTTCTTTGGGTGCTATCCAGAACCGTCTGGAATCTACCGTTAACAACCTGAACAACACCGTTAACAACCTGAGCTCTGCTCGTAGCCGTATCGAAGATGCTGACTACGCGACCGAAGTATCTAACATGAGCCGTGGTCAAATTCTGCAACAAGCGGGTACTGCGGTTCTGGCTCAGGCTAACCAAGTTCCTCAGACTGTATTGTCTCTGCTGCGTTAATTGCTCAGCTAGGGCAATATGTGAACCTGATTCACATAAAAATCCAAACAAATCAAGGATCGGCTCGCCGGTCCTTCTTTTTTAGGAGTTTATCAGGAACAGCCTAAAATTTGTGATACTATTAGGCAGACAATAAATTTCGCATAGGTGAAAAAGAAGTGTTTTTACTACATTGTTCAAACGATTGCCCTTGTTAGGGGATTGGATAATGATGGTTAGTCTCTTTTTCCAAAGGTGTCTGTTGTTGTGAGCGATTTGTATACCGCCGAAGGCGTGATGGACAAAAACAGCCTCTGGAAGCGCTACGTACCATTAGTTCGCCATGAAGCGTTAAGGCTACAAGTTAGGTTACCCGCGTGTGTGGAGCTGGATGATCTACTTCAGGCCGGGGGAATCGGCTTACTAAATGCGGTGGAACGTTTTGATTCCTTACAAGGAACCGCGTTTACCACTTATGCGGTACAACGCATCAGAGGTGCAATGTTGGATGAGTTAAGGAGCCGCGATTGGGCTCCGCGTAGCGTGCGTCGTAATGCGCGCGAAGTGACGCACATCATCCGTAAACTTGAGCAAGACTTAGGCCGTCCAGCCAGTGAGCAGGAAGTTGCTAAAGAATTAAAGATTGATCTGATAGAATATCGGCAGATACTGTTAGATACGAATAACAGTCAGTTGTTTTCGTATGACGAATGGCATGAAATTCATGGTGAAAGCTGTGAGCCTGCCATTGGAGAAGGGCATGAAACTAATCCCTTACAACAATTGCTGGAGAGTGACGTTCGTCAACGGGTAATTGAGGCTATCGATTCGTTACCTGAGCGAGAAAAAATGGTTCTGACGCTGTATTATCAGGAAGAACTTAATCTGAAAGAGATTGGCGCAGTACTTGAAGTCGGGGAGTCCCGTATAAGTCAGCTACACAGCCAGGCGATTAAACGCTTGCGGGCACGCTTAAATCCGGAAAAGTAACTTTTTTGCTTATTTGTTTTTTGTTTAAGACTACACACAGGGCTTATCTCTTATGTCTGTTACAACACAAAAGAAACGGCCGCTCAGCCGTTACATTAAAGACTACAAACATAGTCAAACTCATTGCTTGCATTGTCACAAAGCTCTTGACCGTATCTCTTTGGTTTTTAATGGCCAAGTGATCAACAAAGAGTCCATCTCCGAGATGACGGAGTTGATTGATGACAAGACTTGGGATGAGCTGCAAGATAAATTTGTCGCGTTATGTCGTTTTTGCAGTGAGATTTATTGCAATAGCGAGACAGATTATTTTGACATCATGTCTTTCAAACAGTACCTGTTTGAACAGACTGAAATGAGTCATAGTACTGTTCGTGAGTATGTGGTTCGTTTACGACGTTTGGATGAATTGCTCACTTCAAGCAATTACCCTGTAAAAGAGTTCACAACAGAGAAAATTCAGGAAAAACTGAGTGAAAAGCTGTCACAGTCGGCATTCAGTAACTACAACATTGCTTTGCGCAAGTATGAACAGTATTTGAGCTGGCAACAGGGCGGTCACTAAGCTGGAAATATAAACAGCAAAGAGATGATTAATTTTGGGGGAACACATGTTTGATATGTTCCCCTTAGCTATAACTGAAATTAACCGATAGTCATCAGACTGGCATTACCCCCCGCCGCCGCGGTATTAATGCTCAGTGAGCGTTCATGTAGCAGACGTTCTAACAGCAAATTAGTTTCTCCACGGGCAAAACCTTGTACGGAAATGATAACGCCTTTACGTTGCGCGACGTGTTCGCAAACTTGACGCAGTTGATCAGAGTCGCCGTGATAAATAACCGCTTCGAATGCCGTATCTTCACTCTGCCAGTCCTGAACCAAGTTGATTGATTTACGGACGTTATCTGGTAATTGACGAAACAGTTGCTGATGTAATTCATCATTTTGCCATAGCAACTGACAGCCTACAGACAGTGTTGCTGCCAGTTGAATGAATGTATCTTGTTGATTATCCGCCAGACACAGCACCTGACCACGAGGCAACAGGGTATAAGTATTGCGTTCACCCGTCGGCCCAGGCAACAGGCGAGTGGTGCCACCTTGTGCCAGCAATTTATATTGTTGAACTAACTGATTTAGCTCTTCGTTGTGCTGATTGGCTGCCCATTCTGTTAATGCATCAAAGGGTGCCATCAGTACTGAACGGACATTGGCATCCAGTGGATATTCAGCATCCTGACGTTCCAACGTTTGGTTGATCGCATTTTGAGGACGGCAAGAGAGCAGACGGTATAGGTAGAGTGGGCCGCCTGCTTTCGGTCCGGTACCAGACAAGCCTTCACCACCGAATGGCTGTACGCCAACAACAGCGCCTACCATGTTGCGGTTAACATACAGATTACCGACTTTCGCCTTAGCGGTAACTTGTGCAATCGTTTCGTCAATACGAGTATGGACACCCAGAGTCAGGCCATAGTTGGAGCTATTAATTTGATCCAGCAATTTATCCAGCTCGTTACGTTTAAAACGAACAACATGCAGAACCGGGCCGAAAATCTCCTGTTTCAATTCATCAAAGCTTTCCAGTTCAATCAGTGTCGGTTTAACGAAAGTGCCTTGATCCCACTCTTGATTGTCAACCACATTATCTTGTGCTGCCTGATAAATCGTGAGCCCTTTGGTACGCATTGCTTGAATATGACGATCAATGCTGGCTTTGGCTTCCGCATCAATGACCGGGCCGATATCGGTAGACAGGCGCTCAGGATTACCCATCCGGCATTCAGACATGGCGCCTTTCAGCATAGTAATGGTGCGTTCTGCTACATCATCTTGAATACAAAGGATACGCAAGGCAGAGCAACGTTGACCTGCACTGTCAAAAGCAGAGGCGATCACATCAGTAACAACTTGTTCGGTCAGTGCGGAAGAGTCGATAATCATGGCGTTCAGACCACCAGTTTCGGCAACCAGAGGGGTTGGGCGCCCTTGTGCATCAAGTCGTCCGGCAATATTACGTTGTAATAGGCCGGCCACTTCAGTGGAGCCAGTAAACATCACGCCTCGTACTCTCTCATCACCCACCAGAAGAGAACCAATGGTTTCACCTTGGCCGGGTAATAATTGCAATGCATCGTGGGGAATACCTGCTTGATGCAGTATTTTGACCGCTGTTGCCGCAATTAATGGGGTCTGTTCCGCAGGTTTTGCTAATACGCTGTTGCCGGCAGCCAATGCAGCCGCTATCTGTCCGGTAAAAATGGCTAATGGGAAGTTCCACGGGCTGATACAGACAACTGGCCCCAGTGGGCGATGCGTATCATTAGCGAAATCATGGCGAACCTGTCCTGCGTAATAATGGAGGAAATCGACCGCTTCGCGTACCTCAGCAATCGCATTATTAAAGGTTTTGCCGGCTTCCCGAACCAAAATACCTAATAGCGGTTGCATCTGATTTTCCATCAATTCCGCCGCACGAACCAGAATAGCGGCCCGTTCTGATGGTGGCGTCGCAAACCAGATTGCGCCGGCTTCTGTTGCGACATCCAGCGCATGACCGACTTCCTGTTCAGTTGTTTCACGAACATGGCCGACAATATCCGAAGGGGCCGCTGGGTTAATAACCGGTTTAGCGGCCGGTAACTCACCTTGATGGTGATAATTGCCGCCCAGTAGTGGCTCGCTATATTGCTCTTCGGTAGCAGAACTTAATAGTGCACTGGAAAGAGAAGCCAGACGATGTTCGTTGGCAAGATCCAGACCGGCTGAGTTTGCGCGATCTTTGCCATACAGATTGTGAGGCAGAGGAATTTTCGGATGTGGAAGACCGATTTGGCCTTCGGTTTCGGCCAGCTTCTGAACCTTTTTCACCGGATCGGCAACCAGTTCATCCAGTGGTAATGTGGTATCGGCGATACGGTTGACGAAGGAGGTGTTAGCACCGTTTTCCAGCAGACGGCGGACCAGATAAGCCAACAGTGTTTCGTGAGTGCCTACTGGCGCATAAATACGACATGGGCGGTTTAATTTACCATCAGCGATTTTCCCGACCACTTGTTCATACAAGGGTTCTCCCATGCCATGCAGGCATTGAAATTCATATTGACCGGGATAATAGTTTTGGCCTGCCATATGATAAACGGCAGCTAAAGTATGGGCGTTATGAGTAGCGAATTGAGGATAAACCAGATTGGGTACTGACAACAGCTTGCGGGCGCAAGCCAGATAAGAAACGTCAGTATAAACTTTGCGGGTGTAAACTGGGTAACCTTCCAGCCCGTCGATTTGAGCACGTTTAATTTCGCTATCCCAGTAAGCGCCTTTTACCAGTCGGACCATTAATCGGCGGCGGCTGCGCTGTGCTAAGTCAATAACTGTATCGATAACAAAGGGGCAGCGCTTCTGATAAGCCTGAATAACGAAACCAATGCCATTCCAGCCAGCCAGTTGCGGTTCAAAACAGAGCTTTTCCAACAGATCGAGAGAAATTTCCAGGCGATCTGCTTCTTCGGCATCAATATTGATACCAATATCATATTGGCGAGCTTGTAATGTCAGAGAAAGCAGGCGTGGATATAGCTCATTCATGACGCGCTCATATTGAGCACGGCTATAACGCGGGTGCAGGGCAGAAAGCTTAATGGAAATTCCAGGCCCTTCATAAATGCCGCGGCCGTTAGATGCTTTCCCGATAGCATGAATGGCTTGTTGGTAAGAAACCATATAATTCTGAGCATCTTCCTCAGTTAAAGCGGCTTCACCTAGCATGTCGTAGGAGTAACGGAACCCTTTTTCTTCCAGCTTACGTGCACTTGCCAGCGCTTGGGCGATGGTTTCTCCGGTCACAAACTGTTCACCCATCAGGCGCATTGCCATATCTACGCCTTTACGCACTAATGGTTCGCCGCTCTTACTGATAATGCGATTCAGTGAATTGGAGAGTTTGGCTTCGTTGTGGGTAGAAACCAGTTTGCCGGTAAACAGTAGCCCCCAGGTTGCTGCATTGACAAACATGGACGAACTTTGGCCTAGGTGAGAATGCCAGTTGCCGTTACTGATTTTGTCGCGGATCAGCGCGTCGCGAGTGGCTTTATCAGGAATACGGAGCAGGGCTTCCGCAAGACACATTAGCGCAACGCCTTCCTGAGATGAAAGTGAGAATTCCTGCAATAACCCTTGAACCAGACCTGAACGACCCATGCTGTTTTTCTGGTTACGCAATTTTTCTGCAATGCTGTAAGCCAGCTTATGAGTCGCTTGTGCCTGATCTTCTGGCAATTGCGCCTGTTGTAGCAGCATGGGAACTGCCTGTGTTTCTGGCAGGCGATAGGCCGCAGTAATTGCGGAACGTTTTACTGATTGAGGCAGGATATGTTCTGCGAAGTCGAGGAAAGGTTGATGAGACGAATCTGTTACCGTTTCTTCTGCGATTACCTTCTCTTCTTTAATATCCTGATTAGCAGAGAGTTCAGCGATCTGTTCATCGTTTTCAAGACGTTCAAGATAATTAAAAATAGCTTGTTTAATTAGCCAATGTGGAGTGCGGTCGATCCGTTGTGCCGCAGCTTTAATGCGATCGCGCGTTGCTTCATCAAGCTTCACGCCCATTGTTGTACTACCCATCTTTGCTCCTTAATAGGTAAGGTTTATCTAAAATTGCATGATAATATCTGACATGTTGCAACTTTGTGCAACCTTATGAGAATCGCTTGTTTTATTTTTGTGAAATTAATCTAGTTATTATAATTATGTGGATATATTTATTTTTGTGACTTTATTTGATTGATATATATTGGTTTAACATTTTGTAGTTAATATAGGCGTATGACCCTAAAATGGTTAAAAAGTATAATTTTAAAATCAAATAAATGTGATTCAGTAAACGTTTTTTGTAAAAAATGACGTTAATTAGTTGTTAAATTACCTGATGCTAATCTAGGATTCACTGTAACTTTCTAATTGGTTACAAAAATAATTATTTCAATTTAGAATTATGGTCCATCTTTAGGTGCAATCAGGTGCAACGTTCCTGAACCTGGCAGGGAAAACTCTGTGTACCCGGGAGAACTGCGGATTTGCAAAACACAGATAACACTATGGAGAACTTGCATGACAGTAAATACACCAATGCTAATCACCTTTATTGTCTACATTACTGGAATGTTGTTGATAGGTTTTTTGGCTTATCGTTCAACCAAAAATTTTGATGACTATATCTTGGGAGGAAGGCGATTAGGTAGCGTGGTAACGGCTTTGTCTGCCGGTGCTTCGGATATGAGTGGCTGGTTATTAATGGGCTTACCTGGCGTAGTCTATTTTGTGGGGATTTCAGAAAGCTGGATAGCCATTGGTCTTGCTTTAGGTGCTTACCTGAACTGGAAATTGGTGGCAGGCAGGCTACGTATCCAGACGGAAGTCAATAATAATGCGCTAACATTGCCGGATTATTTCACCGGTCGTTTTGACGATAGTAGCAAAATTCTACGTATTATTTCTGCGCTGGTTATTCTGATATTCTTCACTATCTATTGTGCTTCTGGCGTGGTTGCCGGAGGATTATTATTTGAAAGTACGTTTGGTATCAGTTATCAGAAGGCCATGTGGCTCGGTGCCGCAGCAACAATTGCCTATACTTTCCTTGGCGGCTTCTTGGCGGTCAGTTGGACTGATACGGTTCAGGCCACATTAATGATCTTTGCGCTTATCTTGACGCCGGTCATCGTTATTTTCTCTGTGGGTGGCATTGATACCTCTCTGGCTCTGATAGCCGCAAAAAGCCCGGCTTATATGGATATGTTCAAAGGGTTGAATTTTATTGCCATTATCTCGCTGTTGGGTTGGGGGTTAGGTTATTTTGGTCAGCCACATATTCTGGCGCGTTTTATGGCGGCAGACTCCCATCACACTATCCGCAAGGCTCGTCGTATCAGTATGACCTGGATGGTGTTATGTTTGGCGGGCACTATTGCTGTCGGTTTCTTTGGTATTGCTTATTTTGAGGTGCATCCTGAACTGTCTGGCCCGGTCATAGCTAACCGTGAGCGTATCTTTATGGAATTGGCGGTTATTCTGTTTAATCCGTGGATAGCGGGTATTTTACTCTCTGCTATTCTGGCCGCGGTGATGAGTACCTTAAGCTGCCAGTTGCTGGTATGTGCAAGTGCTTTGACGGAAGATCTTTACAAACCCTTTATCCGTAAATCTGCCAGCCAGAAAGAGTTAGTGTGGGTGGGGCGTTTCATGGTGCTGCTGGTGGCGGTCATCGCGATGGTGATAGCAACCAACCCGGACAATAAAGTACTGGCTCTGGTCAGTAATGCATGGGCTGGATTTGGTGCTGCGTTCGGCCCGGTCATACTGATTTCTGTTATCTGGAAACGTATGACACGTAATGGCGCATTAGCGGGGATGTTGGTAGGGGCCGTCACGGTATTGGTGTGGATGAAATACCAGTGGTTTGCGTTGTATGAGATTATTCCTGGCTTTATCTTAGCTTCTATTGCGATCGTGATTGTGAGTCTGTTGGGTAAAGCGCCGAGCAGCGCAGCGCAACAGCGTTTTATTGATGCTGAGGCGCAATATAAGACTAAATGAGTTGAAATAAGGTAAATTGCAATAAAGGTAAAAAAAGTGTGAAGGCGAAATGCCTTCACCAGACCACTAGGTCATATACCCTATTGATTTCAAGATGCATCGCGACGGCAAGGGAGTGAATCCCCGGGAGCATAGCAAACTATGCGACCGGGGTGAGCGAGTGCAGCCAACAAAGAGGCAACTTGAAAGATGACGGGTATATAGATATTAAGGAGTTGAATAAGTTAGCTGTACAAACGTGTTCTACGTTTTTTTACAATTTGAAAACCGATAATTAAGACCAGAAACCAAACAGGCGTGATGATTAATGCCTGGCGGGTATCATCCCGTAAAGTGAGTAATATCAGAACAAATGCAAAAAATGCCAGACAGACCCATGACATGATAATACCCAATGGCATTTTATAGGTTGAAGCCTTATGTAATGCTGGGCGACGTTTCCGGTAAACCAAATATGAGCATAGGATCATGCTCCAAATAAACATAAACAGAATGGCTGAAACGGTAGTGACTAGGGTAAATACATGCATAACATCAGGAATTAAATAAATCAGCACCACACCACAGGATAAACATAAACAGGTGAAGATTAACCCTGATGCAGGCACAGAACGGCGTGAAAGGCGGCTGAATTGCTGTGGTGCATCGCCTTCTTTTGCTAATCCAAATAGCATGCGGCTGGTGGAGAAAACCCCACTGTTTGCTGAAGAGGCGGCGGAGGTTAATACCACAAAGTTCACGATACTGGCGGCAGCGGGTAAACCGATTAGAACAAACAGCTCAACAAAAGGACTTTTATCTGCAATGATTGAACGCCACGGTGTGACTGACATAATAATTATCAGCGCCAGCACGTAGAAGGTGATAATACGAATCGGGATGGCATTAATGGCTCTGGGTAGCGATTTCATTGGATCTTTAGTTTCTGCGGCCGCGGTGCCTACTAATTCAATGCCCACAAAGGCAAATATAGCTATCTGAAATCCGGCAAAAAATCCACTTAACCCTTTGGGAAAGAATCCACCATCATTCCATATATTTGCCAGTGAAGCGGTATGACCGGCTGGAGATTGAAAATGCATGCCAATCAGAACAGCGCCTGTCACGATTAAAGCGATAATGGCAACGATTTTTATCATAGCGAACCAGAATTCCATTTCCCCGAATAATTTCACTGTAGCCAGATTAAGGGAGAGCAGCAGTGAAACACAGAGTAGGGAAGTAAGCCATTGTGGAAAATCTGGTTGCCAATAGCTGATATAGGAAGTGATTGCGACTACATCGGCGATACCGGTAATGACCCAACAAAACCAATAAGTCCAGCCGACGAAAAAACCTGCCCAGGGCCCGAGCAAATCGGCGGAGAAATCACTGAATGATTTATAATTCAGGTTTGAAAGCAATAGTTCACCCATTGCGCGCATCACGAAGAACAGCATGAAACCGATAATCATATAAACGAATATGATCGATGGTCCGGCGAGAGAGATTGTTTTCCCTGATCCCATAAACAGACCCGTGCCGATGGCGCCGCCAATAGCGATAAGTTGTATATGCCGGTTGCTTAGATTACGTTGCAACTGCGTTTCCCCGGTTTTAGCGGAAAGTGAAGTGTGTATATTTTCTGCCATAGTATATAGTATCCAATATTTTCTTAGGTAAATTGTTACGGCTCTTTAAGTGGCCTTATATATGATGATGTTTGCGAAAAAGATTGTGACACAGATTACTATAGTAATAACAGTCTGATCTCACTTTAAAAACAAATTGGTTGCAATTTAACTTGTCAATGCTGTTGGAATTGAATGTGAATTATTCTTTTAGAAAAAAATAGCCATAATATATTGACGCTAGCTTTGTATCGGGGAATAATTGCTCATATTGGGTTGTTAGCTCAGTCGGCAGAGCAGTTGACTCTTAATCAATTGGTCCGGGGTTCGAGCCCCCGACAACCCACCAAGTTAAGGCCAATTAAATGCGTTAATTATCGGCGGCTACTCATTGTTGATAAGCTTTCTTAAGCGAGGGTTAGGCTTTCTGGCATGTAGAATTGAGTTAAGATTATTTCGATAAATCACCAAGATTGTCAATTTTGTGGAATATTCAACCCTGGTGATGATACATTGCTCATTAATTAAATTAGAAACGATAGCCGACAGTTATATTAAAACCGTTAGTAGATAAGTGATCTTTCTCATTTCCGTCTTTAATACTAAAACGGCTACCTTCATAACCGGCGGTAATTGAGGTATTGGTAGTTGGGTTGATAATAAAACCCGTTCCCCAACCTAAAGTATTTTTGCTTGTTGATTCTTTCTCGATATATCCACCACTATAGTGGGCAGTAGATTTATCATTTATTCTGGATAGCCCGAGTTGCCCATATAAACTAATATAGTCATTAATTCTATAGGTTGGGCCAATCATTAAAGAATAGTACTTTAAGTCATCCCTTGTGTAATATTTTGTTTCTTTTTCATTTCCTTTAGCAAAGGTAAATGATGATAATAGCCCCCATTGATCATCAAGCTCATATCGGTAACTCAATGTTGCACCATTTAGTGCACTTACATCTTGTGGTTTCACATAGGCGTATCCGATTGAGGCTGTATGTTGTTCTGCTTGAGCAGGTAAAGCTATCGCAGATACAGAAAAGATAACTCCACAGCTTAATAACAATTTTTGCATTTCATTACACTCTATATACTTCTAAAATAAACGACTTTATAATGCATTTAAACGATTTGCTTACTAGCAGTTGTGATGAGTATCATAACTTACACCATGAGTATATATTTTTTGATTAAATTTAGATGTTATTTTCAAATCATTACATTGTTACTGACTTTTTAAGGATAGAAATAGTGAAGAATAAACTCCGTTGTTAAATTCTGTGGCGACTAACTGTCGCCACTTAAAATAGAGCGGGTTTGTTATATCCGTTAATGGTTGGCTATATTTTTATTTGTCTATAGTTGATTTTAGCCATTGGATAAAGGCATTGACTTTCTCATTCTGTTGTTGAGGCAGGGTACAGGTATAGTAATATTGTTGACATAATACTTCAGTGTTGGGAAAGGGGGCGACTAATTCATTGTTTTCAATTTTTTCCCAAATCATATTTTTTCTTCCCATTGCAACACCTGCATGGTGTATTGCAGCAACGGCAGCTAAATCGGAACGATCAAAGACAATACATTTTTGTGATGGCTCCAGTGTAATGCTAAAGTGTTCTGCCCAAGTATTCCACTCTTTGGTATCAGAATCGTAGCTCCATGCTTGTTTATCATGCAATAGTGTGCAGTATCGTAGATTATCAATATTTCCCATTAGATTATGTTGTTCGGCATACTGCGGGCTACAGACCGGGGTAATATACTCACTCATCAGATATTGATGTGATAATTCGTTGGATATAATATCATCAAAATAGATCGCAAGATCGATACCATAACCGCGGAAATTCACATTTTCATTACCGACTAAGATGTTCAGGTTAATGGATGGATATAGCTGATTAAAATCAGCTAATTTAGGCACTAGCCAGCATTGAGTAAAGGTCGGACGGGAGTAAATAGTCAGGTTACCCGATAACTCCTGATTTTTTATTTCCAGAATTTCCTGATTTAGGTGTTCCAGCGTTGATTTAATTGTCCAAAATAAACGCTTTCCTTCACAAGTTAATTCAATTTTTCTGTGAAAACGTTGGAACAGTTTGAATCCTAACTCTTGTTCCAGAGAACTGATTCGATGGCTGACCGCACTGGCAGTGATAGCTAATTCGTCAGCAGCCAGAACAAAAGAGCCGTGACGAGCGGCTATCTCAAATGTATGCAGCTTTGATAACTGGCTTCCATTGAGTAACTTATTTACAACCATGAAATTATCATCTGTGTACATATTTATCGTGTTTCTAGTTCATCGACGACGGATAAGACGGATAATATAACCGTATCATTAAGGCGGTATGTTTCAGATAGTTTTAGTGATTTAAATCGCAAATAAAGTGAAAATTTTGATCGGTATCACTGAATTGGCTCAATCTGATTCATGCATGGCTATGTATTAATCATTTGTCAAAAATTGAATATTCATATTCAATAATGAAAATTCGTGAGACGAACAAAGGTTAACTGTGGGGAATGATTAAGTGGATTCACAACCTTGGGTGATTGGTACGTTACTCACAAGTATTGTGTTAATTGTATTTACGATAATTAAATTAAAGATTCACCCTTTTCTTGCTCTATTGTTAGCCAGTTTTTATGTCGGTGCTTTAATGGGAATGAACCCTGTTGAAATGGTGAGCGCCATTCAAGGGGGAATCGGGGATACGTTAGGTTTTTTAGCCGTAGTGATTGGTCTGGGGACCATTCTTGGTAAGATGATGGAGATATCCGGCGCGGCAGAGCGGATTGGTATCACATTGCAAAAATGCCGATGGCTGTCACCTGATATCATTATGGTACTGATTGGTTTGGTTTGTGGTATTACGCTGTTTGTCGAAGTTGGGGTGGTATTGTTAATTCCACTGGCATTTTCTATTGCCAGGAAAACCAATACGTCACTGCTGAAATTAGCGATCCCATTATGTACAGCGTTGATGGCGGTTCACTGTATTATTCCTCCACACCCGGCTGCATTATTTGTGACGAATAAATTGGGTGCGGATATTGGCTCGGTGATTATTTATGGGCTGATAGTTGGCCTGTTTGCCGCTTTGGTGGGTGGTCCATTATTTCAGAAACTTCTCGGTAACCGTCTGCCTTTTAAATCGATTCCGGCTGAATTTTCTGAAATTGCAGTTCGTAAAGAAGAGAATTTACCCTCTTTAGGCATCACATTGTTTACTGTGTTATTGCCAATTGGGTTAATGTTGGCTAAAACGGTTACTGAATTAAATATGGAAAAAGGTACCACGTTTTATACGGTGCTGGAATTTATTGGTAATCCTATTACAGCCATGTTCATTGCCGCGTTTGTTGCCTATTACACCTTGGGCATCAAGCAAAATATGGGAATGAGTACTCTGTTGATGAAAACGGAAGATTGTTTTTCTTCTATCGCCAATATTTTATTAATTATCGGCGCGGGCGGAGCATTTAATAGTATTTTAAAAGTCAGTGGCCTTAGTGATACATTGGCTGTTATTTTGTCGAGTCTGGATATGCACCCAATTCTTTTGTCTTGGTTGGTAGCCATTATTTTGCATGCGGCGGTTGGTTCAGCAACAGTCGCAATGATGGGGGCAACAGCGATTGTTTCGCCTATGCTGCCGCTATATCCAGATATTAGCCCTGAAATCATTACATTGGCTATTGGTTCAGGTGCTATCGGCGGTACTATTGTGACTGATTCACTGTTTTGGTTGGTTAAGCAATATTGCGGAACAACGCTCAGTGAAACTTTTAAGTATTATACAACCGCAACATTTATTGCTTCTGTGGTTGCGTTGGCTGGGACGTTTCTTCTTTCTACCATCGTGTAATGGCTACCATTATGTAATGGAAAGAAGTAACCGTTCAGCTTGAAAAATAAGAATAAGAAGTGCGAAGTGTCAATACCAGGGAAGCCTATAAAATAGGCAAATTTATATCTAAAATAATAAACAAGATAAACATTAACGTAGTAATCAAAATAAGGGGAAGATAAAAAATAAAGTATGATGTGCTGATATTTGTAGGAAGTTGCAGTAAATATAATAAGAAATTCTAATAATCAAAAAAGCAAGAGTTGTTTTTATATACCCTATGGATTTCAAGATGCATCGCGGCGGCAAGGGAGTGAATCCCCGGGAGCATAGATAACGATGTGACCGGGGTGAGCGAGTGCAGCCAACAAAGAGGCAACTTGAAAGATGACGGGTATATACCAGGGAAACACTTATTTTAGGTTAATACATATATGAAAAGTACTGAAATTCAACAATTACTAAATGAACATCCGTTAGTAAAAAATTTGATGGAATTAGAGGAAATCTTCTGGTTTAACCCTTGTAATCCCACCTTGAAAGAGGGATTGCCTTTTGTCGGTTTGGGCGCTGATGATGTTAAGGATGCTGAAGCACGCTTGGATCGTTTTGCGTCTTATTTATGTAAAGCTTTTCCAGAAACAGCCGTCACACATGGCATTATTGAATCAGAAATAGTGGCTATACCTACGATGCAAAAAACACTGGAGCAACATTATGGTATGGGTATCACAGGGAACATTTTGCTTAAAAAAGACAGCCACTTGCCCATTTCCGGTTCGATTAAAGCCCGTGGTGGAATTTATGAAGTGTTAACTCACGCGGAAAAATTGGCATTACAGGCGGGGTTGCTTTCTGAAAACGATGATTACAGCAAACTGTTTTCAGAAGAGTTTAGACAATTCTTTAATCAATACAGCATTGCTGTAGGTTCTACCGGCAATTTGGGGCTGTCCATTGGTATTGTCAGTGCAAAATTGGGCTTTAATGTCAGCGTACATATGTCTGCCGATGCTCGTGAATGGAAGAAGCAAAAGCTACGTTCACATGGGGTCAATGTCGTGGAACATGAGCTAGATTATGGGGTAGCCGTGGCCAGAGGGCGTAAAGAAGCTGAATCTACTCCTAACTGTTTCTTTATTGACGATGAAAACTCCCAAACGTTGTTTCTGGGATATTCTGTCGCAGGTGGACGGGTAAAGGCGCAGTTTGAGCAGATGAATATTGTGGTTGATGAAGATCACCCACTATTCGTTTATTTGCCGTGTGGTGTTGGTGGCGGTCCTGGTGGTGTTGCATTTGGATTGAAACTGGCTTTTGGTGATCATGTGCACTGCATTTTTGCTGAACCGACCCATTCTCCCAGTATGTTGTTGGGGGTATATACTGGTTTGCATGACAATATTTGCGTACAGGATATCGGAATCGACAATATCACTGCTGCCGATGGTCTTGCGGTAGGCAGGGCTTCCGGCTTTGTTGGGCGAGCGATGGAACGTTTGCTGGATGGATTTTATACTGTTCAAGATCAGGAAATGTATAATCTGTTGGGCTTACTGGATCGTGATGAAGGTATCCGGTTAGAGCCTTCGGCGTTAGTTGGGATGGCGGGTCCTGCTCGTGTGAGTGGAAACCTTGATTACCTGAACAATAAGAACCTTTCAGCAGAAAAGATGAAACAGGCTACGCATTTGGTTTGGGCAACCGGCGGTGGTATGGTGCCCGATGATGAAATGACAAAATATTTGGTGACAGCCAAAATCTAATTGGTCTTTTTCACAGGGGCAATCCGGTTGCCAGCATCTGGTTTATCAGGTTCAATATCTTGCTGGCCTCCAGATTATTACTGAAAAACGCGTTGATTTGATTTCCTACTCTGAAAAGTCATCTCCTTAATGTTTTTCAAGTAATATTCCCGCCAGCAGTTGGCGGGAATATATCAGTACACTGGTTACTTACATCAAACATTTTTGTAATTAAATGAATGTGTTCCTGAATATTTCCACAACGGTTCCCAGTAGGATTCTATGAAAGCCTTCACCGCATCTTCTCCCTCAATAAGATAGTTGAACTCCGAAAGATAACCCGGATAGAGATTATCAGAACCAACCACGTAGAGTTCATCATCAATTATTGTTACTTTTGCATGATTCCCAGGAGCAGGGGGAACTTTGGGATATACCGGACCACTTGCTTTAATTAAGGATCGGAATGGGCGTCCTATAGCACCTATCTGTGGGGGTCTTTCAGCAAGAGACGGTTCTTTTAGCGTAGCAGTATAAGAATTTTCATCCGGGGTTGGCCATTTGTATGTAGTGCCTTCAATCAAAAGATCTTCAGGTACTTTGTCTGTAAAGAAAAAAGGGGCAACCTCAATTCTTTTCAATGCGGCTTGCCTGATTCCATCAGGATCTTCCAGCTTCTCATCGGTATGCTCATCATGTGTCAAATAGTATTTAAATATTTCAAACGTTCTTTTGGCTCCAGAACCAAAAGAATATTGATCACCAGCAGCACCAGCTGCTGCATCAAGTGGCGATACAACAATTTGAACTTCCAGTTCGGGGTTGGAAAGTAATGCTTCGATTAACCATCGGCACACATGATGATCTTTCCATTGTTTTTTCCATGCACTGACAAGATCCTGTTGGGACATGCGGATTTTTTTCTTTGCATTCTTTATTATAAACTCTTTCATTATTTCGGAGCCTTTTTTATAATCCGTTCGCATATCAGGCCCAGACCAATATTTACCTACGGATAATATCCTGCTTGTTTTCTTATATTCTGGGTCCTTAGGTGGATTTTTTAGGCATTCTTCTTTTTTTCTGTCTATATATTCAGTAATGTGCTCTTTTTTTAATGGATCTGCTGGCTTTCCCACAATACCATTTGCATTAACCCATCTATTTTCATCTATATCAAAGAATTCTTTAGTTAAGAGGTCTGTATTAGCTTCCCACATGTTATTTAAAAATAATTGTGAGCTTAATGATGCCGTTCCTATAACTTTAACAGAGACATCATGAACTGGAGGGTAGTTTTTAAAAAGATCCATATTTAAATTATGGCCCCCGACAAATGACTCAATTCCATCAACTGCGATAATTTTTGTATGATTCCATGTCATTCTGGTATCATCTTCTGGAAACATTTCTTCTGGCAGCACTTTCTTCTCTAATGATACTTTAAGTCCGTCTACTATCCTGTAAAACCGACCAATCCATATTTCAGGTATACACTCCCAATGATCTCTCCTTTCTTGAATTAATTTAATAATATCATTCTTCAATGCCAGATATTCAGGGGTACCTTCAAAGTATGAATTCACACCGTTTAATAAAGATGTCGGTGTTTGAGCGAATAAGAACCTTATCTGAGTTCTGTCCTTCCTGTTTATTTTTTTGGTAAATGCGCGATCAATAGCTGATAGGATAACTTTTCTCCACTCTGCATCCGGGGCATTCAAGGAGGAAATATCGCAGCGATAACGCATGTTTTCCAGAATGCTTACAATAGCATCTTCAAATTCCGCTGCTCTTTTAACCGCCTGTGGCATTATCTCTTTTCCAAAAGGAAGCCCCCATATTTTGGGAGTATCAAATATTTTTACATAGTTGATTTCACTTGTTTTATTAAAGTAACCGTCCAGTTTTTTTTGTAAACCATCCAATAAATTCATATATACATCCTCCAAGCAACAATTTTTTTACATATCAACCAACAGCCTGCCAGCATCAGGCAAGCTATTTATAATCATAATCAATTTTTGAGGGGGGGAAGTTAAAAAAGATAGAACCGACTTCGCATTTTTAAAGGGGGGGGGGATAAATCGACTTTTCTGAGCCATATACCCGTTATCTTTCAAGTTGCCTCTTTGTTGGCTGCGCTCACTCACCCCGGTCACATAGTTTGCTATGCTCCCGGGGATTCACTCCCTTGCCGTCGCGATGCATCTTGAAATCCATAGGGTATAGATCCGTAATTCAGGCGATATCAACAATTCAATGAAGCCAATTTTATTGAGAATGAAAATAAAATTGGCCTTGCTGTGTCTTATTGCGTTGAGCGGGGGATTTTGAGAGGTTCCCTTTTATATCATGGGAATAGAGATATCGAAATTGTAATTAATAATTGCATAATGCGATAAAATGTTGCATTTTATACACGTGCATTTTATAACGCATGTAGTACAAAATCCCAGAGGGGTAAACTAAACTATGGCTATCAGTATACGTTTGGATGATGATTTCGTGAATGATGTAAAAATTCATGCAGAAGCTTCAAGCAGAAGTGTACCTAAGCAAATCGAGCATTGGGCTAAGATTGGCCGCATTGCGGAGGATAACCCTGATTTGCCGTACTCTTTTATCCTTGATTCTTTACTGGCAAAAAGCGAAGTCAATAGCGGTAAGGTGTCGCGTTATGTCAGAAGGACAAAAAGATCCAAAGATTGAAGTTTATGAAACAAGACGTTTCTCTAAGGCATTATCTAAGTTATCTGAAGATCTTCTTACGATAGTAGAAGATGAGATTGATAGAATAATTGATAATCCTGAGATCGGTGAGCAGAAGAAAGGTGATTTAAGTTTCCTTCGAGTTCATAAATTTCAGTTAAATAACCAGTTAACATTGCTTGGTTACTGTTGGGTTGAAGAGAAAATAGAGTTATACCTGCTGAACTTTGGCTCTCATGAAAATTTTTATCAGGAATAAAAGCGACACAGAAAAGCAGATTTTAAACTCATTGGATAGGGGCTAGGGGCTCTATCCAATAAAGCGCGTTTCAAGGCTGCGTATTGCGTGGCCTTTTTTACACCACTCATTCAATAAACCCCTATTTACTTAAATCAAAGGCTACAAGCGGCGTATACCCGTTATCTTTCAAGTTGTCTCTTTGTTGGCTGCGCTCGCTCACCCCGGTCACATAGTTTGCTATGCTCCCGGGGATTCACTCCCTTGCCGTCGCGATGCATCTTGAAATCAATAGGGTATATATCATTCTCAAGCAAAATCATTGTTGTATTAGTTTGTTTCTGGTATGACTTGGCTATGCAGCTATTGATGATTTGCAACGAAGTGTATTTATTAATCTATATGAGAGAAAAAATATGCCTACACTTTTTGACCCAATTCGCATTGGTGATCTCGACTTGCCAAATCGCATCATTATGGCTCCTCTGACACGTAACCGTGCAGAAGGAGAAGGGCGTGTCCCTAATGCGCTAATGGCGGAATACTATGCTCAACGCGCTTCCGCTGGTTTGATTATCAGCGAAGCGACTTCCGTAACCCCACAGGGAGTTGGCTACGAGAATACGCCGGGTATTTGGTCGGATGAGCAAGTTGCTGGCTGGCGATTGGTCACGGATGCTGTGCATGCTGCTGGTGGGCGTATTTTTATACAGCTTTGGCATGTGGGGCGGATATCGGACCCTGTTTTCCTTAATGGAGAACGGCCGGTGGCGCCAAGTGCAATTGCGGCTGATGGTCATGTTAGCTTATTACGCCCAAAACGTCCTTTTGTGGTTCCTCGGGCGCTTGAGTCTGAGGAGATTCCCGGCATTGTTGAAGCATTCAGACGCGGAGCGGAAAATGCGAAAACGGCAGGGTTTGATGGAGTAGAAATACATGGTGCCAATGGATATTTGCTCGATCAATTCTTGCAAGATAATGCTAATCTGCGCACAGATCAGTACGGAGGTTCAGTCGAAAATCGGGCTCGGTTGCTGCTGGAAGTGACAGACGCTTGTATTTCGGTTTGGGGATCAACACGTGTTGGTATGCATTTGTCCCCACGTGGTGGTCATTACTCTATGGCGGATTCCAATCCTGTGACGACGTTTGGATATGTAGCACGTGAACTTGGTAAACGAGGTATTGCTTTTATCTTCTCACGTGATGCTGTGGTTGATGGTGACTTAAGTAAGGTGATAAAAGAGGCTTTTGGGTCAACCTATATTGCTAATGAGGAACTTACTAAAGAAAGTGCCGAGCAAGTTCTTGCTGACGGCCGGGCTGATGCAGTGGCTTTTGGTCAATTATTCATCTCCAATCCAGACTTACCTCACCGGTTTTTAGCTAAAGCGCCATTTAATGAACAACAACCGGAAACTTTTATGGTTCCTGGTGCTATAGGCTATACTGATTATCCAGTGCTTACCTAGGTAAGGGGATATCTTACCCGCAGTGGATAGCCTAACATGAAAGATATTCGAATTGTTTTTCGGGGATGTTAATTTAAAGCTTTAATGGCGCTTTTTGGTTGAACGTCCCAAGATATCCGGCTGGCTCATTTTATAAGAGCCGGTCATATTTCATTGCAGGATAATTTGAAGGAGAATGATAATGTCAGATTCATTAAATGTATCTATTGTTCGTCGTTTTTACGACTCTATGGGTGATATTGATGTTCTTCGCCAGATCATGGCGAGCGATATTATTTGGGATGTTACCGAAGGATCTCGGTATGGTGGGGTTTATGAAGGGATTGAGGATATATTAAATAATTTTTTTGTGCCGTTTTTAAATGATATTGATGAGTTTATTGTGGACAGTTCTGAATATTTTGAGTCAGATGATCATGTCATTGTTCTGGGTAATTATTTGGGACGGGTGAAGCGTGGCAAACGGTTCATTTCTCGTTTCGTTCATATATGGACAGTGCGGGATGGGCGGCTAGTTAAATTACAACAAACTGCCGATACGCTTCAGATTGAGCGTGCTCATGCAGATTATGCTATTCGGTGACATCGGTTATTATGCCGGCAATATTAACTGAGCCAAACAATAGCATAGGGTGATCAATTTTACTAAGCACTTTGTCTAGGCTCGAACTTATACGAAAATAGGTGATATCGGTTGTTTTGATGTTTTGTTTCATCTTCACCTTGTTGAGTGAGCAGTTTTATCAGTAATTTTCCGGTGTCCCTGCCTATTTGGGGATAATCAATGCGAATTGATGTCAGTGTTGGCTGTGTGTGGTCACAGTTATTTGAACCATCCAGACAAGCAACAGCCAAATCAGCGGGTATTTTAAGTAGACGCCGCTGACATTCAAACATGACACCTAGGGCAATCACTTCGTGACTGCAAATCACACCTTCCAGTTCAGGTTGACGTAATAACATTTCAGTAATTGCCTGGCGACCAAATTGCATGCTAGCAGTATCCGAGGTAGTGATATTTTGGTCAGCATTCTGATAGTGATGCAGCATGGCTTTATGCCAGCCATTAATTTGCTGATTGCGTAAACGGCTATCCATTTGGGCGCCAATATAACCGATATGCTTGCGGCCATTATTCAACATATGTTCAGTCAACGTATAGGCAGCCGCGGAAAAATCGGTTTCTATATTAATTGCCGTCTGCTGTTGATGAGAGTTTGCAACATTAATAATGGGAATATTGATATGAGAAATATTGCTGTGGGTTTTATCTGCCAATAGCGAACCAAAAATCACCAATGCGACTGCATTGCTTTGCAGTAATGTCATGATAATTTCAGCTTCTTTATTATGGTCATATTCATGACATCCCAGGGCGCGAGCATACTTTTTTACCCCCCCCTTGAATGAACCGTAATTATATGATCTCATTCTCCTTATTTTTCTTTTTAATACTCGCCCATGAATCCGAACCAGACCCTGATTGAACATTTAACCGTTGTGAAAGAAACTCGTTCTGACATCAATCGTCAATACGAGCTGATTGATGTTATTTTTCTTGTCATCAGCGCCATTCTCGCTGGCGCTGAAGGTTGG
>NZ_CAWNWY010000041.1:0-41881 GCF_963878365.1 Photorhabdus sp. HUG-39 | reverse complement strand
ATTCATCGATTTTTCGACGGTGATATTCGGATGCCAGCTTGTCTTTTTTTAAAGCAGAACGAGGCGGTATCATGACAGCGCTACCTTGCAGAGATGTACTGTGCCTACATTTTACTCAATTTTGTGGCTGTGAAAAGTTTTTAGAGGTTCCCTTAAGTTAATATATGGAAAATCAATTCCCTATTAAAGCAAAACCCGCACTTTTAACATCTCAGATGACTCTCACATCATTCAGAAAAAAATACTAAGAGCCTATCTCAATAGGCGTAATTGTTGCAGGCAGTTTGAACACGGACAGCGCGGAAAAACCGGAGCGTACACGTAGTACGTGAGGATTTTGAGCACTGCCCAGGTTCAAAATGGCAAATAAAATAGCCCTATTGAGATAGGCAGTAAAACTGGGTAAATAAATCGCCTGACTGAATTAGCCTATTTTCTCTCTATGTAAGAATACAAAACCATGCTACGGACTATCTGGGAAAGTGAACGACTGAAATCGATTATGGCCCATAGTGTGATCTATTTAACCTTTCTAGAACCAATCAACAAAGAGTACATCAACAACTTTTGCATTCAGATTATTTTCACTAACTCTATGATAGAACCTGATTTCATGACCTTCATCACATTCATTTAACATTTTTTTTCCAATTAACCTTATTCCATCTAAATTTGAACCATTACTCATCCGACCACTTTGCGTTTTGTTCCGTGGTTTAAAACACAATAATAATCTGGTTATGATTGACAAACACCCGATGGAGATTGCAATGAGCCATTATCCTCACCTGTTCGCCCCTCTAGACCTGGGGTTTACCACACTAAAAAACCGCATTTTGATGGGATCAATGCACACTGGGCTAGAGGAACATCCTGATCGCGCCCAGAGGCTTGCCCGCTTTTACGCTGAACGGGCAGCCGGAGGCGTGGCATTGATTGTCACAGGCGGCATTTCGCCAAATAAACAAGGTGTTATAGGGAAAGGCACTGCATTCCTAGTAGATGAAAAAGATCTTATCCACCATAAAGTTATTACAGACGCAGTTCATCAGGCTGGTGGAAAAATTGCAATGCAAATCCTACATACCGGCCGTTATAGCTATCAACCACACCTTGTCGCCCCTACCGCTATTCAAGCACCAATTAATCCATTCATGCCTCGTGAAATGACAGAAGAAGACATTCAGCAAACCATTGCTGACTTCGCTCATTGTGCTCAACTGGCACAGCTAGCAGGTTATGATGGCGTAGAAATCATGGGTTCTGAGGGTTATCTGATTAACCAGTTTCTGACTACCCGTACCAATCGCCGCCAGGATAAATGGGGCGGAAGTTTCGAAAATCGAATGCGTTTTGCTGTGGAAGTTGTTAAAGCAGTCCGTCAAGCAACAGGGAGAGAATTTATTCTAATCTACCGGCTTTCGATGTTGGATTTAGTCGAAGATGGTTCTAATTGGCAGGAAATCGAGCAACTCGCAGTTGCTATTGAGCAAGCGGGAGCATCTATCATCAATACCGGTATCGGCTGGCATGAAGCTCGAATCCCAACGATTGCTACTATGGTTCCCCGCGCCGGATTCAGTTGGGTAACGCAAAAGCTGATGGGGAAAGTTTCTATTCCACTGATCACAACAAACAGAATTAATGATCCCAACATTGCAGAGCAAGTGCTAGCACAGGGTTGTGCCGATATGGTTTCTATGGCACGACCTTTTCTGGCTGATGCTGAATTTGTTATGAAAGCCCAGCAAGGACGAGCCGATGAGATTAACACTTGTATTGGCTGTAATCAGGCATGTCTGGATCAGATTTTTGTCGGTGAAATAGCCTCTTGTTTAGTTAATCCCCGCGCCTGCCACGAAACAGAAATGGCCGCCGAACCGGCTATCACACCGAAAAAACTGGCGGTTGTCGGTGCCGGACCTGCCGGATTGTCATTCGCAGTGACCGCTGCCAGTCGTGGTCATCATGTCACTCTGTTTGAACGTGACGGACAGATTGGCGGACAATTTAATATTGCTAAACAGATCCCCGGTAAAGAAGAATTTCATGAAACACTGCGTTATTTTCAGCGTCAGTTAGCAATCCATCATGTTGATGTACGGTTGAACCAGACTGCCACAACAGAAACACTCTCTGATTTCGATGAAGTGATTATCGCCAGCGGCATTGTACCTCGCCAACTCACGATCGATGGTATCCATCACGAAAAGGTATTGAGCTACTTAGATGTATTAAGAGATAAGAAAAATGTCGGTCAACGTGTCGCTATCATTGGCGCAGGTGGCATCGGTTTTGATACCGCAGAATATCTGAGTCAACCAGGAAAAAGTACTAGCCTTGATAGCGCCGCTTTCAGTGAAGAATGGGGTATCGACCATAATTTGACACATCGTGGTGGTTTATCCCCTCAAGGCCCCAAGCCAGAATCTTCTCCCCGGACAATTTATTTATTACAACGTAAACCGACAAAAGTTGGTGAAGGATTAGGTAAAACAACAGGTTGGGTACACAGAACCAATCTACACCTGCGTGGTGTGAAAATGCTCAACAATATGCAATATTTGAAAATAGATGATCAAGGATTACATATTAGCAGCAATGGGGAACAGCGCTGTCTTGCCGTAGATAATATCGTTATTTGTGCCGGACAAGAGCCACTGAGAGAATTATATCAGCCGTTACAGCAAGCGGGAAAAACAGTGCATCTTATTGGTGGGGCAGATGTTGCAACGGAATTGGATGCCCGACGGGCTATCGATCAAGGTACTCGGTTGGGCCTTAAAATTTGATGATAAATAATGACGGTCATAGACAGGCCGTAAAAACAGAGTAAATTCTCAAACCGCGCCTTCCTGGCGCGGATATTTTACTCTTTCTTACCTAATCTTTTTTTTAAACCGGAATACTTTAATCAATTAATTACGTTGAGTTAGCTGATCCGACGCCAGACGGTCATCCTCAGCCTGACAAACAGCGGCAGTGAACAATACATCGGTAGAAGAGTTCAGGCTGGTTTCCGCGGAATCCTGTAATACACCAATAATCAAACCGACTGCCACAACCTGCATAGCCATCTCATTGGAAATCCCAAACATGCTACACGCTAAGGGGATCAACAATAACGATCCCCCGGCCACACCCGAAGCACCACAGGCACAAATTGCAGCAACCACACTCAGTAGAAATGCTGTAGGCAAATCAACCGATATACCTAGCGTATTGACCGCAGCCAGAGTCAATACCGTAATAGTCACCGCAGCGCCTTCCATATTGATAGTTGCGCCTAATGGAATAGAAACTGAATAAGTATCTTCATGCAGATTCATACGGCGGCACATCGCCATATTCACTGGAATATTTGCAGCCGAACTGCGAGTGAAAAATGCAGTTACACCGCTTTCACGCAGGCAAGCAAATACCAGCGGGTAAGGATTACGACGAATTTTCCAGTAAACAATCAATGGATTTACAATGAGTGCCATAACCAACATACAACCCAGTAATACAACCAGCAGTTGGACATATCCCAGTAAGGCACCAAATCCTGTTTCTGCAATGGTTGCAGACACCAGACCAAAAATACCAATCGGTGCAAGACGAATGACCACCCGAACAACCTGAGTAACCGCCTCAGACATGTCATGAATTAGAGACTTAGTTGAATCCGTCGCATGGCGCAGGGCGATACCCAAACCAATAGCCCAGGCAAGGATACCGATATAGTTACCGTTCAGTAACGCGTTTACTGGATTAGCGACAACATTAACCAGTAACCCTTTAATCACCTCCATAATGTTTTCAGGCGGAGACATCTGAGCATCATTGACAGCTAGCACCAGTTGTAACGGGAACATAAAGCTACCGACTACGGCAACCAGAGCAGCAAAAAATGTACCCAAGATATAGAGGATAAGGATTGGACGAATATTGGTTTTTTGGCCTTTTTTATGGTTAGCAATAGAAGACATAACCAGAATCCATACCAATACCGGGGCTACTGCTTTCAAGGCGCCAACAAACAACGTCCCAAGTAAACTGACTGATTTGGCAACCGAAGGCGTCAACCACGCTAACAGTATCCCTGCAATTAAACCTACCAAAATTTGTTTAACCAGGCTCCCTTGTACAAGGTAATGCACGAAGCCACGTTTTTGTTTTTCCATAGCTGATCCATTTTATTAACAGTTCTGTTAAGCCTATATTTTTTGTGTTTGTTTCCTCAGTATAGGGAAACCAAGAGTAGTGAAAAGCTACGATAGTTAAAATATACAACCTCGCCAGCACTTATTAACAATACATTCACATTTGTGTGATCAAAACGGCAATTTACACATTTACAAAACACAATTATTTGTTTTTATGTTTAACCATTTCACAGCAATTTAAGACAATAAGAAACCATATCTCCCCATTCAAGAAAGATATGGTTATCTGTTAAAAAATAGTTATCTAATTACTGTATCTCTTTAGTTTTGTATTTATTTACCCAAACATTAATAATCATTGTTATTGTCAAAATACTTGCTACAGTTCCCAGAGAAATCCCCATAGGAATATGATAAAAATCCATTATTAGCATTTTAATACCGATAAATACCAGAATGACTGATAAACCATATTTCAGCATTGTAAATTTCTCTGCCACCCCTGCCAGCAGAAAATACATCGCACGTAATCCTAAGATAGCGAAAAGATTAGAGGTCAAAACAATAAAAGGATCTGTAGTCACAGCAAAAATAGCAGGAATACTGTCTACCGCAAAAATAACGTCACTAATTTCAACTAAAATCAGAACCAGGATTAGTGGAGTCGCATATAACAACTCCTTTTCTTTCACAAAGAAACGTTCTCCGTGAAGATTATCAGTGATGCGAATATGCGCTTTTAGCCAACGAACAAAAGGTTTATCGCCTATCGGGGGATCATCCTCTTTCGCCAACGCCATCTTAACGCCGGTAACCAGCAAAAAGAGGCCAAACAGATAGAGTATCCAACTGAATTGAGAAACCAACCAGCTCCCTGCAAAGATCATCACGGTACGCAACACAATTGCGCCTAAGACACCGTAAATGAGCACCCGACGTTGCAAATTTGCCGGAATAGCAAAATAGCTAAATAACATCAGCCAAACAAACACATTATCAACAGCAAGTGCTTTCTCAAGTAAATACCCGGTAAGGAAAGCCATTGTCTGACTATTGGCAACCGCTTCCCCTGCGGTTTCTCTGCAATACCACCATAATCCTAATGCAAATAAGAGCGATAAACTTATCCAGATCACACTCCAGACAGCAGCTTGACGAAATGACATTGCCTGCTCTTTCTTACGCCCCTGTAAGGATAGATCCAGCAACAACATAATCGTAATTAAGACAGCAAAACTTCCCCATAAAAGAGGGCTACCCACAGAGTTCATTTTCTTTACTCTCACAAACAAAAACGGCTGAAGTCTCAGAAGACGCCAGCCGCTGCTATATTTCTTCCCCACATCGTGGAGATGGATGTATTGCAAGCAACCCTCGCCTTCTGGCAAGGTCTCACTTACAACACAGAAAATGCACCATCAGGTATAAGTTCAGGGTTGCCCGGCTACCGGATGCTGTTGCACCGTAATGACGATAAACCGGCAAGGAAGTTACTCCCCTTTGCTGTGGTGAAAAATAAATCAAATTCAGACAAGAATCAATCTACCACTGAAAAAATAAAAAAATGACAATAAAAACAGTGGGAACAAACGCAATTCATCCAACCTCATAGACCCATTTCTTATCCTATTTTAATGAACGTTCAATTGATCACCAAAATTTTCTGTTTAGTCACCCCTGATTTTGTTACAGTGGCGCAGGCTGCGTCATTTGCTTTTTTCAACGGTGAAAAGGCATAAAAACCAACCAAATAACGTAAAATAGGATGTAATTTAATCGGTTTAGCCTCATGCTTTCAGGATGAACGAACAAAGGCATTTTAGGAACACCTGATGGAAATAGTAAAAGAACTTATATATGCACTTTGGTACCAGGATTATGAAACTCTGGCCAACCCATCCCTATTATGGGCCATTTACATCATGCTATTCTTGATTCTCTTCCTTGAAAATGGCCTCCTTCCTGCTGCATTTTTACCAGGAGACAGCCTGCTTATACTAGTTGGCGTATTGATTGCCAAAGGTGCAATGAGTTTCCCTCTAACGATTGTAGTATTAACTGCCGGAGCAAGCTTAGGTTGTTGGATTGGTTATCTTCAAGGAAAATGGTTAGGAAATACCAAGACAGTACAAGGCTGGCTCTCTCACCTTCCAGCTTATTATCACCAAAGAGCTTACAATCTTTTTCACCGCCACGGCCTATCAGCTTTACTTCTTGGCCGCTTCCTCGCATTTGTCAGAACCCTCTTACCAACACTTGCAGGACTGACAGGTCTACAAAACAGTCGTTTCCAGTTTTTTAACTGGCTCAGTGGCTTCCTGTGGGTCATTATCCTTACCTCTTTGGGTTATGCATTTGGTAAGACCCCCATTTTCCGTCAATATGAAGACTTGGTAATGAATTTCCTGATATTACTGCCACTTGCTTTACTTATTATTGGTTTTAGCGGCAGTTTGCTCGTTGTATGGCGTAAAAAAACTTGCCAATCCCCTCAAAAAAAGTAATTAATTCCAATAAAATCTAATATCCCTCCCTGCTGCAGATAAAAGTATCGTTTGCAGCAGAATAGTGAAATAACGCTAATGTTTTTTATTCACCTTCCAAAATATAAGCTATATTTAGTGATAGTCTTTTCCTGCATCAGGAAAAGCAACTAACTAAGTCAAATACACACACCTTACATTGAGGAGTAATCTACATGTCAAAGATCAAAACTAATGAAGATCTACACGTTGAACTAAAATCACTCGCAGATACACTGGAAGAAGTGATCAAAAGCTCTGGTGATAAATCCAAAGTCGAGCTGGAAGAACTTCGCGGCAAAGTAGAGGAAGTCATCAAAGATACTCGTTCTAAACTCAGCAATGCCAGTGATATGGTTGTTAAGAAAACAAAAGATATGGCGGGCCGTGCTGATGTCTACGTTCACGATAAACCTTGGGTAAGCATCGGTATTGGTACTGTTGTCGGTGCCGTATTAGGTGTAGTGTTAGCTAAACGCTAATATGATCAACTCATCCAAATCTCAAGGCCCCGGTAAAGGGGTCCTTGACATTCTCCAACGTATTGCCTCTGTTGTTATCGAGATAATAGAAACTCGTTTACAACTCATCGTTGTAGAGTTGGAAAAAGAAAAAGCCACTTTGATACAGCTGGTAGTCATAGCCAGCCTGACATTACTGCTCACCGCTTTCGGCCTCATGTGTTTACTTGTTATGATTTTTTGGGCTATCGATCCCAGCTGGCGTTTTACCGTATTAGCAAGTACTACTGGCACGCTACTCGTTCTGGCGCTTATTGGCCTTATATGGACCATCAGGAAAGCGCGAAATTCAACATTACTTAGTGCAACACGCGAGCAATTAAAGATAGATAGAGAAATGTTGGAGGATCACAGTAATGAGTAAACAACGTCAGAAAAAAAAGCTAAAAAAACAGCAACTACTCAGAAATATCCAGCTACAGCGACTTGAACTTTCCAACAATACACAGCTCTGGAAGAGCTTTACTGAACCTTATGACAAAAGCTGGCAAAAGCTTTTGTCATTAAAACCCTATCTGCGACCCGCAATCCACGCTATCTCTTTATATAGCCTGCGTCATCCTATGAAATTTTATCGTTTGTCGCGCTACATCATTCGAATATTGAAATGGAAATAATTCTTCATAATATATCTCATTGATGATAACTTTAGTTACCTACATTCAAAAACTTTGTATAAAATTGTTAATAATCCTTGCTTACAACTAAGCTCACCTACCTTTAGGATACATTCCATCCGTTAATGATTAGCAAATCGTGCTATTTCGAGTTAGTACAAGTTAATCATCAAAAAAACTATTATTATTTCTCTGCGTTTTAGGAGTTGTTAATGAAAAAATTTGAAGATAGTGCCCTGCTACTGGCTCGCATTTTGATGCCGATTCTGTTTATCGTTGCAGGTTATGGAAAATTAGGTGATTCCTACGCGGGTACTCAACAATATATGAATGCTATGGGCGTCCCTGGCTTTCTATTACCACTGACAATCTTACTTGAATTAGGTGGTGGCCTGGCAGTTCTGTTTGGTTTGTTAACCCGTACCACCGCGTTATTTACCTTTGGTTTCTGTGTCCTGACTGCCGTGCTCTTCCACAGCAATTTTGCTGAAGGGATGAACCAGACTATGTTTCTTAAGAACCTGACTATCGGAGGAGGTTATCTGTTACTGTCTATCACAGGTCCAGGTAAATTCAGTATTGATCGTCTGATGAAGAGAAACTGGTAATATCCTGCTGTGACTGTTATGAATCTGAAAAATAATAGTTTTCAGGTAAAAGGCGAAACGATCAAAATCCCACTCTCGCTCAAGGATTTTATCAGCCAAATATCCAATATTCAGTCTAAAGGTAAATAGCAAGCTGAAAGATCTCGAAGATCTTTCGGCTCACTTTAATCAATAGGACAAACTTCTATTGAATCACAATGACTCTGGTAAAATAGTTATTTTATCAAAATAAATAACCATCTCCCTTCTCGGCAGGAAATAATTAAATTATTTCATAATAAATCATTGCTATTATAATATCGAATTATTATTTATATAGAGATTTAAATTAAAATTCACACATTTTTATTATTCAATTTCACGATTAATATATTTTCTTCGCATAATTATCACTCATTATATTCCAGACAATAAAATAATAAAAAATTAACATTATCACATTAAATTAAAATCCTTTTCAATAATAGCTATACTTATTATATTACCACCACTTTTCCACAAAATAATATTAAGACAATCGGCTTTTAAAAAAACCAGTTGTTTTTTAAATTGCAGTTTGAAATTTAAAAACCCTATAACCATTAAATAAAACAAAATAAAAAGACGTGTTTAAAGAGATAAATCAAGAATATTATCAATTGACACAAAAACTGAAAAAAAACAACTTGACACATAACTATATACATTAGAAAATCATTTAATCAATAGGAGACCCACTAAAAATATTGATAGTCACTCAGACTAATAGTTAGTATTTAAATTTAAATAATTATGTTTTAATTTCAACAAAATACCTGTACCAGATAATTCACAGAATCCTTCATACAATAAACGAATAGGGAAGACAAATGAAATATAGCTCAATTGCTTATACCATTATTTGTTTAATGCCTTTTTATGCTACCGGAGCAGGAAAATTAAAGGATGTTTGCGACGGTAAATTAATTGCTAATACATCTATAAGCAGTATAAATATTACAAGCAACCAAAATGGAAATGGACCTGCCATGAATGTATTAGTAGAAGGGAAATGGTATGACACATATCTAACCCCCGGTATTACAGAGGGTAACGGTGTTTATGGGCTCTATGATATGAGTCATAATGCTTATCTCAATGCATTAGAAGTTAACATTTGCGTAAGACTTGGCAATTTAAGAGGCATTGAATTAATTTATAGACCATAAAATTCTAAGCTAGAAAAATAGAGCTCAAATTAATCAATGTACCTATAATGCATTGTTAAATCAACATTTAATTCCCATAAAATAATAACGGAGAGTTTATGACTATCTATGGTAAAAAAATAAATGTGAGATTAAGAAAAGACACACCAGACCAACTATCCACAAGTGACTTAAAGGCACAATTAACTGCTCTTGGATTAACATGTGATCTTACGGATGAAAGTTTACTCTCAGAATATATTGAGGATGTAAGAAAACAACTAATTACAGGAAGTACACAGTCATTTGCAATTGGGGAGTATATTGCTGACAATTTCGTACATACATCCAAAGCTAACTGGTCACCAGAGGATGATGCCCTCGGATACAAAACAAAACTAATTTATATTGGTGTACCGGAACATTTTAAATGGCTAGGGGAAAATTGCAGTACATTTACGGGAAATGAGGATGATCCTCCAGCATCAATCAATAAATATGATAACGTAGAGGCAGTGAAAAATGCTTTTATCCAAATTGCCAGGGGATCTTCTGAGACTCTAGTAGAACCTCTGGACAAAACAGATATGGAATCTGCGCTAACAAATCTCCTAAGCTCAATTAACGATGACAATATCAAAGACTATGATTCCGGGTGGAGAATAAAATTCCTCTTACTAATAGATAATTTCGATAAAAAAAAATACACAAGCGATGGAATTGGGGTATTAGGAATACGTTGGAGACTACAAATAAAAGATTATAAACAAAAGAACAAAGACAGTGTTAAACATAACACAACAATTAACCTAAGTAGCTGGTCTGTCACATACGATAATACCGATGATCTTCTCAAACAATATCATATGGCAAAAAATCATTTTGGCTAAAAATAATAAATGGAGACGGATTCGGCTAATAAGTACAATTTTTCAGAAAGTCAGGCAGTTGCTATAGCAGCATCTTTCTTGCCAAAGAAAAATGCACTATGGCCTGTCCTATTTGTTGCCATCCCCCAAAATTTTGGTTCAGAAAAAATTTACACCTACTAATGATGCCAGCTCTGCTCAAAAAGATCAGCACAGCCAACCAGACAGTCTGCTGTACTAGCTGGCGCCATTTACGAATGTCACATTCGTTGTGCCACAATTTCATATTTTGTTAAACAATCATCGAATCATGTTTTTTTACATCCTAACTCCTAATTTGATTGTTCACATCGCTTCTACTTACCGACTAACAAATAATTTAGGGATTTCCCGCAAACACCAAGACTTAGCTTCCCCCATGCTGTCTCGTCGCCATGCCATAATGACATTTGTGTCATGGCTGTATTCAGAACTAATCACCCGCAAACGACCCTCTGCAATATCTTGTTCCACCATAGGATAAGGCATGGTAGCAACGCCCAGCCCAGCTAAGAGAGCACGGCGTTTATCTTCCAGAGAACTGACCGTCAAACGCTGCTGCTTATCTAACAATTGAACCGTCAATACCGGGCGCTCCCTCGCTGTATCTGCTACAGCAATACCACGGTACTTCACCCTCGTGACATCGGACAGAGGCTCCGGCTCTTGATGTATAGGATGATCAGGGCTAGCGACATAGACATTGGTAATGCTGTAAAGCTGACGTGAATTAATTTCTGCCGATGCACGAAAATGCATATCTGGTGCAATAACAATATCCGCCCGACCAGTTTCCAACCTCTCCCATGCACCCGCCAAAACCTCAGTCAATAAAGAGAGCTGAGTATTCGATTTTTGAGCAAGCTTACCTACTAACGGGAATAATGAAGAAGCCGGAACCAATGCTTCACAAACAATTGTCAGGTGAGTTTCCCAACCTCGCGCTAATGCTTCTGCATCAGCCGTTAATTTATCAGCAGCTTCAAGCAATTGACGTCCACGCTCAAGCAACATACGGCCAACATTGGTGAATTTAGTTCTGTGACCCGAACGGTCAAACAGCACTACATCCAACTCCTCTTCTAATTTTTGCATCGTATAGCTAAGTGCAGAAGGAACACGACCAAGCTCATCAGCGGCCGCAGCAAAACTTCCCCGCCGATCAATCGCATCCATGACCCGGAGAGATTCCAGTGTAAGCGCTCGTTCTTTGCTCATATTTTTCTCAATCAGGAAATTTGAATATGCTGACCAGATTAACTGGCTAACATTTCGCCGTCCAGATAATTACTATTCTTAGTGTGTGTTTTTTTAAGGTAACCACCATCATGATTATAAATAGAACAGCAAAACAATGTGGGAAAGCTGACTATGGTTGGCTACAGGCTCGTTATACATTTTCATTTGGTCACTATTTTGATCCAAAGTTTTTAGGTTATGGTGCGCTACGTGTACTCAATCAGGAAGTCATCGCCCCCAAAGCCGCTTTCCAACCTAGATCCTATCCACATGTGGATATATTGAATATTATTCTACAAGGTGAAGCAGAATACCGTGACAGCGAAGGCAACTACATCAAAGCCGGTAAAGGAGAATGTTTACTATTTTCTACCCGTCAAGGCATCAGCTACAGTGAACATAATGCCAGTATTAATAAGCCACTAACACGCTTACAGCTTTGGCTGAATGCCTTTCCTCAGCAGGAAAGCTTACCATTGCAACGAATGGAATTACCGGAACAGCCATTGGCTATGCTAGCTTCTCCAACCGCGGAAGATGGCAGTATGCAATTACGTCAGCAAGTGTGGGTAAATCATATTTTCCTTAATAAAAATCAATCTCATCATCTGCAATTAAAGGGAAAAAATGCCTATCTGCAATCCCTAAACGGAAATATAAAAATAAGAGGCAATTCTAAGGATAGCAATTTAATTAAATGCGGAGATGGCGCTTTTATTCATGAAGAAAGTCGTCTGGTTTTAAAAGCAGATACGGAATTCCAGGGGCTGTTAATTGATCTGGCTGCTTAAAAAAGTGAAAGCCCCGTCAGATTTCAATCTAACGGGGCTAAATTTGTGAAGTTGACCGATAAGCCGGGTTCTGTCGTGGACAGTCATTCATCTAGGCCAGCACTTACGCACTGGCTCAAGCAGCCTACCCGGGTTCGATACGGGCCGTACCTAATGAACCCCTATTTGGCCTTGCTCCGGGTGGAGTTTACCGTGCCACGAACTGTCACCAGCCGCGCGGTGCGCTCTTACCGCACCCTTTCACCCTTACCTGATCCTACATTAAGTAAGCCATCGGCGGTTTGCTCTCTGTTGCACTGGTCGTGGGCTTTCACCCCCCAGACGTTATCTGGCACCCTGCCCTGTGGAGCCCGGACTTTCCTCTCCTCCATCTATCATCCAAAGGATTAATGATAAAGCAGCGACTGTCTAGTCAACTCCGCGGCGGATTATAAAAGGTTTGTCCAACGATGTATAGGCATTTACCGACTATCTGCCCTAATTCAGCAATTGCTATTATTCTTCATTCTGACCCAACCCATGGCGATAAAGTGCATTTTTCTTCACACCATGAATCTCTGCTGCCAATGCCGCTGCTTTTTTCAATGGCAGCTCTTGTTGAAGAAGCGCCAGCGTTCTTAATGCCTCTGGAGGCAAAACATCGTCATCCGGTTTTTTATAGCCTTCAACGATCAATACCATTTCACCACGACGACGGGTTTCATCTTCCTTCACCCATGCCAAAAGTTCACCCACTGGCATCCCTTGAATGGATTCCCAAGTTTTTGTTAATTCCCTTGCCAAAACGATGTAACGTTCAGTTCCCCACACCTCAACCATATCTTCTAAACTTTCGATCAGACGATGAGTGGATTCATAAAAAATTAATGAGCGTGGTTCCTGTTGCAAAGCCCGTAAAGTATCTGTCCGACTTTTACGCTTTGCGGGCAGAAATCCTTCGTAACAAAAACGATCTGATGGCAGACCAGCAGCAGACAAGGCGGTTATCGCCGCACAAGGCCCTGGAAGTGGGACAACATGAATACCAGCTTCACGGCAACGGCGAACCACATGATAACCAGGATCATTAATCAGGGGCGTTCCTGCATCAGAGACTAATGCAATACTTTTCCCTTGTTGGAGTTTTGTAATTAATTGATCTGCTTTCTGCTGTTCATTATGATCATGAAGTGCGAACATGCGTGCATTAATGGCAAAATGTTGAAGCAACAAGCCAGTATGTCGCGTATCTTCGGCTGCAATCAGATCGACATGCTCAAGAACTTCAAGCGCACGCTGAGTGATATCACCCAAGTTTCCAATGGGGGTTGGTACAACATATAGCGTGGATGTCGTAACCACTGCTCGATTAGGTTGATTCATTGTTTCATCCGAATGGCCGATTTAAAATTGAGCATCTTTGAAAAAAACATCGCTGGATACAGTATGCTTTCCTCAATTTTTGTGCGTATCAAAACTGGTTTAGTCTGTTCAGCTATGCTGGCAGTCATGATCATCGCAGGATGTACCGTACCTGATCAACAGGGGCAACAACCTTTGCAAACTCAGGACAAAATCAGTGCAGAAATCGCCCGTTATCAATCCATCATTGATGCCGCCCATGGCGAACCTTCTCTTGATGTTATCCGTGCTTATATCGCTCAGGAACCACTTGTGAAAGAGAGTGCGGCTCGTCAAAAAAATATTGATGATACCTGGCAAATGCTGACCCGTCTTTCACCACAAGAGCGCCGTGGATTGGTCATCAACGCTGATGAAAATGTTCTGCAAGGCTGGCTGGACTTACTCAGTGCCTATCAGGATAACAAACAGGACTCCGACAAACTACAGGCAGCTATCCGTGACTGGAAAATTCGTTATCCACAAAACCCTGCCGCACAGTCACTCCCAGTTCAATTACAACAGACAGCCATCCAACAGCAAAATACGAATATCCGTATTGCTCTGTTCCTGCCATTAAGTGGTCAAGCAAAAGTATTCGGTGAAGCCATTCGCCAAGGTTTTCTTGATGCTCAGGCCGGTTTACCCAGTCCATCATTGCCAACAGAAAACCCGGAAAATTTATCTATAGCAGACAACGATAGCGCGTCAGATAGCGTGGTTTCTACCGATATGTCCCCTAGTGAAGGGGCGATCATAGACTCAACAATACCAACCACTCAAACAACACCTGTCATAGCCAATGCACCGGTTAACACACAACAGGTCAAAATCTATGACACAGCCAGCCAGCCATTGGAAAACTTATTCATTCAGGCTAAGCAGGATGGTGTGAATTTAGTTGTCGGGCCGTTACTTAAGCCAGATGTGGTTAAACTCGTTCAGATAAATACTGCATTAAACATGCTAGTACTAAACGAGTTAGACAATGCTCAACCACACTCTAATATCTGCTATTTTTCTTTGTCACCAGAAGATGAAGCGAAAAATGCTGCGGAACATATTTGGCAGCAACAGAAACAGAATCCTCTGATTTTGGTCCCCAGAGGGACTTTTGGTGATCGCATTGCCAAAGCCTTTGCACAGGAATGGCAAAAACAAGGGGGACATGCTGTTCTGCAACAAACTTTTAGCTCTTCCGCCGAACTGAAACAATTAATTAATAGAGGTACCGGTATTCGCTTGACCGGAACAGCCGTCAATGTCACAAGCAATCAACCTACATCAATCGCTATTGGTGATCTGGAAATCCCCCAGATAAACACCGATGTCGTTCCTACTTCTACTGGCGGCTCAGTGGATGCCGTTTATATTGTTTCTACCCTGGATGAACTGACGCTAATTAAGACAATGATTGATATGGCAATCAGCTCCCGCGATAAGCCCGCCCTTTACGCAAGTTCCCGCAGTAATCAGGCGGGCGTTGGTCCCGATTTCCGCCTGGAGATGGAGGGAATGCAATTCAGTGACATTCCCTTAATCGCCGGTGCTAACTTGTCACTGATGCAGCAAGCAGCCAGTAAATTTACACATGATTACTCTTTGATGCGCCTTTATGCTATGGGTATTGATGCCTGGTCATTAGCAAATCAATTCAGTCAAGTTCAGCTTCAAAGTGATTTCCAACTCAATGGTGCTTCCGGGGTGCTGTCTGTTCAAGAAAACTGCACCATTTTCCGACAACTCTCATGGATGCAATATCATCAAGGCCAAATCACGGCTATTTAGTTACTTGCCGCTTGCTACCAAGCGGCCTTTCAATTCAAATGACTCATTTCAGAATGAAATAAAAAGCAGGATAAAAATGAAGAAGCTGACAAGTTATCTGCTGGGACGCAACTATGAAGCGCAGGCAAAGTTGTTTTTACAAAAACAAGGATTATCTTTTATCGCCGCAAATGTGAAAGTTCACGGTGGTGAAATTGACCTGATTATGAAAGACAAGCAAACTTGGGTCTTTATTGAAGTCCGTTTTCGCAAATCAGGACAATATGGAGATGCATTGGTGACAATCACCCGTAGCAAGCGTAAAAAATTATTACACACTGCCGCAGTATGGCTGTTTCAACGAGGTGAATGTTTTGAAACCTCTTCTTGTCGCTTTGATATTTGTGCTATTACTGGTCAACAATTTGAATGGTTGCAAAATGCCTTCAATCAAAATGAGTTTACTCGTTAAAATGATACTGAGTAGGTTATAAACGTGCTGGATAGAATTAAAGTCTGTTTTACAGAAAGTATTCAAACTCAGATTGCAGCCGCAGAAGCATTACCTGATGCTATCTCGCGAGCGGCAATGATGATGGTTCAGTCATTACTGAATGGTAACAAAATCCTTTGCTGTGGTAATGGAGGCTCAGCAGCGACTGCCCAACGGTTTGCTGCCAATATGATTAACCGGTTTGAAACTGAGCGCCCAAGCCTGCCCGCATTGTCACTTAATGCAGACAATGTGGTCATCACTGCGATTTCAAGCAATAAACAGCATGATGAAATTTATGCTAAACAAGTACGGGCATTAGGTCAGCCAGGCGATGTGTTATTAGCGATTTCTACACATGGTAATAGCCGTGATATTGTCAAAGCCGTTGAAGCCGCCGTAACCCGCGATATGACAATTGTCGCCCTTACTGGCTATGATGGTGGTGAGCTTGCCGGCTTACTCGGTCCACAAGACGTAGAGATTCGTATTCCATCTCATCGCAGTACCAGAATTCAAGAAGTTCATATGCTAACAGTTAACTGCTTATGTGACTTAATCGATAATACACTCTTTCCCCATCAGGATGACTAAGGAGCCAATAATGCGATTTTTCTCCCTATTAGCTACGATTTGTGCTGCTGTAATGTTACAAGGATGTATTGGGGCAGTCGTGGTCAGTTCTGCTGCCGTAGCGACTAAAACCGCAACCGATCCCCGCACTATTGGTCAACAGGTTGACGATAGTACTCTCGAAGCCCGTGTCAGTAATGCGCTTAACAAAGATAAGCAGCTCAAAGAGCAAACCCGTATTATTACCACTGCCTATCAAGGAAAAGTTTTACTGACAGGTCAAACCCCAGACTCAAGCCTTTCAGACCGTGCTAAACAGATAGCATCGCGTGTTGATGGAGCACACACCGTTTACAATGAAATTCGTCAGGGGAAACCTGTTGAATTAGGTACTGCTTCTAAGGATACCTGGGTTACAACTAAAGTACGCTCAAAAATCCTGGCTAGTGACTCGGTTAAGTCTTCTAACATAAAAGTCGTTACGGAAAACGGCGAAGTCTTTTTACTGGGCATTCTGACCAAACAAGAGGGTAACGCCGCAGCGAAAATTGCCAGCGAAACTAACGGTGTTAAGCGGGTAACAACCGCATTTACTTATTTGAATTAAATATATTGATTGAAAGTGATGACACGATAAATCTGTCAAACATTCAGGTATCAGGCCGCGTCATTTTTTGGCGCTGGCGTTTTACCCTTTTCATCATCCCACGTCAAACTGAATAACCTCTCATTCTTCCTTCAATCATTTTTCATTAACCCATTTTTCTCAAGATAACTCACCCCACCCAACAACCGCATTTGCCGCAAAATCCATTGCTGACGCTGTAAGACATAAGCCGAAGGTGAGTTAACTTTATAGCGGTGTGGATTAGGCAATACAGCAGCAAGTAAAGCGGCTTCTGATGCCGTCAATTTACTGGCTGATTTATGAAAATAGCGTTTAGATGCCTCTTCAACACCAAAAATGCCATCGCCAAATTCTGCTACGTTAAGGTAAACAGTCAGAATTCTACTTTTTGACCATCCCAGTTCAATAGCAAAGGTCATCCCGGCTTCCAACCCTTTTCTTACCCAGCTACGTCCGTCCCACAAAAATAAATTTTTGGCCGTTTGCTGAGAAATCGTTGAAGCCCCCCTGAGCCTTCCAGAATTATTCTTATTACGCTCAAGTACACTTTCGATAGCATCAAAGTCAAATCCCCAATGCTGTGGGAATTTTTGATCTTCCGCAGCAATAACAGCCAATGCGATATTTGGCGATATTTGTCCTTGCCCTACCCAACTAGAACAAGATACATAATAAAAATTAACTGATAACCAAGCGCTAATCTGGCGCTCAACCATAACCATAGAAAACGGCACTGGCAAAAATGAAAATGCAACAACAGAAACTATCCATAAGATAATAACTGAGATTACGATTTTTTTAAGCCAGTACCATAAAAATTGAAAAGGATTTCGCATCCAGTTACTCAGTCATTTCCAATACTTTTCTGACAAGTTTATCAATTCCCTCTTCTGCCTGAGAAATAGATTCAGCAAGCATGTAGGCTGGTGTCGTCACAATTTTATTTTCTAAATCAACAACAACATCATTTACCTTGCAAATGATATGGACTCCTCCCATAGCCTCTACTTGAGCAACCGTTTCAGGATCATTGCCGACAGTTAGTTTCACCGGTTTATTAAGTAATTTTGGCAACATAACAGGCGCAATACACATAAATCCCATTGGTTTATGTTGCTTATGCATAGCCCTCACAAAACTTAATAATTCCTTATTTATTTCGCAATCAACTGTCTTAACGGCAAAGTCACATAAATTCTTTGCAACACCAAATCCCCCAGGAATTATCAGGGCATCAAATTCATCGGCATTTGCTTGTGATAAAGGCTTAATTTTTCCCCTTGAAATACGAGCAGATTCCTGTAGGACGTTACGTTCTTCGCCAGTTTCTCCACCGTTAATATGATTAATAACATGAAGTTGTCGTTCGTCAGGCGCAAAAAAGCTCGTTTTAACACCTAAACGGTCTAAAGAAAGCAGAGTTAATACTGACTCATGAATTTCGCTACCATCGAATACACCACATCCACTTAAGACAACCGCAACTGATTTCATACCTCACTCCATTTGTAGTAGATTATTGCTTAACCCTTTAGGGGGTTAAACACCAATCTTCATCACAGATTTTAATGAATCTTGTAACAAAAAATCTTATCTTTGCTATGTTGGTACTTGTATGATGTACGGAGAATTCCTCATTTACTCGCCGCAACCAAATATTAGATAGGCGTGTAAACAGTTTTCCCTGGTGTTGGCGCAGTATTCGCGCACCCCAACCTCGGTTGGGGTTATTTTTTTTCAGCGTCCGTCAACCATTCTCCCAAAATTTCCGTATCGTTTCTCCATTCTTGCTTTAACTCATCAACCCATTCCTGAACATTATCCCACCATGCAGGTAAATCAGGTGATTGAATCTGCTGGGCCAGTTGCTGTAAATGACGCAATCCAACCGATCCCGCAGCACCTTTTATCTTATGCGCTTCCTCCGTAATGCCTTTCTGGTCTTTAGCTGTCATGTTTGAGTCCAGAACAGATAAGTAACCCGGCATCATCTTTTCAAACACACTCAGACTATTGCGAATCAATTGCGGCCCAACGAGCTCGATGTATTGGTTAAGCATTTCTGTATCAAGTAAATCTTCACCTTTTTTCATCAATCCTGACTCCTCTTCTTCCGGCTGCATATGATGCACAGACTGTTCCCCCCAATATTGTTCAATAATGGCGGTTAACGCATTCACAGAAAGCGGCTTACTCAACACACCATTCATACCTGCATCCAGATACTCTTTTTTGTCTTTTAAGACATTTGCTGTCAGTGCAATCAGCGGTGGCAGATCCTTTTTGGCATATCGCTGACTTAATTCCCGGGAGATATCTAACCCGGTCATATCGGGTAGCTGAATATCAAGCAGTACCAAATCGAACTCTCCTGGCTTAAACACGTCTAGCGCATCTTTACCATTCATAGCGACTTCCACGCTGTTACCCAATTTCTCCAATACAGAGCGAGCAACAATCACATTCAGCTCAATATCTTCCACCAATAAGATATGCAACGCTGGAAGTGGATAATCATCTGTATCTTCTTTGCATAAAAGATTCTCCTCCATAGCCGGTGCAATGATAGACAGTGTAAATCGAGAACCTTGTCCCGGCTCACTTTCCACCACAATATCCCCTCCCATACTTTGAGCCAAACGTTTGGATACCGCCAATCCAATACCGGTTCCCGTTGCTGGACAACCACCATGACTGCCTCTCACTTGATAATACATCGCAAAAATCTTCTCCAGCTCATCATGTGGGATACCAATCCCCGTATCTGTGACTTCAAACAGCAAACGTTCTTCCTCTTCGTACCAGATTCGAACAGTAATCTCACCTTTTTGCGTAAATTTCACCGCATTGCCAATCAAGTTCCACAGAATTTGGCGCAAGCGAGTACCATCTGTCATGATTCTGGCAGGCAGTGGCAGTTCTGGGTTCATGACAAATTTAATATCTTTCGGTTGCACCAGCAGCCCAGAGAGGTTTTCCAGATCGGACATAAAACCGGTAAAATCAATTGGCTGATTATCAATTTGCACTTTACGCCGTTCAATTTTATCCATTTCAATAATGTCATTGAAAATATTACCCAGCGTGATGGCACTGACATGAATCGTTTTCAGATAGTCATTTTGCTCAGATGTCAACTCAGTATCGAGCAGAATACGGCTCAAACCAACAATGCCATTTAAAGGCGTACGAAGCTCATGGCTAATCGTTGAGATAAAAGTGGTCTTATCCCTACTTGCATTCTCCAAAGCGTCCTGATAACGCTTACGTTCCGTTATATCGCGCCCAAATCCCATAAGCCCATGTCTTTTTCCTACCCGATCATAAAAAGGGACTTTCCGAAGCTCAAAACAGGCTTTTCGACCATCGGGATAAACTAGCCATTGCTCATAAGTGAGTGCAACATTATGACGGAACACTTTTTCATCGGTTTTCATTACCTTGCGAGCAACCTCTTTGTCATAAACATCGTTTGGTGTCAGCCCGACAAGTTGTTTCTGGCTTTTACCCGTCAGCAATTCCATCGCCCGGTTACAACCAGAAAATTCATTATTTTCATTACGGTAATAGACCAAATCAGGAGAAGCATCGAGAAAAGATTTCAACAATACAGATTGTTGTTCCAACTCAATCTGCGTCTGCTCACGGTGTTTCATCTCTTCTTTGAGTTTATCCAACAATATCAGATGCGCCTGCTCAGCTTTTTCTCTTTCCGAGATCTCCTGATTAAGCTTAATAATGTTGTCTTTTAATTGCTGATTAAGTTCCCGATCACGCTGACGCATAACTTCCAACTTTTCAACTAATTTAGATAATCGCTGACGGGACTCTTCAAGCTGTTCAACAACAACCGAAAGAAAATAGACAGCCCAAGGTGTAATCAACAAACCAAAAAAGATTGAGCGAACTAAATCAATACTTTGCACTCCTCCCTGAAGCAGAAAAGTGACTACCATCTGTACACACATAGCAAGAACGACCAGTGCAGATGCAAGCAGTAATGAGAAGCGCACTAACCCCAATTTCATCATTAAATCAACATAATATTGGGCCAGGCCCCTGAGCAGCTTCATTTCATAAAAACTCCCGTTAAATATGACCATTCCGGATCATACCGTAAAAAACCGGCCACTTCGTTGAAGGAATAACAGAAATTGTTGACCTGGTAAAACAATAGTATTATTTAATAGTTTTAATGATGACTTCCCAAACATTATTCTGGCTTTTTACTCCTGCCGGTCTTTTCGCACAATCCAAGCATGAATAAATAATCAAATACATTGATAAAATAAGCATAAAATTCTTTTTTACTCTGTTAATACCCCAAAAAGATAAAACTTTATTCTTATAAATAAACAAAAATATAAATTAATTCCGTAAAGTTAACATTAGTCAGATTTTAAATCTAATAAATAAAAGTTTAACAGCATATACAAAACAAATATTACACGAATATTAGTGATATAAATCACATTAAAATCCTAACATGATCTATATCACACAACACTAATGTTAATTTTTCCACTTATAAATCATAGCATTAACTTTACTTGTCACCTGTCCTTATCTTATCCCGGTGATATTTGACCTGATTTATATTTCTAGTTAACTTGGAAAGTCGTCACTGGAAATCATCTGTCAGATTCTCATCTGAACCATAATTATGCAGTGACACAATATCATTTAAGTCACCACCTGTTTATCACAAATAAACAAGTGGTGGTTGATTGAGGGCGCAATTCAGACGCCAGTAAAAAATATTAATCTCACAAATGTCTGTGAGTTTCTGTGAGAGTCGGACAGAACCTCGGGAGGTTCACACTATGCTATATAACAAATCTCAAGAAAAGGATAACTGTGGCTTTGGACTGATAGCCCATATTGAAGGGGAGCCAAGCCACAAAGTAGTACGTACCGCTATCCATGCCTTGGCCAGAATGCAACATCGTGGGGCAATCCTGGCAGATGGCAAAACCGGTGACGGTTGTGGTTTATTGTTGCAAAAACCTGACCGCTTTTTTCGGATGGTCGCACAGGAGCAAGAGTGGCATTTAGCCCGCAATTACGCCGTCGGTATGCTATTTCTCAGCCAAGATCCTCAGATTGCACAAAACTGCCGGGCAATCATCGAACAAGAGCTACAAAATGAAACCCTGTCAGTCGTTGGCTGGCGTGCAGTCCCCATCAACAGTGATATTCTGGGCGAAATAGCCCTTTCAAGCCTCCCTCATATTGAACAGATTTTTGTTAATGCTCCGGCTGGCTGGCGTGCACGTGATTTAGAACGCCGCTTGTTCGTTGCTCGCCGACGAATAGAAAAACGCATCAATGACAGCGACTTTTATGTTTGCAGTTTGTCTAATCTAGTGACTATCTATAAAGGGCTGTGCATGGCGGCAGATTTGCCCCGTTTCTATCCCGATCTGGCTGATTTACGTTTGGAATCGGCAATTTGCCTATTCCATCAACGCTTTTCAACCAATACCGTCCCGCGCTGGCCATTGGCACAACCTTTCCGCTATCTTGCCCATAACGGTGAAATAAACACCATCACCGGTAACCGCCAGTGGGCACGAGCAAGATCCTATAAATTCAAGACACCGCTTATTCCCGATCTGCACACTGCCGCCCCTTTTGTCAATGAAACAGGGTCAGATTCCAGCTCGCTGGATAATATGCTGGAACTGTTTCTCAACGGCGGAATGGATTTAATCCGTGCTATGCGATTGCTGGTTCCTCCCGCATGGCAAAACAATCCTGATATGGATGAAGATCTGCGGGCTTTTTTTGATTTCAACTCTATGCACATGGAACCGTGGGATGGCCCCGCGGGTATCGTTATGTCAGATGGACGCTACGCTGCCTGTAATCTGGATCGTAATGGCTTGCGCCCAGCCCGTTATGTTATCACCAAAGATAAGTTGATCACCTGTGCTTCCGAAGTCGGTATCTGGGATTATCAACCAGATGAAGTGGTGGAAAAAGGGCGAGTTGGTCCCGGTGAACTTATCGTGATTGATACCCGCCAAGGCCGCATCCTGCATGCAGAAGAAACAGACAATGACTTGAAAAGCCGCCATCCCTATAAAGAATGGATGGATAAAAACGTCAAGCGTCTGACCCCATTCGAAGAATTACTGGAAGATCAAACTGGTCATCGGGATCTGAACGATCAATCCTTAGCGGTCTATCACAAACAATTTGCCTACAGCAACGAAGAGCTAGATCAAATCATCCGAGTCCTGGGAGAGAATGGTCAGGAAGCAACCGGTTCAATGGGAGATGATACGCCGTTTGCCGTCCTTTCCAGCCGCCCACGGATTATTTATGACTATTTCCGCCAGCAATTTGCTCAAGTCACTAATCCGCCAATCGACCCACTACGCGAAGCACATGTTATGTCTCTCACCACCTGCATCGGGCGGGAGATGAACGTATTTTGTGAAGCAGAGGGACAGGCACACCGATTAAGTTTTAAATCTCCTATTCTGCTCTACTCTGACTTTCACCAATTAATAACGCAGCAAAGTCCACACTATCGCGCAGAACAATTAGACTTAACTTTCAATCCACAAGAAACCAATCTGCAAAATGCCCTGTTTGCATTGTGTGATCAGGCTGAACAACTCGCCAGAGATGGTGCGGTATTGTTGGTATTATCTGACCGCAACATTACGTCGGAGAAGTTACCTATACCAGCGCCTATGGCCGTTGGCGCTATTCAACACCGTTTGGTAGAAAAAAGCCTACGCTGTGATACCAACTTGATAGTAGAAACAGCGAGTGCCCGTGATCCACACCATTTCACTGTACTACTGGGATTTGGTGCAACAGCGATTTATCCCTACCTGGCTTATGAATCCCTCGCCAAAATGGTCGATAATGGCACAATTAATAAACCTTATGCTGATGTCATGCTTAACTACCGCAATGGTATTAATAAAGGGTTATATAAAATCATGTCGAAAATGGGCATCTCGACTATCGCCTCCTATCGCTGCTCTAAACTATTTGAAGCTGTCGGCTTACATTCCGAATTAACTGAATTCTGCTTCAATGGCGTCGTCAGCCGAATTGGCGGTGCTAATTTCAGCGATTTCGAGCAGGATCTGCAAAACTTATCTAAACGTACATGGCTTGCTCGTCAACCACTCGATCAGGGCGGATTGCTGAAATATGTTCATAACGGCGAATATCACGCTTATAACCCAGATGTGATAAGCACTTTACAGTCTGCGGTTCATAGTGGCGAATATCACGATTACTTGAAATATTCTCGTTTGGTTAATCAGCGTCCAATTACCACAATCCGTGATTTGCTGGCGATAAAAACAAAAGGTGAACCTCTACCTATTGAAGAAGTAGAACCTGCCGAAGAGCTGTTTAAACGCTTTGATACCGCAGCGATGTCGATTGGAGCATTAAGCCCGGAAGCACACGAAGCTCTGGCTGAAGCTATGAATACGTTAGGTGGTTTTTCCAACTCCGGCGAAGGTGGAGAAGATCCCGCACGTTATGGAACAAAAAAGGTTTCCCGTATCAAACAAGTTGCTTCCGGTCGGTTTGGTGTGACACCGGCTTATCTGGTCAACGCTGATGTGATTCAGATTAAAGTCGCACAAGGCGCTAAACCCGGAGAAGGTGGGCAATTACCGGGTGATAAGGTAACACCGTACATTGCAAAACTACGTTATTCCGTCCCCGGCGTAACACTTATTTCTCCACCACCACATCACGATATTTACTCTATTGAAGATTTAGCTCAGTTGATTTTCGATCTAAAACAGATCAACCCCAATGCGCTGATCTCAGTAAAACTGGTTTCAGAACCCGGTGTTGGTACTGTTGCCACTGGCGTTGCCAAAGCTTATGCCGATTTAATTACTATCGCAGGCTATGACGGCGGTACCGGTGCCAGTCCATTGTCATCGGTGAAATATGCAGGATGCCCGTGGGAATTGGGGCTGGTGGAAACCCAACAAGCGCTAGTTGCTAACGGATTACGTCATAAGATCCGCTTACAAGTTGACGGCGGGTTGAAAACAGGCGTAGATATTATTAAAGCGGCCATTCTTGGCGCTGAAAGTTTCGGTTTCGGTACTGGGCCAATGGTTGCCCTTGGATGCAAATATCTGCGTATTTGCCATCTTAATAATTGTGCAACCGGGGTTGCCACTCAGGATGAGAAATTACGTCGCGACCACTACCACGGATTACCTGAACGGGTAATGAATTATTTCCGCTTTATCGCCCGTGAAACCAGAGAAATCATGGCTACATTGGGTGTCAAAAATCTAACTGATTTAATAGGCCGAACTGACCTGTTGGAAGTACTGGAAGGTATTTCAGCAAAACAGAGCAAACTCAATCTTGATCCGCTCTTGGCAACCGCAGAACCCCATCAGGGCAAAGCCTTATATTGCACTGAAAACAATCCACCATTCGATAATGGGGTCCTGAATAAGAATTTACTGGCTCAAGCCGCTAGCTATATTGAAAACCAACAAAGTAAAACTTTCTATTTCGATATCCGTAATACGGATCGTTCAGTGGGCGCTTCCCTTTCCGGTTTTATCGCTGCTCGATATGGTAATCAGGGGATCGCCGCAACGCCCATAAAAATTCATTTCAATGGTACTGCCGGTCAAAGTTTTGGCGTCTGGAATGCCGGCGGTCTGGAGCTGACGCTTATCGGTGATGCCAATGATTATGTCGGCAAAGGTATGGCTGGCGGCCGCATTGTCATACACCCTCCTGTAGGTTCTGCCTTCAAAAGCCATCAGGCAACCCTCATTGGCAACACATGTCTCTACGGTGCAACCGGAGGCAAGCTGTTTGCAGCCGGGCGAGCAGGAGAACGCTTCGCCGTTCGTAATTCAGGTGCTATCACGGTTGTGGAAGGTATCGGAGATAACGGCTGTGAATATATGACAGGAGGTATCGTCTGTATTCTCGGACGCACTGGAATAAATTTTGGTGCAGGAATGACCGGCGGCTTTGCTTATGTCCTGGATGAAAATGATGATTTCCGCAAACGGGTTAACCCAGAGTTGGTTGAAGTACTGGCAGTAGATGCCTTAGCTATCCACGAAGAGCACTTGAGAGGGCTTATCACTGAACACGTCCACCTGACAGGCTCCCAGCGCGGTGAAGATATTCTTGCTAACTGGCAACAGTGGCTGAGCAAATTTGCGCTTGTGAAGCCAAAATCCAGTGATGTGAAAGCCCTATTGGGACATCGCAGTCGTTCTTCCGCAGAGTTGCGAATTCAAGCGCAATAAGGAGCCAAGATGAGCCAGAATGTATATCAATTTATCGACTTACAACGCGTCGATCCGCCTAAAAAGCCGTTGAAAATCCGTAAAATAGAATTTGTGGAAATCTATGAGCCATTTTCAGCCATTCAGGCACAGACACAGGCTGATCGCTGCCTTTCTTGCGGTAACCCTTATTGCGAATGGAAATGTCCCGTTCATAACTACATTCCCAATTGGCTTAAACTTGCCAATGAAGGACGTATTATGGAAGCGGCTGATTTATCCCATCAAACAAACAGCCTGCCGGAAGTTTGTGGTCGTGTTTGTCCACAGGATCGCCTTTGTGAAGGCGCTTGCACTCTGAATGATGAGTTCGGTGCAGTAACCATTGGTAATATTGAACGCTACATCAATGATAAAGCGATTGCTATGGGCTGGAAGCCCGATATGTCACAAGTTCAGCCAACGGGCAAACAGGTTGCGATTATTGGTGCAGGCCCTGCTGGGTTAGCTTGTGCTGATGTATTGACTCGTAATGGCGTACAAGCCGTTGTTTTTGATCGTCACCCGGAAATCGGTGGATTACTCACCTTTGGCATACCGGCGTTTAAACTGGAAAAAGAGGTCATGATACGCCGCCGTGAAATTTTCTCTGAGATGGGAATTGAATTCCGGCTCAATACTGAAATAGGCAAAGATATTGCCTTATCTGAACTGACTGAGCAGTTTGATGCGGTATTTCTTGGTGTAGGAACCTATCAGTCAATGCGTGGGGGGCTGACAAATGAAGATGCTGATGGTGTTTATGATGCGCTGCCATTTCTGACTGCCAATACCCGACATTTGATGGGTTATCCCGCCCTACAATCGCAACCTTTCATCAATATGCAAGGTAAGCGGGTCGTGGTGCTTGGTGGCGGTGATACTGCAATGGATTGTGTCAGAACGGCTATTCGCCAAAAAGCAGCTTCAGTTACCTGTGCTTATCGTCGTGACGAAATCAACATGCCAGGCTCTCAGCGTGAAGTCAAAAATTCCAAGGAAGAAGGTGTGGAATTTCTGTTTAATCTGCAACCGGTCAGGATTGAAATCAACCATTCAGGTCAAGTTTGTGGCATAAAAATGGTACGGACTCAATTAGGTCAACCTGATGAAAATGGACGCCGCCAAGCTGAAATTATCGCAGGATCGGAACACCTGCTTAAGGCCGATGCAGTGATCATGGCATTCGGCTTTAAACCACATACCATGAACTGGCTAAGTGATCACCAAGTAACCTTGGATAAACAAGGACGTATTGTCGCACCAGAGTACTCAGACACTCCCTTTCAAACTAGCAATCCGCAGATATTTGCTGGTGGAGATGCTGTTCGTGGCTCAGATCTCGTTGTAACCGCAATTGCCGAGGGGCGTAAAGCCGCGCAAGGCATTCTTGATTATCTCAACATCTAATCAACCAAGGGAGCTTTTCAGCTCCCAACTCTTTCTATCATCAGTTCGATAACTTATATTAATTGGATTACCCTTACACAAAAAAGTAAGTGAATTTAATGAACATTCCACACTTATTACTGTCGTACATAATATTTTGGAATATTCATTCTCATTAGTGTGGGTCTTAAATAAAACATTCCAATTAACCGACACAAATATCACGATGCTTATTCAACTATAAATACTGGAAATATTAATGAAGCTAATAAAAACCTTAACTTTATTATCTCCAATGCTGTTTATCAGTCATACAGCACTTGCTTTATCACAGCCCTTAACATCTGAAAATATTAATAAAGAAATTATGAATAGAGGTACCAATTCTGTAGTGGCAGAATTAGGTGAAATAGGAGCCAAACAAGAAATCACTCACAACATTTCTACTGGTGATAGTAAATGGATAAAACTGGCTTTTAAATTAACGCAAAGCATACACCTAGGTTTTGCCAAAGAAGTTCACTACGCATTATCCTTAGCATTAATTAATAATCCTGCTGAAGTCCTTGCTAACGTAGATAAAGAAAACAATATATCATTGGCCGATATCTGCACAATCCCACCAGAACTGGGGACCAGAGAGAATAAAATAGAATTTGTAAATAAGGTTAAAAGGAGCTTAAGCGCTATCACAGATTTCAAAGCTAAAAATAGAGCTGAAGATTGTTTTTGGGAATTAGAAAAAGCCTACAATACAGAATTCTAATCAATGAATTTGAAAAAAAATAAGGAGGCAAACCGCCCCCTCTTTTTAACGCTTATTTTACTACCCGTAAAGCAGGGCGCCCTCTCGTCGGTTTTGGTGGCTCATCATCAGGTGAAGCTCCATTATCATCTCCAGCACCGGGCAATGCATCCGTAACTAATACCAGATTATCTGTCGCGGATGCAGAGGTATCAGCCTTATCCTGATCTGAAGCGGATTTAAAAAGATATTCATCTTTATAAGCTGCTTCAGGCTCAAACATCATTCCCGCCCCATTTTCACGGCCATAAATCGCAATAACTGCCGCCATCGGTACATTAACCCGACGGGGAACGCCACCAAAACGGGCATTGAAGCGTACTTCATCATTGGTTAACTCAAGATTACCAACAGCTCTCGGCGCTATATTCAGCACAATTTGCCCATCACGGGCATATTCCATTGGTACATTAACTCCACGTAAAGTCACGTCTATAACCAGATGCGGAGTCATATCATTATCGAGTAACCACTCGTAGTGAGCACGCAACAAATAAGGACGACGGGGAGACATTTGAGACAGCTCCATAAATCAGCTCCTGGATTGCAAGCGCATTTCACGTTCAGCTTCGGTTAATGAAGCCAAGAATGCATCACGCTCGAAGACACGCTGCATGTAAATTTGTAAATCTTTAGTACCAGAACTCGGTAATTCTATACCCAATACCGGCAAACGCCACAGTAAAGGAGCAAGATAACAATCAACCAAACTGAATTCTTCGCTCATAAAGAATGGCATCTCTTTAAATATTGGCGCCACTGCTAGCAACTCTTCTGCTAATCGTTTACGGGCAGTATTGGCCTCTTGAGAATTGCCTTCCTCAATAGTATGCATCAGGGAATACCAGTCTTTTTCGATGCGGTGCATCATCAAACGGCTGGAACCACGGGCAACTGGATACACAGGCATTAATGGTGGATGAGGAAAGCGTTCATCCAGATATTCCATAATGATGCGGGAATCATATAGCGTCAGCTCACGATCAACCAAAGTCGGAACTGTCTGATAAGGGTTCAGATCGATAAGGTCCTGTGGCAGGTTACCTGCCTCAACCTGCTCAACTTCAACACTGACACCTTTTTCCGCCAATACAATTCGCACTTGATGGCTAAAAATGTCGGCCGGGCCTGAAAACAGAGTCATTACCGAACGTTTGTTGGCAGCGACAGCCATGAAAACCTCCAAGTTTATCTAAAAAGGGAATGAATAGCCCCACACGACCACGACTATTCTTACTCATTCATTCTCATCCTTTATGTTTCTACGTCACAACGGTGAATACGGAATGCGCTACTCAACACAATGACTCTCGTTTCAACGCAGTCATTACCGTTTCAACGTAATTACTACCGTTCAAATAGTAGGCAGACAAATGGATGAGGCAAAAATTGGCACTAGTTTACCAGATTTTGTACATTTTGGGGGAAGTGTGTGGATAATTAAGTAAAAAACCCGCCACAAAGACGGGTTTGCACATTAAATAATTGCCATAAAGACAAAAAATTAACGTTTGGAGAACTGTGGACGACGACGTGCTTTACGCAGACCAACCTTCTTACGTTCAACTTCACGAGCATCGCGGGTAACGAAGCCAGCTTTACGAAGATCAGAACGCAGAGTTTCGTCATACGCCATCAGTGCGCGGGTGATACCGTGACGGATTGCACCTGCTTGACCAGAAATACCACCACCTTTAACAGTGATGTACAGATCCAGTTTACCCAACATATCAACCAACTCCAGCGGCTGACGAACAACCATGCGCGCTGTTTCACGGCCGAAGTAAACTTCAAGACTGCGTTTGTTGATGACGATATTACCGCTACCTGGCTTAATAAAGACACGTGCGGAAGAGCTTTTGCGGCGACCAGTGCCGTAGTATTGATTTTCAGCCATTGCCTATAATCCCGATTAAATGTCCAGAACTTGCGGTTGCTGTGCCGCATGGTTGTGCTCGCTACCTGCATAAACTTTCAGTTTACGGTACATTGCACGGCCCAGCGGCCCTTTTGGCAGCATGCCTTTAACCGCGATTTCAATTACACGCTCAGGGCGGCGGGCAATCATCTCTTCAAAGGTCGCTTGCTTAATACCACCGATATGACCGGTGTGGTGATAGTAGATTTTATCAGAACGCTTGTTGCCGGTGACTGCAACTTTTTCTGCATTAACGATGATGATGTAATCACCGGTATCAACATGCGGAGTGTATTCCGCTTTATGCTTGCCGCGCAGACGACTAGCCACTTCAGTTGCAAGACGGCCTAAAGTTTTGCCATCTGCGTCAACAACATACCAGTCGCGTTTTACGGTCTCTGGTTTAGCTGTAAAAGTTTTCATTAAAGCTTACCCAATAATAAGTTACACGTTGGTGAACACTCAAGGTTCAGAAACTTGCTGAGGTTCACACGACTCTTGTCCAGCAAACCTACCCCTTCGAATAGCCTATGCCGGCACTATTGCAAGTTTTTGGGAAAAAAACATTGCCGTAACGTGGGGTCGCAAGATTATAGAGAAGTCAAAAATAAAAATCGACCCCAATTTGAATATTTAAAATCAGTTTTGAGTCTGAAATATACGGGTAAACACAAAATTAAGGTAAATGAGGTAATTTCAGATACTCTTCACTTTGCATCTCTTGCAAACGGGATAAGCAACGCTGGTATTCGAAAACCAACAACACCCCTTGGTAAATTTGCTCCATCGGCACCGCCGCATTAATTATCAATTTTACCCGGCGTTCGTAAAATTCATCAACCAGCGCCAGGAAACGGCGAGCGGCATTTTCATTACCCGGCATTATCGCCGGAACCTGATATAACAAAACCGTGTGATAAAGTTTTGATAAAACAATGTAATCCATCTGACTACGCGCATCTTCACACAAAACTTTAAATCCAATTGCCAATACACCATCAGCATGACGAATCGCGGGCATCTGCCGGTGGTTAATTTCCAATACAGAGGCTTGTTCTCTACTATTATTACCGGTCAAAAGAATAAACATTTGATCCATCGCGCGTTCATTATCTTCATTCAGCGGTGTGAAATAGAGATGAGCTTGAGTCAACGTGCGCAACCGATAGTCAATACCCGAATCCACATTCATCACGTCACAATATTTTTTGATCTGCTCAATAGCAGGCAAAAAGCGAGCTCTCTGTAAACCATTACGATAGAGTTCATCAGGAGGAATATTTGACGTTGCAATCAAGGTAATCCCCCTGACAAACAGCGCTTCCAACAATGTACCAAGAATCATCGCATCAGTAATATCGGAGACAAAAAATTCATCAAAGCAAAGTACATCTGTTTCCGTTTTAAAACCATCAGCCACAATATCCAGCGGATTTTCATGCCCTTGCAATACCTTTAATTCTTCATGTACCCGCAGCATAAAACGATGGAAATGCAAGCGTAGTTTTCTTTCACCGGGTAAACTCTGGTAAAACATATCCATTAACCAAGTTTTCCCTCTACCCACGCCCCCCCACATATAAAGCCCTTGAACAGGCGCACAGCTCATTGAAGCCTGCTTTCCTAACAGTTTACTCAGACGCCTTTTCAAGCTTTGTCGCCTCACGGGATTACTGGGAGAAGCATTAATCAGAGTATTGTGAATGGTATCCAATTGCGCTACAACTTGGCGCTGAACATCATCTGGTTGGTATTTACCCTCAGAAAGGGCTTGTTGATAATATGATGAAGGGGTAGTCAATGATGGCATAACAATAACAATCCTTAAAATAATCGCCCGTTTTTTATCGTTTTTATCCGATGCGCCGTAAAACCCCGGTCCTTCAGGGCGGTGATATAAGGCGCGGTATTCAGACTAACTCGGTGTTTGCTGTTGCTCAATGTATTGGCGAATGATTGATATTGGCGCCCCGCCACAACTACCCGCAAAATAACTCGGTGTCCAAAGAACACCTTTGTAGTAATAGCGCTGTGCAATATCAGGACGATCTCGGCGAAGCAATCGACTCGATACCCCTTTGAGGCTGTTAACCAGATTAGATACTGCCAATTTAGGGGGGTAATTAATTAGCAGGTGAACATGATCTTGTTCGCCATCCATTTCAACCAGTTCAACAGCAAAATCGGCACAGACACGGGCAAAATAGCCTCGTAGCTTTTCAATCGCATCCTGATCAAATATTTTTCGCCTGTATTTTGTGACAAATACCAAGTGGACGTGCATCAGGAAAATACAGTGTCTTCCACGGCGAATATCCGTTTCATTTTTCATAGACCAAAGTATAATGGCGGGGATGAAACGATTACAAGCCTTCAAATTCCAGTTAAGACCCAATGGTCAGCAGGAGCGTGATATGCGACGCTTCGCTGGAGCTTGTCGTTTTGTTTTCAATCGGGCTTTGGCTCACCAAAATGAAAACTCTGAATCGGGAAATAAGTACATTCCCTATCCAAAAATGGCATCATGGCTCATTGCATGGAAATCTGACACCGAGACACCATGGCTTAAAGACGCCCCATCACAGCCCTTGCAGCAGTCTCTTAAAGATCTGGAGCGAGCCTACAAAAACTGCTTTCAAAAGCGAGCCGCGTTTCCCCGTTTCAAAAAGCGGGGATGTCACGATGCTTTCCGCTATCCACAGGGTGTCAAACTGGATCAGGCCAACAGCCGTATTTTTCTTCCCAGGCTGGGCTGGCTACGCTATCACAGCAGCCGTGAAGTCATCAGTGAAGTGAAGAACGTCACCGTCAGCCAGTCATGCGGCAGATGGTACGCCAGCCTCCAGACAGAGTATGAGACGACAGAGCCCCGGCATGAATCCTCATCAATGGTGGGGCTTGATGCGGGGGTAGCAAAACTGGCCACCCTTTCAGATGGCACGGTATACGAGCCTGTAAACAGTTTTAAAACCAGCCTGCATAAGCTGGCGAGACTCCAGCGTCAGTTAAGCCGAAAAGTGAAGTTCAGCGCTAACTGGCAGAAACAGAAACGAAAAATTCAGAAACTGCACGCCCATATAGCCAACATACGCAAGGACTATCTTCATAAAGTCACCACGACAATCAGCAAAAACCACGCAATGATAGTCATGGAGGACTTGAAGGTCAGAAACCTGTCAAAATCGGCGAAAGGAACGACAGAACAGCCTGGACGCAATGTACGAGCAAAATCAGGCTTAAACCGCGCGATACTGGATCAGGGCTGGTATGAAATGCGCCGTCAGCTTGAGTATAAGCAGCTCTGGCGCGGAGGTCAGGTATTAGCCATAGCGCCAGCCTATACCAGTCAACAATGTGCTTGCTGTGGTCATACCGCAAAAGAAAACCGCCAGTCACAGAATAAATTCGAGTGTCAGGCATGTGGCTATACCGCAAACGCCGATATCAACGGAACGCGCAATATTTTAGCGGCAGGGCATGCCGTGCTTGCCTGTGGAGGGAGGGTGCAGTCAGACCGCCCGTTGAAGCAGGAACCCACCGAAATGATTTAGACTTCGGTCTGAACATAGTAGGAATCCTCGTCCTTTGGGCGGGGAGGATGTCAAGATTCAGATTGACCTTATTATCGGATCAATTGTCTACAATTAAGGTCCACAATAAGATCTATACCCTATGGATTTCAAGATGCATCGCGACGGCAAGGGAGCGAATCCCCGAGAGCATAGAGAACGATGAGACCGGGGTGAGTGAGCGCAGCCAACAAAGAGGCAACTTGAAAGATGACGGGTATACAAGCAAATGTAAATCATGATCAATATTCCACTCTAACTAGATTAACGGTTATAGTGACGATAATTAAGTGAAACATTCTGCGGAACAACGATGTCGATGAAGGAGTAGCTATGACTATGACTTGGGAGTATGCACTGATTGGATTGGTGGTTGGTTTTGCTATCGGAGCGCTAGTTATGCGTTTTGGTAACACTAAGCTGCGCCAGCAGAAAGCCTTACAAACTGAATTGGAGAATAATAAATCAGAACTGGAAGAGTACCGTAAAGAATTAGTTGGTCATTTTGCCCGTAGCGCAGAATTACTCGACAATATGGCTCGCGATTATCGTCAGTTATATCAACATATGGCTAAAAGCTCTCATGAACTGATGCCAAATATGCCAGCACAAGAAAATCCATTTAATTATCGATTGACTGAGTCAGAAGCGGATAATGATCAATCTCCGGTTAAAATGCCACCAAGAGATTATTCCGATAGCGCTTCCGGCCTGTTTCGTCCGATGAATGAAAAAAACCAGTAAATACCCTGCTGTGGCACATCGTGTGCCACAGCATTAATTCAAATGTAAAAGCTATTATCTACCTACAAGTTTTGTTTTTTTGTTTTTCAATCATGTAAATACCTGTAAAGAATCATGCTAAATCTGTTTGCCCGATGAACTTTATTTAATAATTAACAGTCATAGAGTAATCATGGCAGCTTGCCAGAATTAACTCAGTTAGCCTTCGGCTTAGGTATACAAGAGAACAAAATTAGATGAAAAGAAAACACTTATTCCTTAGTGCATTAGCAATCAGTATCGGATTGTCTACAATTTCTGTCCCTACGATTAGCCAGGCTGCTTTGCCTGCTGCTATCGCCGGTCAGGCGTTGCCAAGCCTCGCACCGATGCTTGAAAAAGTCCTGCCAGCCGTTGTCAGCGTGCATGTCTCTGGTACGCAGGTACAACAGGAACAGAGTATACCTGAAGAATTCAGATTCTTCTTTGGTCCAAATCTACCCATGGGCCGTGAAAGTACCCGCCCATTCCAAGGGCTTGGTTCAGGTGTCATCATTGACGCTGCCAAAGGTTATATATTAACCAACAATCACGTTATTGAAAATGCAGATAAAATCCGTGTGCAATTGAATGATGGCCGCGAATATGAAGCCAAATTATTAGGCCGCGATCCTCAGACCGATATTGCCTTACTGCAACTGAAAGATGCTAAGAATTTAACTGCAATTACTATGGCCGATTCTGATAAGCTCCGAGTTGGTGATTTCGCTGTTGCAGTTGGTAATCCATTTGGCCTTGGTCAAACTGCAACTTCCGGCATTATCTCTGCGTTAGGGCGTAGCGGTTTGAATCTGGAAGGATTGGAAAACTTCATCCAAACAGATGCCTCTATTAACCGTGGCAACTCCGGTGGCGCACTGGTTAATTTGAATGGTGAATTAATCGGTATCAATACCGCTATTCTAGCCCCAGGTGGTGGTAACATCGGTATCGGCTTTGCTATCCCAAGTAATATGGCAAAAACCCTGAGCGAGCAGCTTATCGCGCATGGTGAAGTAAAACGCGGTATTCTCGGTATTAAAGGCACTGAAATGAATTCCGATATCGCTAAGGCATTCAATATTGACGCCCAGCGCGGAGCATTTGTCAGTGAAGTATTACCAAAATCCGCAGCAGCGAAAGCAGGTATTAAATCCGGCGATATTCTTATTTCCGTTGACGGTAAGAAGATTAGTAGCTTTGCTGAACTGAAAGCCAAAATCGGCACAACGATACCAGGTAAAGAAATTAAAATTGGTTTATTGCGTAAAGGTAAGCCAATGGAGGTTTCTGTTACGCTGGAAAACAGTGAAGGTCAAACAACCAAAGCCGGAAATCTAACTCTTGCCCTGCAAGGTGCAACCCTAAGCAATGGTGAAGTGAAAGGGACTTACGGTGTGAAAATCGATAGTGTTGCTCAAAACTCACCGGCGGCGTTATCTGGCTTACAGAAAAATGACCTGATTGTTGGGATCAATAATGAACGGGTACAGAATATTAATGAACTGCGCAAAGTTATTGATTCTAAACCACCCGTCATAGCGCTGAACATCCTTCGCGGAGAAGAGAGTATCTATCTGTTACTGAGAAATTAATACTTTTAGTAAAAATCGATCTCATTCCATTTAAGACACAGCATAAAGCTGTGTCTTAAATCGCTGATATCCCTCGCGACCTCGATTTCGAGGGAGTAAACGAATTGGAGATTATTCGTGAAGACGATATCATTATTCTGCGGCCGGTTAAATCCTGTTGGAATTCCTTTTTGTAACAAGAAAAAGCTAACTCTGGCTTTTTAACCGAACGGCTGGATATTGTGGAAGAAGGACGCGTTAAGTTATGAAAAAATATATACCCGTCATCTTTCAAGTTGCCTCTTTGTTGGCTGCACTCGCTCACCCCGGTCACATCGTTATCTATGCTCCCGGGGATTCACTCCCTTGCCGTCGCGATGCATCTTGAAATCCATAGGGTATAAGCCATTGTTTTAACCTCTGATTTTAATCGGTATAAGGTTTTAACCGTTGTTTTTACCACTCTTAACACCTGCTTTTTATTAAGTTTAATCATCATGGCATATCGTATTTTACATTTAACAAACGTTAATCATATCTGTTTTTTTATCTTTTCTGATGTTGTTTACTCTCAATCCTGAGAGATTTCTATAGATTACCACCCTTTATTTCACGGCATAAATTATGCCAGTAAATAGCCTGATGATATTAAAGATACCCCTTATGTTTTTTCGGATAATCAATTTTATATTTAGAAGTTAAATCCTACCACATTAACCGTTTTATTCCTCTTTTTATTGCGTTATGTTTATACCCGTCATCTTTCAAGTTGCCTCTTTCTGTTAATGGTTAATAGCATTTGATTAAATGTAATTAACTGTTCTTATAAAAAATGCATCATTGAGTTAAATCCGCCTTTTACTTTCACATAAAACCTTTAATTTCTCTGCATTCTCACTTTTAAATGTTCATAGTAAGGAATAGAGCATATTTATTTACTCTGCACTTTTTAAAAAGTTGGCATTAATGGGATACCTACTTTTTAAATCCTCAGATGAGTTAATTACCGATAAAAAATGCTTGCATTCACTAATAACTGGAAATACAAGTAAAAAGAGAAAGTTAACCATGTTAAAAAAGATGGCATCTGTAAAACAATTATCATTCCTGGGGTTTTCCTATTTTTTAAAGCAAAAATGCATCCAATAGATGGTTTTGATTAAGCAGTTTTTATAAACCTAATGATTTTTCGTTTCCTGATACGTATTTAACTTTCCCATTTTCATTAAACTGATGTTTAGGTTTTCTCTTTTCCCGTATTTGACTCTTCAACTTTAAAACCAGAGCAGATAACAAATATGCTAATAGTATTTAAGCTCAATATTTAATACTGCTATACCCGTCATCTTTCAAGTTGCCTCTTTGTTGGCTGCACTCGCTCACCCCGGTCACATAGTTCGCTATGCTCCCGGGGATTCACTCCTTTGCCGTCGCGATGCATCTTGAAATCCATAGGGTATAATCTAGTCAACCTAAAGGTTTATCGATTTTCTTTAATGATTGACTCTGTTTTTCATAAACGCCTTACAACCCATACAAAACCACTTATTTAAGCACATTAGCTTAATTTGGTTAATCCTGTTAAATATTTTTATTCTTATTATTGGATTAACGCTGTCACTTTATTAATCAATTCAAGACCGGTTTTTCCTGATGTTTTCTCTTACAATGCCAGTATAACGTCGAATTTTTTACCCATTTTAAAAAAGCCTTAATCACTTATTTTCACCTTTAATGATTAAAGTTTTTACCTGTTTTTTCATAATACGCTTACTATTTTTTCCAGATTTTAAAACTACACTGATAGACCATAAACGGTTTTTTAACGACTGTTTTATCATATGCAGATAAAGCGTACCTTATCTTACGTGAATGAGTGAAAATTTCTGTCACGCCTTGCTTTCAAACGATATGAAAAACGACACCTCACATGATTTAATCTGAGTGAATCTCAACATGACGAAGTAAATAAAAAGCGCTAAAACGAAAAGTTAAAGATAGTGAAAACAGCGTTAAAACCCCTCCGGTTGTAGCAAAATGCGATAAAAAAAGTTTAATACCCTCGTAAACTGTCAGTACAAATTTTTTCGTTTTATGATTAATGAAAACTCAATAGTGATAATCGAAGCGCTAAAAGTAGATACAGCATAATGCGGTGTCTGTTAATTTCTATGTTATCCTGCCATGACTCATTAACTCACACTGAATAATACCCATGATTGCCAAGTTGCTGCGCTCTGCTTTTTTAGGATTACTTGTAGCTGTAATTTTGCTAATTACCATTCCATCGCTGCGCCCTAGCGGGCTGATATCTGCAATTACCAGCAACAGTAATGACGAAATTCCATTCAGCTTTAATAAAGGTGTCCGCAGGGCGGCGCCCGCCGTGGTTAACGTCTACAGCAGCAACATGGGGAGTTTTTCTCATCAAGGTCGGGAAAACCATACCCTTGGTTCCGGCGTCATCATGAGCGATAAGGGCTACATCCTTACCAATAAACACGTCATTAATAATGCAGGACAAATTATTGTTGCACTGCAAGACGGTCATTTTTATGAAGCTCTGGTCATAGGTTCTGATAGCTTAACGGATCTTGCTGTCCTGAAAATTAATGCCGAGAACCTGCCTGTCATAACGATTAATCCAAATAGAATCGCGCATGTGGGAGATGTCGTTCTAGCCATTGGTAACCCTTACAACTTGGGGCAAACCATTACTCAAGGGATTATTAGCGCTACCGGTCGCGTTGGATTAAGCCCTACCCGCCGCCAAAACTTTCTCCAAACTGATGCTTCCATTAATCAAGGTAACTCCGGCGGAGCGCTGATTAACACCCTTGGTGAGCTGGTGGGTATCAATACATTATCATTCGATAAAAGTGAAAATGGTGAAACGCCAGAAGGATTGGGGTTTGCTATTCCGACTGAACTCGCCACTAAAATTATGCAAAAACTTATCCGCGACGGACGGGTTATCCGGGGTTTTATCGGCATAACGTCACAAGAGCTGCCACATATTCGCTCTTCTAACGGCAATATTAACCAGATTCAGGGATTACGAGTATTTCAGGTGACTGCAAACGGGCCAGCGCAAAAAGCCGGTATTAAAGTGGGTGATATCATTACCAGTGTCAATAACAAACCCGCTATTTCTGCGGTTGAAACAATGGATCAAGTCGCTGAAATACGCCCCGGCAGCGTTGTTCCTGTCACTTTATTGCGCAATGGGAAATTGTTATCGCTGCAAGTGACCATTGACGAATTTGATGAATATTAATTAATCTGAGCTTCACTTAAATCGAATTTTTGATTAACGCTGCTGGTTTGGTTTAAAAAAACTTTTGCGACACACATCACATTTATTAATGTTAATCAAATATTCATCACCCAAACAGACGGGACAACATAAGTTTTTTGTTATAAGTTCTTGATTGGATATTAAACAAATAAAACGACTTATTAGTTATCTTAACTGTACTCTTAAGCAGCAATGGAATATCCCCGATGTTGCCTGTTCAATACAGGTTATCAATAAGACCATCAACAACAGACTGCTAGCGCCTTTATAGTTCTGACGTAACTTGCCTGAGGCTCTTTGACCCTGGGTAGCTTATAACTACGCGCCGCATGCCGGGCAACTGTGCTGTGCGTTGTAAACCTCAAAAATGATAAGGGAAGCGTGATGTCATTCCAAAAAAACCAATGCAGGCGATTTAGCGCCGAACAAATCTCTGACCGCCTGAGTGCTCAAAGCGCTGGCGGTCTAACATGCAACATGCCCTCAATCCAGCTAAAACAGCGGCTCACTATCATGACCTCGTTTCAGCCCCGTTTTAGTGATGAGCCATAATGTCCGGGAGGGGTCATGAGTGTATTGATGATGGCCTGGCTGGGGGCCGGTGCCGCGCAGCGCGCAACCAGACCAGAGACGACCTCAACGGGGAATGCTCCGCCGCCGACCGAAGGCAGCGCGTCGGCCGATACGGCGCTGAATTATCTGGAAAGTGAGGATTTTCAGCGTCATTCGCTGGCGGCGGCGATAACGTATACCGTTGCGGTAGGCGGCGCCTCCGCCGCCCTCCCGCTGGTCGCCGGGGTGGCCGCCGGGAAGCTGGGGGCGCAGATAGGCAATGATATCGGCGAAAGCCTTACGCATGGCGTGATGGGGATTCTAGGCCCTCACATGGGCCTGCGCACCGTCGCTACCGAAGGCCAGGCCCCGGCCCGCCTGGGGGATGCGATTGCCCACCAGAATAAAAGCGCCGGATTATGGGGGGCGCTGGGCGGCGTGGTGCTCGGCGCGCTGGCGGCGGTGGCCGTCGGCGGGTTAATTGTGGCGACCGGCGGCCTGGCGATGGCCGTGGTGGCCGGGGCGGCGGCCGGGCTGGCAGGCGGTTTTGTCGGCGGACTGGTCTCGGCCGTGGGCGCGGCACTCGGGCAGTATGGGGCGAATAAGGGCCAGATTGTCGAAGGCTCGCCCAATGTCTTTTTTGAAGGTCAGCCGGTGGCCCGGCAAGGGGACAAAATTGCGTGCAGCGACCACCCCGGCCCGGTGGTGATTGCCGAAGGCGCCAAAACGGTGTTTGCCAACGGCAAGCCGATTGCCCGGCTGGGCCACCGCACCGCCTGCGACGCCAATATCAACAGCGCGGCGGCCTCAATTGCCATCACCCCGCAAACCGGTGAGGCCCTGACTATCCTGACCGCCAACAACAAAGACCTGCGCTGGCTGGTCGCCATTGCCGGCGTGCTCCCGCTGCCGCTTGGCCGGAAAGGCAACGGCGGCAAAGCCAAATCCGGGGCGGAACCTGCCCCGTCGGTGAAAAAAACCGGCTGTGACCGTCAGCTTTGCAGCAAAGCCGGGGAGCCGGTAGACGTGGCGACCGGCGACTTCCTACAGGTCTGGCCGGTGCTGGCGTTGCCGGGGGTGCTGCCGCTGACCCTGAACCGGACTTACCGCTCCACCGCCGCCCTGGCCGGGCTGTTCGGCCCCAAATGGGCCGATGACTGGTCGCAGCACCTGCGCCGCGACGGCGAGGAGACTCATTTCACCGACGGCGAAGGGGTGATTTACACCTTCCATACCCCGGCGGAAAACGTCTTCTCAGTCAACCTCCATGCCGGGCATTACCTGCTGTACGGGCAACTGAGCGGCGAACTGCGCCTGTTTAACCGCCGTACTCAGCAGATACTGAGTTTTACCG
>NZ_CAWNWY010000040.1:0-42140 GCF_963878365.1 Photorhabdus sp. HUG-39 | reverse complement strand
GGGGTAAACCGGCTTCATGACAAAAAGCGGCGATAAGGCCAAGATGATCGAGACGTTTAATGGCAGGTATGGGTGTGGACATATTCGCTTTCCGGCAAATAAAAGTAATAGATCAAAATTGGCGATTACCGTCAACCCCACCGATGTCATCAATACAAAAAACCTGTGTAAGATCACATTATTTTTAAATCAGAAATACGGTGCGGAATGACGGGTGTATATGAATTAATTATAACGGTAAACTGGAAAAATGATGCAGATCTTAACAGAGAAGAATTATCGCGCATTGCGCAAACTGTCTGTAAACAAACAACAGTGTATTTTGACGTGGGAAATAAATTAAGCAAAACCAAGAGAAGAGATAATAAAAACAGGAAGATCCATCTGTAGACTTGGTGCGTCCGAGTGGACTCGAACCACCGACCCCCACCATGTCAAGGTGGTGCTCTAACCAACTGAGCTACGGACGCACTGTAAACCGGTGTGGTCACTACGCAATTGGTGCGTCCGAGTGGACTCGAACCACCGACCCCCACCATGTCAAGGTGGTGCTCTAACCAACTGAGCTACGGACGCAATCTAAATTGCATTGGTGACAACGGGGACGAATATTAACGGCGAGTTAGCCTTCTGGCAAGGGGAATAATACAAATTATTGTTCAACTGTTCGTATTTGCATCTGCCACAGTGGGTTTGTCGTTTATTCCACCAGTTAAGTATTCATCCCCGGCTTTATAGTAAAGTAAATTAGCGGGTTGAATGTTGTAAAATTACCTCATCTGGTTGTTTTTGTGTCCATGAAATACGGGCGAATATCATTACTGCTGATGCAGTCAGGCCAATAATAAAGCCGATCCAGAACCCTTGTGGCCCCATAGCGGGTACAATATAGTCGGTTAATCCCAGGATATAACCGCTTGGTAGCCCCAGAATCCAGAAAGCGATAAAAGTGATATAAAAGATAGAACGCGTATCTTTATATCCACGTAAAACACCAGCCCCTACCACTTGTATGGCATCAGATAATTGGTAAAGCGCGGCAAATAGCATCAGATGTGATGCCATGGTGATAACTTCAGGATTGTCGTTATACATCAAGGCGATCGGCTCTCGCAGAAGGATGGAAAAGGTTGCGGTTAAACAAGCAAATACCAAACCAACCATAATTCCGGTATAGGCTGATATCCGGGCATTCTCGATAGATTTTTTCCCCAAATTATAGCCAACGCGGATAGTGGTTGCTGCGGCCAAAGATATTGGGAACATAAACATTAATGAACTAAAATTTTGTGCAATTTGGTGCCCTGCAACAGCAGTAACGCCTAAAGGAGAGATCAGTAATGCCACTATGGCAAATAACGTAATTTCGAAAAATACTGCCATCGCAATAGGCAAGCCGAGAGCTGAAATGCGTTTCAAAATATGCCATTCTGGTGCGGCGAAGCGATGTTTAGGGCGGATATCCCTTTGTGATGATGCACGTTTCACATACCAACGCATTAATAGGAACATGACCCAGTAAACGCTGGCGGTAGCAACACCACAGCCGACACCACCTAAAGCGGGTGCGCCAAATTTACCATAAATGAATATGTAGTTAATCGGAATATTAATCAATAATCCTAAAAAACTAATTACCATGCCTGGTTTGGTTTTTGATAAACCTTCACATTGATTACGCAGTACCTGATAAAACAGATAGCCCGGCGCACCCCACATTATTGCGTGGATAAATCCCACTGCTTTTTCTGCCAAAAGTGGATCTATATTGTGTTGCCTGTCAATCAGGAACTTGCTGTTGTATAGAATAGCAATAATGATAATGGAGAGAAAAATCGCCAGCCAGAATCCTTGCTGAGTTTGGTTAGCAATGAGATTCCTGCGACCAGAACCGTTCATTTGCGCAATAATGGGTGGTAAAGCTAATAGTAAGCCGTAACCAAATAAGATAACGGGCAGCCAGATCGAGGTGCCAACAGCAACCGCGGACATATCTGTTGCACTGACGCTACCCGCCATAACGGTGTCCACAACCCCCATTGCAGTTTGTGAAAATTGAGCAATAATGACGGGAATCCCAAGAGCGAGCAAACTACGCGCTTCTTTTAAATACTTCTGCACGCATTACACCTTTTTTATTAAAGTGGAAAATATTAAGAAAGACATCTGTATATAAGAAACGATTTTCGAAAAATCAACCGCTTACTAACCGGAGTATTGTATCTATTTAATACTATATTGCAATAATAATGCTGAGTTTATATTCAAATGATCAGGTTGTATTGATCAATGACAACTTGATATATACCCTATGGATTTCAAGATGCATCGCGGCGGCAAGGGAGTGAATCCCCGGGAGCATAGATAACGATGTGACCGGGGTGAGCGAGCGCAGCCAACAAAGAGGCAACTTGAAAGATGACGGGTATAAACTAATTAATAATTATACACAATCATTAAGAGGTTCTTCTATGTTTACGGGCATCGTTCAGGGAAAAGCACCCTTGGTTGCTATTGATGAAAAAAGTCATTTTCGGACTCATGTTGTTAAATTCCCGGCTGAATTATTGCCAGGTATTGAAACAGGGGCGTCAGTTGCCAATAACGGTTGTTGTCTGACGGTAACCAAAATAGAAGGCGATGAGATTAGTTTCGACTTGATGAAAGAGACTCTACGTCTGACTAATCTTGGTGATTTACAGCCAGGGGATTACGTGAACCTGGAGCGGGCAGCTAAATTTGGGGATGAAATTGGTGGACATTTGATGTCCGGTCATATCATCACGGTTGCTGAGATAGCTAAAATTTTCACTTCAGAAAATAATCATCAAATCTGGTTCCGTATCCATGATAAGCAATTAATGAAATATATCTTGCATAAAGGATTTATAGGCATCGACGGAATTAGCCTGACAATTGGCGATGTGGTTAATAATCGTTTTTGCGTTCACCTTATTCCTGAAACACTGGAACGTACGACATTAGGTAAGAAACGTCTTGGTCAGAGGGTTAATATTGAGATTGACTCACAAACTCAAGCGATTGTTGATACTGTGGAGCGTGTTCTTGCTCAGAAAGAGCGGGAACAGGTTGTCTCTCAGCAACCGGAGACATTCATGGAAGAATGCGCAATAAATGAGGAGCGATAGGCGGACTCCGATTGTCGCTTTCGAACAGAATTAACCGTGTGCTAAAAGGGAGTATTGAACTCATCAATGCTCCTTTTTGTGATTTGCGTTGCAGTGTTTTGTATATAATGTTAACTAACATAATTAATATTGTTATTATTGTGTTAATGCTCTTTCTCGTAAAGTGCAGGTTAATCCCCGTGATGATATTTTTAGAGGCTACTTTTTTATGGAAAACCCGATTGAGTTAGATGAATGGCTTGAAGAACCTACACACGATGATGCTGTTGAAATGATGAATGCACAAGCTGTTGTACCTTTTGGTACCGCACTTTGGCCTTAACGGTTTTTTATAATTAAGGTTCTTTATAAATAATATACCCTATGGATTTCAAGATGCATCGCGACGGCAGGTGAGTGCAGCCAACAAAGAGGCAACTTGAAAGATAACGGATATAATATATAAGTAAGGGGAGTCGCCCCTTACTTAGAAATAAACAGGATTATCCTCATGGATAAAAGTCTTGAAAATATGTATGGTTGTTTATCACACCATCCCGCAATTTCGGATAAAGTAAGAAATGATGAATGTATAAAAATATTTATCGGATCTGATACTGAGCATAGCGATATTGCGCAAAAGATGCATGTGCATAAGAAGCGTTTCGATGTAAAGTCTGATTTTGCTTTTTTAGAAAAAACATCACCGGACGATATAAAACAAAAAATATCTGATTGTGATTTGTTTATTTTTCTTTACGCATCATCAACATTAAAGAATGCCTCTCCACAAGGGCCAGAATATCTAACCAAAATAAGAAGCTTTATTACTGAATCATGGAAGAAATCTGTTAATAAAGGGAACTCGATTGTAGGTTATTTAGAAAAAGGCCATAAGTGGACTTCCATTGATGGTAGTGGAAATATTGATGTTATTCCTGGGGAAATAGCAAGCCATATAAAGAGCCTTAACGGTAGTGTCAGCTTTAGTGGCACTTTTTTGAGTACGGCACCCTTTGCCATAAAGTATGGGGTTGTCAATGATATGATGACTATAAATATAAAAGAGGGTGAAATTATTGGGTTTGATTGTGAAAATGATGAATTTAGTCAGGATTTTAATTTATACCTAAACCATAATCACGGAAACCGAATTGTTGAAGAGTTTGGTATTGGGACTAATATGGGGGTGAAAGCGCTTTATGGCAGAAATGCTGGTTTTGAAGAACGACATCCTGGTTTACATCTTGGTTTGGGTGGTGGTGTAAAAGGGAGTCATCATTTAGATTTGATATTTTCTGGTGGAAAAATAGCATTTGATCAAACAGTCTTCTTTGATAATGGTTATGTGAATGATTTCCGTTAGTGATAAATAGATCTGTCTTTTATTAAAGACCACCTATTCTAAGTGTAGTTAAATGGTTTTGTCATATTGAAATGGCAATAGAAATTTTCCTTTTATTATTTAGAGTTAGAAATGGATATGCTGTATTGACTAAAAGCTACAGTGGAAACCTGTAGCTTTTGGTTAATTATCGGGCTACTCGTAACCCGCCTTCAATACCTTTTAGACTGAATATGATTTGCCACAATTGGATATCGCGAGCACGAAATGCACCTGCACAGGCATTTAGATAATAGCTAAACATGCGTTTAAATGTTGGACTATAGTTATTTTCTATTTCAGGCCAGCAGGCAATAAATCTTTCATGCCAGGCCATCAATGTGCGGTCATAATCTGCGCCAAAGTTATGCCAATCTTCCATAACAAAACGGCTTTTGCTGGTGTGGGCTATTTGCTCAATAGAAGGCAGGCAGCCATTAGGAAAAATATATTTGCTGATCCACGGGTCAGCACTGACTTTAGCTTTGTTGGAACCAATAGTATGTAGCAGGAATAAGCCATCAGGTTTTAGGTTTCTTTGAACAACGTCGAAGTAAGTTGCATAATTTTTAGGTCCAACATGTTCAAACATACCGACAGAAACAATTTTGTCGAACTGTTCATGTAAATCCCGATAGTCTTTCAAAATGATCTTTACATCCAGATTGGTACATTGATTCTGTGCATATTTCTGTTGTTCGGCTGAAACAGTGATACCTGTTACGGAAACACCATAATTTTTAGCAGCATAAGCCGATAGCCCACCCCAACCACAGCCAATATCCAGCAGAGTCATACCTGGAGAGAGTGCTAATTTCTCGCAGATGAGTTTCAACTTATCAAGCTGAGCTTGTTCCAGTGTTTCAGCTTGTTTCCAGTATCCGCAGGAATATTGCATATAAGGGTCAAGCATACGGGTAAAAAGATCATTTCCTAAATCATAATGTTGATGACCGACAATCCATGACCGTTTTGGCGTTTGCAGATTACGTAAGCGGGTTATTGCGATTCTCAGCGTATCTTTGAAATTATTAGGCATTTTATTTTCTAATCCAGCGCGTAAAACGCGATAAAAGAAAATATCCAACCGCTCACAATCCCACCAGCCATCCATATAACTTTCACCTAATCCCATCGAACCTTGTTGTAAAACTCTTTTATAGAAATTAGGGTTTTTTATCTGGATATCATAAGGATTGTGACCATTAATTTGAATACCTGCTTCTTCTAGCATCTCATTGGTAATTCTCTGCCAGGAGTTAATGGCTGTTTTCGGGTTTTCAATACAGGATGAACTCATATACTCTCCAACGTTAGGGTGATGGAATATTGAGGAGCTCGTTTTAGCTAGCAAAGCAGGATGCTAAGACGCAAAATGCAAAAAATAACAAAGAATCAAAGTAAAAAACCTTAAAGATGACTAATCCATAAGTTTAATGAGGGCAGTCATTGCTCCTGAAAACCTCAAATTCCAGGTTATTTATAATAGGGAACATATTGAGTATAAAAGCGTAAAATTGTTTTATCAATTAATAAATAAAGGCTGCGATTAATTAGTAATTGGCAGCCTTTATTGAGATAGCAATTTGATTAATATCAAGAATTTTGTTCAATTATGTGAGTGTGGCGATCAGCGTTTTTTTTCCACTGCATAAAATATCCTAATGTCATTGGAACAACGGTAGAAACCATGACAGTGGTTGTGGATATGAGAGGATTGCTGATAAATGCTGATACAATCAGGCTGGCAATAAAACAGAGCCCTAATTGAAGCGTGTTTTGTAATGCAGTAGCTTTCCCACTGTCTTGTGGATAAGCGGATAAAGCGTTTGCTACTGCAATTGGGTATAACGCACCATTCATCGCAGCCATAAAGCAAAAAGGTACCAAAATGGTGAATAGCGTTGGCTCGCTAAATTTTGCCATTAAATAGAGCACAATCATACTGACAGCATAGCCAATTAACAGATAAGGGAAAATAATATCACTTTTTATTTTGGCTAAAATACTGCGGCATCCATAACCTCCAACGATAAAGGCCAGCGTTTGAGGGATATAACTCAGACCGATGTCATCTGGGGTATATCCCATCTCACCGAGAATCGAAGGTGAGCCTGTTAACCAGGCAAAAAAGCCGGCGCTGCATGATGCAAATATCAGAACATTGCCACTAAATAGCGGTGATTTTAATAGCGTAAGGAAAGAGACATTATTTGTTTGCGCTTGAGTTTCACGGTTTTTGCGATTTTCTTGCAAGAACAGAGTAAAAAACAACAGTAATAATGTAATTGTCAGTAAGACTAGGAAAATTATGCGCCAGCCGCCATGTTGTAACAGCCATGCTCCCATTAAAGGCGCTAGGGCAGGGGAGAGCGCAACCAGGGGCATAATCGTGGCAAAAACACGTTTGGTACGATTGGAATCGTAACGATCAATAACTAATGCTTGCCATGAGACGGCGGCTGAACAAACACCTATGGCTTGAATAAAACGCAAAACTAAAAGTTGGGTGGCGTCTGTTACCCACATCATCCCCAGACAGCCAATAGAAAACAGGGATAGCCCGGTGATGATAATCGGCTTTCTGCCAAAGCGATCTGAAAGAGGTCCCCACAAAAGTTGCGCAAAGGCGAAACCTGCAAGAAAGATACTCAGGCTGGCACTAATTGCGTTTGCCGATGTACCTAATTCTTGTTGCATGGCACCGAATGCTGGCAGATACATATCAATAGCCAGATAACCTAGCATACTCAAGCCTGCAAGGTAGAACATGAACTGACTTGAGTTTTTCATTTGATTACTCTCTTTGGATGTCATGATTGAAATAATTTGCAGTGATATACCCGTCATCTTTCAAGTTGCCTCTTTGTTGGCTGCACTCGCTCACCCCGGTCACATCGTTATCTATGCTCCCGGGGATTCACTCCCTTGCCGTCGCGATCCATCTTGAAATCCATAGGGTAAGGTAGATAACGATATTGACACATATTCTATACGTCGTGATTTTTACTTGTGAAATGGTAATATTTGCATAGTGTTGTGAAAAAAATTGAAAGGTAAAATTATGTGGTCAGAATATTCACTTGAAGTTGTGGATGCGGTTGCCAGAACAGGCAGCTTTAGTGCCGCTGCATCAGAGCTTCACCGTGTCCCTTCTGCGATCAGTTATACCGTAAGACAACTGGAAGAGTGGCTTGCTGTTTCGTTGTTTGAGCGTCGTCATCGGGATGTAGAATTAACTGAGGCAGGCGCTATTTTTATCAAAGAAGCTCGCTCTGTTATCAAAAAAATGATTGATACTCGTCACCAGTGTCAACAAGTTGCAAACGGCTGGAGAGGGCAATTTAGTATTGCTATTGATCTCGTTGTCAAACCAGAACGTAGTCGCCAGCTTATTCTTGATTTCTACCACCATTTTCCTGATATAGAACTTTTTATTCATCAGGAAGTGTTTAATGGTGTGTGGGATGCGCTGGTGAATAGTCGAGTTGATGTTGCAATTGGTGCAACCCGGGCGGCTCCAGTCGGGGAAAGGTATAGTTTCCGAGATATGGGGTTTATGCCCTGGTTATGTGTGGTTAGCGCTGACCATGCGCTGACCCAGTTGCCGGGTCCGTTATCTGATGATCAAATGCGGCCTTATCCAAGTTTGTGCCTTGAAGATACATCCCGTAATTTACCGAAGCGTGACACCTGGAATCTGGATAATCAGCGCCGGTTGGTGGTTCCTGATTGGGAGTCCGGTCTGTCTTGTCTAAACGAAGGGTTATGTGTAGGAATGGTGCCTAAGCATAGGGCAATGCCGCTTATTCGACAGAATAAACTAACCGTGCTGGAATTAGAACAGCCTTTACCAGACAGTCCATGTTGTTTGGCATGGGTTCAAAACAGCCATTCTCCAGCATTAAGTTGGCTGCTTGACTATCTTGGCGATAGTGAAACTCTTAATGCTGAATGGCTTCAAGATGAATAAAACGAATTAACGACGATAGTCGATAAATGGCCCATCCACGACAGAACGTCGCTCAACCAAGCGTGGATGTACTTCAATAGTTTGTGCATCTTCACGTTTATTGATTATTCTGTCCAGCAACATGGAAAAGGCCATCTGCCCCAGTCGTTCTTTTGGCTGATGAATGGTGGTCAATGCCGGAGAGAAATAACGAGCGTTGCGTATATTGTCATAACCGATGACAGAAATATCCTGTGGGACGCGTAATCCTAATTCATCAGCAGCACAAATCGCCCCCATAGCCATAACATCTCCGCCGCAGAAAACCGCAGTCGGGCGCTGTTTTTGATTCAAGATTTGATGCATGGCTTTATAGCCCGATTCTGGTTCAAAATCCCCCTGAATAACCCATTCTTCTCTGATCGGAATGTTGGCTTCTTTTAACGCCTTTAAGAATCCTTGATGACGGCCACCGCCGGTATTTCGTGCCAGAGGGCCGGGGATCGCACCAATATCACGATGACCACGTTCGATAAGATAACGACCAGCTAGATAACCGCCGTGGAATGCATTATCGATAATAGTATCGGTGAAATCGCTTCTGGCCTGTCCCCAATCCATGACGACCATTGGAATATTGCGATAATCTTCCAACATTCCCAACAACTGTTCCGGGTATTCTGAACACATAATTAGCAGTCCATCCACACGTTTTTGTGCCAGCATGGCTAGATAGGCTTTCTGTTTATCAATGTTATTGTGTGAGTTACATAAAATCAGCGTATAGCCTTTGCTATAACAACTGTTTTCAACAGCCTCAATGACTTCAGCAAAATAGGGGGCTTCACTGGACGTTGCCAGTAATCCGATCGATTTTGTGTGGTTAACTTTCAGACTGCGGGCAACGGCACTGGGTGAATAATTCAGTGCTTTAATAGCAGTCCAAACAGCAGCTTTAGTATCTTCAGCGACGAAGCGGGTTTTATTAATAACATGGGATACGGTGGTGGTTGAGACGCCAGCGTGCTTAGCCACATCTTTGATCGTTGCCATGAGGTGAAAGACTCCTGACCTTTTGGTCTAAATTTAAAACGCTTTGTTAATCGCTTTCTAGCCCTTTACATCGAAGGACTGGCAATAAGTTAGCGATAAATCCTGGATTTTGTCTGATCTGGCTCAAAACTGGAAGCAATAATCAGTGTTATAAAATGTGTGGTAATCGCTATTTATACTTTTCCTTATGTAAGTGCAATTAACCATCTCAATAGACTGGTTTTTGTCGTTATAAACTTTTTATTCTGAGGAGGCTCTATGAATACCGATTTGAAGCTTGGTTTATTTACTGCTGTCAGCACGTTGGTGATGATTGCCATTTTTGCCGCTCTTTGCTTGATCTTTGCCTGATGTTTTGAACGGGTTAGATGATTTAAAAATTGGGTTTTACGTTGAAAGGAAATTGGGCAGATAGTCTCTTTATCTGCTCTTTGTTTTTCTGCCGCCGTTGTGTCTGTCATCTTAACAACCTCTACAATAAATAACCGTGAAAATGATGTCATCTGTGTCAGGATACGAAGAGATCAGGATACATATTAGTGAGAGAAAATGGTATTCTCCGCAATATTGTGACGATGTTGGTTATCAACAGACTGTTGGTTTAAAGGAAATAAAAATGACGACGACTATAGAGAAGATTGAGCGCCAAATTAAAGAAAACCCGATTTTATTGTATATGAAAGGTTCTCCTAAATTGCCAAATTGTGGCTTTTCCGCGCAGGCGGTTCAGGCTTTATCTGCGTGTGGTGAACGTTTTGCTTACGTAGATATTTTGCAAAATCCAGATATTCGTGCAGAATTGCCAAAATATGCTAATTGGCCAACTTTTCCTCAGCTTTGGGTGGAAGGTGAGTTGATAGGTGGATGCGATATTATCATTGAAATGTATCAGCGTGGTGAGTTACAAACATTAATCAAAGAAACTGCTGATAAATATCGTTCTCAGGACGAAAACGCGAAAGAGTAATTTTTTAATTATTTATATACCCTATGGATTTCAAGATGGATCGCGACGGCAAGGGAGTGAATCTCCGGGAGCATAGATAACTATGTGACCGGGGTGAGTGAGTGCAGCCAACAAAGAGGCAACTTGAAAGATAACGGGTATAGATGATTATGCTATCCCCCCACATGTTGATATATGGGGGGATTATTGTTTAGGTTTGATTATATTAATCTAGCCGTTCAGCTATTTATCCAGTTTTTTCTGCTGTTGTTGCTAATGGCCAGCCACCAAGTTGTTTCCAACGGTTGACCATTTCACAGAATAATTCAGCGGTACGATCAGTATCATATAAGGCACTGTGAGCCTGATTATTATCGAATGGGATACCGGCTGTGATGCAGGCTTTTGCTAAGATTGTTTGTCCTAACACCAGACCACCTAAAGCAGCGGTGTCAAAAGTTGCAAACGGATGAAACGGATTTCGTTTTAGTCCGGTGCGTTCCGCGGCAGCCATAACAAAGCTGTGATCGAAGTTAGCATTGTGAGCAACGATAATTGCTCGATTACAATGATTATTTTTTATCCCTTTACGAACCATTTTAAAAATAGCGTGCAGAGCTTCATATTCGCTCACTGCTCCACGTAGCGGATTTAATGGATCAATGCCGGTGAATTCCAGGGCTGCTGGTTCAAGGTTGGCTCCTTCAAATGGCTCAATATGGAAGTGAAGTGATTCGCCAGGCGTTAGCCAACCTTCACCATCCATCTCCAGTGTAACGGCGGCAATTTCAAGTAATGCATCTGTTTTGGCATTAAAACCGCCAGTTTCAACATCAATAACAACAGGGTAATAACCTCTAAAACGTCCACTAAGGACGTTTGGCTCTTTTTTGTCAGACATCAGATTGAGTTACCCAGAGCGTTGCGGGCATTTTTGTTTTCAATAAGTTCAATTTTGTAGCCATCTGGATCTTCAACGAAAGCAATAATGGTTGTTCCGCCTTTTACAGGACCCGCTTCACGGGTAATGTTACCACCTGCTTTGCGAATAGATTCGCAAGTGGCTGCGACATTATCAACACCTAATGCGATGTGACCAAAGGCATTTCCCATTTCGTAATGGTCAACTCCCCAATTATAGGTCAACTCGATTACTGCTCCTTCGCTTTCATCAGCGTAGCCAACGAAGGCGAGTGAGTATTTATATTCGGTGTTTTCACTGGTGCGCAACAGGCGCATTCCTAACACTTCAGTGTAAAAATTAATGGAGCGTTGTAGATCACCAACACGGATCATGGTATGGAGTAAACGCATAATTACCTCTAATTTAATGGTTTTACCAATATTTTTGTGCGGTAGATCGCACAAAAACCACTAACTATAACGTGTCTTACGGTTACAGTTCAATTTGTCCATAATTATAATTTATTCTTATCTAGGTTTATAATTAAATATAGTATGTGAATTGTATAGGAAACGGGATGTGATGGCTGAGCAACTAGAGTTTTTTGCTATTCCCAGTCCTTGTCGAGGAATTTGTCAGGCGAATGAGCGGGGTTTTTGTCTGGGGTGTTATCGCAGCCGGGAAGAAAGATTTAATTGGATGAAAATGTCAGATGGGCAAAAGCGTGAAGTATTGCGACTGTGCCGGCAAAGATATTTACGTGCATTGAGAGCACAAAATCAGATAGATGAAGAACCACCTGAACAGCCATCACTGTTTTAATTATCGATTTTTGAGGTTATTGGGATTAACAATTCAATGATTTACTTATATAGGGTTATATTTTTGGCAAAGTTATAAATGTTCTACTATAATTTTAAGTATTTTGTTTGTTATTTTTTTATTTCTTGATTAACGGACAGGCTAAGTGAGCTTATTTGATTTTTTCATAACCTTATGTTTTAAATGGAATTTTAAGCTTGATTGTGTGATAAATGTAAAATAAAAACAACATTAATGTAAAAATAGATAGCTTAGCATTTAGATGACAGCTATTCTTATAGTACTTTGAATAAAGTATTGAATGATATTTATTGGTTTCTGCTTGTCTGTATTCGTAGTTCTGATAGTTTTTATGGTAAAAATATTGTATGTTAATTGTTTGTTCTGAGTTTAAATTAAGTTTAGTTATTCTTGGTTATAGTTACCTGAATTAGTTAGTTACTAAGAATTTACTGTGATTATACAGAAGTTATATATACTTTTTAAGGCTAGTTAGCCTGATTTAGAAAAATTTGGCTGTTATGTTTAGTAGGCTAGTTATTTAAGGAGGGACAATTGGAATCTACATTGGGATCAGATCTGGCACGGTTAGTTCGTATTTGGCGTGCTTTAATTGACTATCGTTTAAAGCCGTTAGAATTAACTCAGACTCATTGGGTAACGTTATACAATATTAGCCGGTTACCTCAGGAGCAATCTCAGATACAGTTGGCGAAAGCTATCGGTATCGAGCAACCATCTTTAGTCAGGACATTAGATCAGCTTGAGGAAAAAAAACTTATCACCCGGCATACTTGTGCCAATGATCGTCGTGCAAAGAGAATCAAGCTAACTGAAGATTCTGCATCAGTTATTAGGGAGTTAGATGGTGTTATTGAATCCACAAGAAATGAGATTCTGGGAGGTATTTCACGCGAGGAACTTGCTTTTCTTTCCACTTTAGTTCAGAAGTTAGAGCAAAATATTATCCAATTACAAAATAGATAGTAATGACGATATCCATGAAATGCTAACCGGATGAAAGAAGACCGCGACTTACTAAAATGAAGTCACGGTTTTCTTATCTATATCTTATTGTCGAGGTGAAACAGTAATATTACTACCTTGGCCTGCGATTCTTACACGTTGGCCTTTATGAAAGAGTGTTTTGCCTTGTTTTTGAACAACAATGATGCTTTCACCACTGTCACGACGAATTTCGAGTTCTACACCTTTAGTTGTGTTAAGAGCTCCCTGAACATTTTGGCCCGCGACACCACCGGCAATCGCACCCGCGGCAGTTGCTAATGTGTTGCCACTGCCACCACCAATAGTATTACCAACAAGGCCTCCTAGAACTGCACCACCAATTGCGCCTAATACATTCTCATTGCTGCTCGCCTGAATATTGATAGGACGAACAGAAACAACTGTGCCGTAAGAGACAGTTTGGACTTGCTTAGCTTGTCCAGCAGTGTAAGTATCACCAGAAAGAGAATCGGTGTTGACACAGCCTGATAATGAAGCAACGGCAACCGCGCTAACTAAAAAGTGCTTAAACATAGTAACTCCTAATTTTGATGCCTGACTGCGGAAATCTGATAGCTCATTGGGCAATCAGGCTAACAACCGGCATTGGCAATAAGTAATAAAAAGTTTATTCAAATAGAATATCAGTACATTAGCAATCTAGTGCTAAACATATATTAAACGTCAATAGAGATTTTTAAAAGAAATAGCTATTAATGAAAAATTCAGCATTTTTTGTGAAGTTGTTTCCAAAACTCAGGTTTTATTCCTTCGTTTGTCTATTAGTCATATACAGCCAAAACCACTGCGCTTTATAGTTATTGGCGTGGTTTCTGATTTTATCAAGACAGATTCTAAGCAGGAAGGCAAATTAAATGGTTATGAAGTCAGGTCGTTATATTGGTGTAATGTCGGGTACAAGTCTGGATGGCGTTGATGTGGTGCTTGCCGCAATCAATGATAAAGTTGTTGCTCAGCAAGCCAGTTATTCGCATCCATTCCCATACGAATTAAAACAGAAAATTCTCGCAGTCTGTCAAGGGCAGCAAACGACATTATCGGAAATTGGTCGGTTGGATTATGAACTTGGTTCTTTATTCGCTGAAGCTGTACAAGGCTTACTGATTAAAACAGGGTTAACCACAAGTGATATTACTGCTGTGGGATGTCATGGGCAAACCGTTTGGCATGAGCCAGATAGTCATACACCTTTCACTATGCAACTTGGCGACAATAACCGTATTGCAGCTTTGGCTGGGATAACTGTGGTTGGCGATTTTCGTCGGAGGGATATGGCGTATGGTGGGCAGGGTGCGCCATTAGTTCCAGTTTTTCATTTCGCCGTATTAGGCCATTCGATAGAACGAAGGATAATTCTCAATATCGGTGGTATTGCCAATATAACGGCGCTATTACCTGGATCACCTGTCAAAGGGTATGACACAGGTCCGGGTAATATGCTGATGGATAGTTGGGTATGGCGTCATCAGAAAAAACCTTATGATAAAGATGCGCAATGGGCACGAGAAGGTGTTGTTAATAACAAATTGCTCGGACAAATGCTTTCTGATCACTATTTTTCACGACCAGCCCCTAAAAGCACAGGCCGGGAGTATTTCAATATGAGTTGGTTGGAGGCTCAATTAGTTAACTTTCCTGACATATCTCCTGTCGATGTTCAGGCAACGCTGGCCGAGCTGACAGCAGCATCTGTATCACAACAAATTATGTTGAGTGGTGGATGTGAACGTCTGTTGGTTTGTGGTGGTGGCGCACGTAACCCGCAGATAATGAGTCGACTTTCTGCCTTATTACCGGGGACGGAGGTTTGCCCGACAGATAAATATGGCTTAAGCGGTGATGATATGGAAGCACTGGCATTTGCTTGGTTAGCATTCCGTACAATGTCAGGTGTGCCAGGGAATTTACCCTCTGTTACCGGTGCGAGTACTGAAACTATTTTAGGCGCGATTTATCCTGTTATTAATCAATAACAATGATAAGCTATCGGGTATTTAGTGAGTCATAAACAGAGTTACGTTAATGTCAGAACATAATGAATTTGATGTTGCAGAATTACGCCGTGAATATATTCGTGGTGGGTTAAGACGTAAGGATTTGACTGAAGAACCCATCGAACTTTTTGAGCGTTGGCTTAATCAAGCATGTGACGCTAAGTTGAGTGATCCCACAGCAATGTCTATAGCGACGGTCGATGAGAATGGTCAACCGTATCAACGTATTGTGTTATTGAAGCATTTTGATACAAATAGTCTGATTTTTTATACAAATTTAGGCAGCCGGAAAGCAAAACATTTGGCGCACAATAATAAAATCAGCCTCCATTTCCCTTGGTATCCTATGGAAAGGCAAGTCTCTTTTCTTGGTAAAGCAGAACGTCTTTCTCCTATTGAAGTGGTGAAATATTTCCATAGTCGTCCTAGAGATAGCCAGATTGCTGCATGGGCATCACAACAATCTTCCCGTATTTCTGCACGCGGTGTTTTAGAAGGGAAGTTCCTTGAATTGAAACAGAAATTCTTGAATGGTGAGGTGCCTTTACCTAGCTTTTGGGGGGGATTCAAAGTGACCTTTGATTCTGTTGAATTTTGGCAAGGTGGTGCAAACCGGCTCCATGACCGGTTTATTTATCAACGGCAAGGCGATAGCTGGCATATTGACAGGCTTGCACCATAAATCGTGGATTATCATTTTTAGTACTAGCACTTATAGTATTGGCGTTTTATCCTATGCCGCACTCTTTTTAAATCGCGATTTATACCCTATGGATTTCAAGATGCATCGCGACGGCAAGGGAGCGAATCCCCGGGAGCATAGATAACGATGTGACCGGGGTGAGCGAGTGCAGCCAACAAAGAGGCAACTTGAAAGATGACGGGTATACACACAGACAAAATACACAAATTGATGGAGTCATTAATGTCTAGCAATAACCTGATAAAACAACTGCAAGAGCGGGGCCTCATTGCCCAGGTGACGGATGAGAATGCGTTAGCGGAGAGACTGGCGCAGGGTCCTGTCTCCCTCTATTGTGGTTTCGATCCGACCGCTGACAGCTTGCATTTGGGGCATCTGGTTCCCTTGCTGTGTTTAAAGCGATTCCAGCTAGCCGGGCATAAACCCGTGGCGTTAGTTGGTGGAGCTACGGGTCTGATTGGTGATCCAAGTTTCAAAGCCACTGAACGTAAATTGAATACTGAAGCTACCGTTAAAGAGTGGGTGGAGAAAATTCGTAGACAAGTTTCACCTTTCCTCGATTTTGATTGTGGCGAAAATAGTGCTAAAACAGCCAATAATTATGATTGGTTTGGCAACATGGATGTTCTGACTTTCCTGCGTGATATCGGCAAACATTTCTCAGTTAATCAGATGATTAACAAAGAGGCGGTTAAACAGCGTTTGAACCGTGATGATGTGGGTATCTCTTTCACTGAGTTTTCTTATAATCTACTGCAATCCTATGACTTTGCTCGCCTGAATGAAGTACATGGTGTTGAGTTACAGATTGGTGGTTCTGACCAGTGGGGGAATATTACTTCTGGTATTGATCTAACGCGTCGTATCAACCAGAAACAAGTATTTGGCATGACCGTTCCATTGATCACGAAATCTGATGGCACTAAATTTGGTAAGACAGAAGGTGGCGCTGTTTGGTTAGATCCGAAGAAAACCAGCCCATACAAATTCTATCAATTTTGGATTAACACTGCGGATGCTGATGTTTATCGTTTCCTGAAATTCTTTACCTTTATGAATCTTGAAGATATTGATGCTTTGGAAGAAGAAGATAAAAATAGTGGTAAAGCTCCTCGTGCTCAGTACGTGTTGGCAGAACAAGTCACCGGTATGGTGCATGGTGAAGAGGGGTTAGCAGCCGCTAAACGGATTACAGAAAGTTTATTCTCTGGAGCTGCTGCTGATTTGACCGAAGCGGATTTTGCTCAATTGGCGCAGGATGGTATGCCAGTAATTGAGTTGGAAAAAGGGGCAGATTTGCAACAAGCTTTGGTTAATGCCGGGTTGGTACCTTCTCGTGGTCAGGCGCGTACGATGATCAGTTCCAACGCTGTCGCAATTAATGGTGAAAAACAATCTGAGCCTGAATACCTGTTTACTGACAGTAACCGTCTGTTTGATCGTTACACCCTGTTGCGTCGTGGTAAAAAACACGATTGTTTGATCTGCTGGAAATAACTAATATTGCATTATGATGGGGCAACAAATGTTGTCCTTTTTCTTACCATGACTTTAATCTTATAAACAGAAGCCAGAATAAAAATATAGGCCGTCATTGTGAAAAATATCCTTTCAATTCAATCTCATGTTGTTTTTGGTCACGCTGGCAACAGCGCTGCGGAATTCCCTATGCGTCGGATGGGGGTAAACGTATGGCCGTTGAATACAGTACAGTTTTCAAATCACACCCAATATGCTCAATGGAAAGGGTGTGTTATGCCAGCTAACCATCTTACAGAAATCGTTCAGGGCATAGAAGAAATTGAACAGCTCAAATCTTGCCATGCAGTACTGAGTGGATATATCGGTTCAGCGGAGCAAGGGGGCCATATTATCGATATAGTAAAACGGGTAAAAGCGGTGAATCCTGATGCTTGGTATTTCTGTGATCCCGTTATGGGCCACCCAGAAAAAGGTTGTATTGTTGTGCCTGGGGTGGCTGAATTTTTGTGTAAAGATGCCCTTCCTGTAAGTGATATCATTGCGCCAAATTTGCTGGAGCTTGAAACACTCAGTATGCAGAAAGTGACTAATGTAGAACAGGCTGTTATGGCTGCTCGAACACTATGTGATAAAGGGCCGGATATTGTACTGGTTAAACACCTTAGTCGCGCTGGTTATCAGACTGATCGTTTTGAAATGCTATTAGTGACTAAAGAACATAGCTGGCATGTAAGTCGGCCTTTGGTGGATTTTGGCGAACGCCAGCCAGTTGGTGTTGGTGATTTAACCAGCGGCTTGTTATTGGTTAATCTATTAAAAGGCGAGTCTTTACAAACTGCTCTCGAACATGTCGCTGCTGCGGTTTATGAAGTGATGGTAACAACCAAAGATATGGGCGAATACGAATTACAAATTGTGGCTGCTCAGGACAGAATGGTGGCACCTGGTCATAAATTCTGTGCGACACAATTAGATTAAACAATTAGATTAAGATATTTAACCGTTCCACCGATGTCATGTGGAACGGTTCTTTTATCCGTAAATCAAATTAACCCTTCAGCTTTCAGTGCATCACGAACATTTGGACGTTCTGCAATCCTCTCTTGATAAGCTTTAAGATGAATCAGATCAGATAGATCCAATTGCACTAAAGGTGCCCAATTACTGAGAGTGAATAAGTAAGCGTCAGCAACAGTAAAATGCTCCCCGGCAATGTATGGCTGTTTTGCTAATACTTCATCGATATACTTGAATCTTCTAAGTAGATTATTAATAGCAACAGGACGATAATTTTCTGGTGTTCCTGGTAAAAACAGAGGGGAAAATCCTTTATGGATTTCACTGGAAATATGACTAAGCCATTCAAGTTGATGATATCGTTCCATCGTTCCGGCTGGTGCAATTAATTTTTTGTCCGGTTTCTGGTCGGCAATATATTGGACAATAACAGCTCCTTCGGTGAGGATCTCATTGTTATCTAGCAGGAGAGTGGGTATCTGGCCTTTTGGATTGATTGCGAAAAAATTGTCGCCGTTCTCCGTTTTTTTAGTTTTCAGATCAACTTTAATCACGCTGAAATCAAGTCCTGCTTCACGAAGTATGATGTGGGGTGATAGAGAACAAGCTCCAGGTTGGTAATAAAGTTTCATGTATAGCTCCTTAAAAATTTTCGGTAATATACCCGTTATCTTTCAAGTTGCTTCTTTGTTGGCTGCACTCACTCACCCCGGTCACATAGTTCTCTATGCTCCCGGGGATTCGCTCCCTTGCCGCCGCGATGCATCTTGAAATCCATAGGGTATAGATATAATAGGACAAAGGAACTCAGTAAGGCATTGTCATAGCCTTGATACATACTACCACGGCATATGGAAATATACCCGTCATCTTTCAAGTTGCCTCTTTGTTGGCTGCACTCGCTCACCCCGGTCACATCGTTATCTATGCTCCCGGGGATTCACTCCCTTGCCGTCGCGATGCATCTTGAAATTCATAGGGTATATGTTATAGCAAATTAATGATTGAATAGATATCCGGTGGTCTGATCATATCGTGATGAGTGCTTTCTTATACTGTTATATAGCATATTTTACAACTGATGATATTATACGGAATAAATAATAGAGATTATTGATAGTTGCAAAAATTCATTTTATATTGATTATAATATAATTAATATATTATTTTTTCTAAATGATTTGTAATCATAGGAAAATAAATTGAATTTATTTGTAAAATCACTAAAATAGACCATGCATTGCCTATAGTTTCTTGTAAAAATATCTTTTTTATTCTCTTCATTAAAGTTTTCGACTAACTCATTGTAAATATTATTAATTGCTCTGATTTGTCCATTAAGCTTATTGACTGAATTGTTTATATTTCTAAGGCTAAATGAAACATCTGATATGTTTAAAGTGATTTCTTCCATCAATAAAGAGAGTTTATATATTTGTTTTTTATCTTCTCCATCGGGAATATTCTTTAATAATTGTTGTATTTTTATATGTGTTTTTTCTGCAAAACTTTTCTTGCTTTCAAAATAAATTTGAGATATTTCAAATGGTTGTGGTAATTTCGAGATGAAATTTTCTAGCTTACTAAAATCTGATTCAATTTCTTTCAATGCATGATTGACTCTGGCAATATAACCATGGCCTAAATAGCCACTGCTAAGTGAACCTAAATAGGTTGTTGCTTTGTGTATATTTTTAATAATTCTATCAATATCTTGTTCATCGGAATTATATGCATATTCATAATCCTCCAATGCTGATGGCCAGTGATATAATGATCCACTAAATTCATTCCAAGAAGCTGCAATTTCTTGGGATAGATCATGATTTTTCAGGCATTCTGGCAATTTTATATTGGTAATTGATTTAAACATATTGGATATAATTAAAAAATCATTTTTCATTTTATGCACCTTGCTAAAATAATAAATGTCACTAAATTGTATAAAAGCATGAAATATAATATTAAACCTAAAAGATTAAAATGATAATAAAAATAAAATATTGAAATAGAAATATTGTACTGATAATCGATTTTATGAAATTAAGTTGTTGATTATATTAAAGGACATATTACTGATTAGTGCAAGGAAACAAGATGATATTTTTTATTTCGGTAAAACAATTATAAGGTAATATCGTTTAACTCTTTAATTACAAAGGTTTTAATAATTCTTTCCAATTGTTTTTTATATTTTGATTTAAAATTAATTTTTACCTATTAGTGATGATTTAATGAAGTGATTAATCTATTTATTTTATTGATAAATAAAAGGCCCGAAAAACAGGCTCTTCGGGCCTTGGCCTTATGAATTAAAAGTTACTGATTATTAATCAGATTATTTCAATTCCAGTTCATTCATTGCGGCAATGCTGAAACCACCGTCAACATGCAGGATTTCACCGGTAATACCGCCGGACAGATCCGAGCACAAGAATGCCGCAGCGTTACCAACATCTTCAGTTGTTACAGTGCGGCGAATTGGGTTAACGGATTCACAGTGAGCCAGCATTTTACGGAAATCTTTGATGCCAGACGCAGCCAAAGTACGGATAGGCCCGGCAGAGATACCGTTAACACGAATACCTTCAGCGCCCATGGCGTTAGCCATATAACGGACGTTAGCTTCCAGAGATGCTTTTGCCAGACCCATTACATTATAGTTAGGGATTGAGCGCTCTGCTCCCAGGTAGGTGAGAGTCAGTAAAGCAGAATTTGGGTTCAGCATTTCACGGCAAGTTTTTGCCATAGCAACAAAGCTGTAAGAGCTGATGTCGTGCGCGATTCTAAAGCCTTCGCGGGTAACGGAACTGACATAGTTACCATCCAGTTGATCAGCAGGTGCAAAGCCAATGGAGTGAACAAAACCATCGAATTTCGGCCAAATTTTGCTCAGTTCGGTGAACAGGACTTCAATGCTTTCGTCTTCAGCTACATCGCAAGGCAGAACGATAGTAGAATTTAGGGAAGCAGCAAATTCTTCAACACGAGGTTTCAACTTGTCATTTTGATAAGTGAAAGCCAGCTCAGCTCCCTGGTCATGCATTGCTTTTGCAACGCCATAAGCGATGGAGAGTTTACTGGCGACGCCAGTGATCAGAATGCGCTTGCCGGTCATAAAACCCATAACAGTATCCTTGTGTGATAACGCCGGTAATGATATTCATGGATTAAAATTGCTCACAGAGACAATATCAATATGACGTTTTATTGTTAATAAACCCAGTAATTCTATCACGCTAGAGAGAAATATGCTGTATTTTGCGTTCTGCTCCGAGCAGTGATTATCGTTTTCTATATGTTAAGGAATATCCTGCCGCCAGGCATCAGCGGTGAGTGCTTCACCAAAATGGCTAGCGATTAAACGGCGGGTCATATCGTGCAGAGGGGAAGCCAACACTTCTGCTGTATTTCCCCGCTCAACAACTTCCCCTTGATGCATGACCAGCACCTGATCGCTGATATGTTTCATCATGCCAAGATGCTGGGTGACATAGAGGTAAGAAATACCTTGTTTTTCCTGTAATTCCAACATCAGATTAATGATTTGAGATCGCATAGACATATCGAGTGATGCTAATGCCTCATCAGCAATAATAATCTGAGGTTGTAATATCAATGCGCGCGCCAGTGCTACCCGCTGTTTCTGGCCTGAGGCTAACATATGTGGATAATAATTGGCATGGTCCGGTAGCAGGCCAACTTGTCGCAATGTCTGGTTGATCCGTTTTTCCCGCTCCATTGTATTAAGCGCTGTATTAAGCAGAAGGGGAATATCAAGAATTTGACCAATACGCTGACGAGGATTTAGCGACGTACTTGGGTCCTGAAATATCATACGAATGCGTTGGCTACGATAACTGTAATCACCGTAAGTGAGTTTATGGCCTTCGATCATGATTTCGCCGGAAGTTGGCTCGATGACGCCTGAAAGCATTTTTGCCAGTGTTGATTTTCCAGAACCGTTTTCACCAATAATCGCCAGCGTCTGTTTAGCTTTTAAGGTAAAACTAACGGGTTTTACCGCATTGAGATGTTGACGGTGAAAAAAACCTGTTCGATAACGAAAAGTTTTAGCCAAGTTCCTGACTTCTAGCAGAGTGTTAATCAATTACTGTTCCTCCAGATTCAGTGGAAAGTGGCAGGCAAAAGCGTGGTTTTTAATCACCCGCAACCGTGGTGTTTCAATACACGTTTTTTGCGCATAAGGGCAACGTGGACCTAAACGGCAGCCGATGGGTAAGTGCTCAAGGGATGGAATAGCGCCTGATAAGGTGTTTAACCTGCTTTTATGGGGCAAAGAGCTACTAAAATCAGGGATAGCGCGGCTTAACGCTTGTGTGTAAGGGTGGTGTGGTATTACCAATAATTCATCGGGAACGGCGCTTTCGACCGTTTGACCACAGTACAGAACATTAATGCGATCCACCAATTTGCTCATGACTTGCAAGTCATGACTTATCAGTAAAATGGTGGTGTTGTTGTTCTGATTCAATCGTGCTAACAGACGGAAAATCTGAGCTTGTGTGGTCGGTTCCATCGCATTGGTTGGTTCATCTGCAATCAGCAGGCGTGGTTGGTTAGCCAATGCGATAGCAATCATGACCTTTTGGCACTCTCCCTCCGTTAACTCGTAAGGGAAGCTATTCATAATGTCTTTATGATCTTTAATTCCCACACGGTGGAGTAATTCAATAGCCCGGCGTTTTCGCCATTTGAAACGTTGCCACCAACGGCCTTTGTATGTCCAGCAGGGAATGGCTTGAATGAGTTGACGACCAATATTTTCAGAAGGATCAAGACAGGATTGTGGCTCCTGAAAAATCATTGAGATATTGTGGCCGATCACTTTTCGGCGCTGACGTGGAGTCAGACGGAGCAGGTCAATATCATCGAAGCGAAAACGGTCAGCCGTCACTTTGAGATTATCTTTAGTGACTCCGCTTATTGCTTTGGCAATCAAGCTCTTACCTGAGCCGGATTCACCAACCAGACCACGTATTTCGCCTTCTGTCAGTGACATACTGACGCGATCAACCGCTTTAACTGGCCCTTTGGCAGTCATAAATTCAATAGTAAGATTGCGAATGTCGAGTAATGGCATTATTCCACCCCGGAATTGATTGCTCGGTGTAATCCATCACCTAATAAATTGACTAACAAGACACAGAACATAATTACCGCGCCGGGCAACATAACGGTCCAGGGCGCAACATAGATTAGCTCCAGTGAATCGCCCAACATGGCTCCCCATTCTGGTGAGGGAAGTTGGGCGCCAAGATCAAGAAAACCAAGTGAAGCGATATCAAGTATGGCGATAGAAAGGGCGCGTGTTAGCTCGTTGACCAAGGCGGCGGTAATGTTTGGTAATACGGCATACCATAGAATGTGGTAATTAGAGGCGCCATCCAGGCGAGCGGCAATAACATATTCTTTATCTAGCTCATCGTGAACGGCGCTGTAAACTGTGCGAACGATACGTGGCAATAGCGCCAACCAAATAGCGATTATTGCATGTTGCAAACTGGCACCCACAAAGGCGACGACAATGATTGCCAGCAATAGTGATGGGATAGAGAGTAATGTATCGAGAATATGATTGAGCACCGCGGATTTCAGTCCTCGTGTCATGCCTGCCAGACAGCCAATAATCAGACCACATAAAGCGGCTGCTAAAGTGACTAACAGCGCTGAACCAAATGTAGAGGCCGTACCTATTAGTAATCGGCTGAGAATGTCGCGTCCAAGATCGTCGGTACCTAGAAAAAATGCGATATTACCGTGATATGACCATGAAGGTGGCAGCAACTGATGACCAAGAAATTGTTGATCGAGCTTATAGGGGGCCAGATAGCTACCAAACAGACTTAGGGCGATCAGAATCAGCACCCCATAAAACCCCATCATTGCCAACATATCAGAATAGAAAAAGCGCCAGATGACCTTTATCGGTGACGGCATTTTCTTTTCACGATAAAAATTATCTAAGGGCATACCATTCCTTATGCTTCAGAGGGTTAGCCATTGCGCCAATAATATCAGACAGAACATTGACAAAAATCACCAGTGTGCCAATCACCATAACACTGGCAGAAATGGCGGAATAATCTTGCTGACGAATGGCACTGACCAACCAATGACCAAGTCCCGGCCAGTTAAATACGAGTTCTGTCATCATTGCCAGTGTCAGCATGGTGGAAAATTGTAATCCTAGTTTCGGAATGATAGGGGGCAACGCATTGTGTAATACATGACGACGGATAATTGTCAGCCTTGATAAACCACGGGTTGCGGCGGCTTTAATATAGTTTTCACCAAAAACTTCTTCTGTGCTGTTCCTCATCAACCGGATAACTTCGGTTGTCGGTGCAACGGCGAGTGTAATAACGGGTAGCAGCAAGTGTTGCATGGCACTAATGATCATCTCATTACGATAGGGTGATTTTGATAACCAGGCATCAATTAATGAGAAACCTGTCACAGGTTCAATCTGATATAGCAGATTAAAGCGCCCGGAGACGGGTAGCCAGCCGAGATAAAGAGAGAAAAATAGAGTCAGTAATAATGCTAGCCAAAAAATCGGGATGGAAAATCCGACTAAAGCAATGGAGATGATAACAGTATCCGCGGGTTTGTTACGCCATACTCCCGCAATAATTCCGAGTGGGATGCCGACGAGTAAGGCGGTAGAGAAAGCCAGAATACAGAGCTCCATTGTAGCGGGGAACACTTCCCGTAGTTGTCCGCTGATAAGTTCACCATTAATGCTGGATACGCCAAAATCCCATAGTAATAAGCTGTTGAAATAGAATATATAAGCATCAAATAGGGATGCCCCGCTGAGTGGAGCATTGGGGGTAAAGTAACTTAGGCTAAAGCTTATCAGTGACAGGAAAAACAGGGTAATAATCAGCAATAGCAGACGACGGAGAGTGTAAATAATCATTTGTCACCCTTCTGATTCATTCGATTAGTCTCTTTTTCCCGATAAACTCCAGCGAAAGAGGTATTACCAAATGGGCTGAGTACCAGCCCTTTAATATCATGACGGTAGGCTTGTAAATGCAGAGAATAGGCTAATGGTAATATAGGTAATTGCTGCTCAAGGACTTGTTGAGCCGCATGATAATACTTAATTCTGGATAATAATTGCTGGTTAATCAAAGCTTCCCGCAAAATTTTATCAAATGTTGGCTCACACCAATGGCTGAAATTTGTTTGTGAAGCGATAGCAGCACAACTTAACAGTGGACGGAAAAAACTGTCTGGGTCATTACTGTCAGTTGACCAACCTGATAATGTCATATCGTGAGATTTATCCATCAGTTTGGTTTCCTGAAAGCGGCCCTCAACAGGTTTGATACTCATGGTAATACCAACTTGTGCTAAATCGGCCTGAATCAGTTCTGCCATTTTGAGTGGACTTGGATTATATGATTGAGAGGCGGAAGGTACCCATAAGCTCAATTGCAAGCCATTTAATCCGAGGTCATTAAGCATTTTGCGTGATTTTTCTGGGTTGTATTCCGTAATTTCAGTTTGATTATCATAAGCCCATGACGCCCGAGGTAAAATTGATGAGGCTGTTTCCGCCGTACCATAATAGATGGATTGCATCAGCCGTTGGTTATTAATAGCGTAAGCAATGGCTTGCCGAACCTGTAGCTTATCAAGAGGTGGTTTGCTGGTATTGAAAGCCAGATAAGCGATATTCATTCCTGGGCGTAAAGTCAGACGCAGGCGAGGATCATCTCGTAAAACGGTAAGCTGACTGGCAGCGGGATACGCTAATACATCACATTCACCGGTTAAAAGTTTAGACATCCTGCCGGTGCCGCCGGCGCCGACGTCAATAACTATTTGGCGCATTTGTGGTTTGCCTTTCCAGTATTTATCATGACGAACCAGACGGATAAATTGTCTGGTCCGATGATCTTCCAACATAAACGGGCCTGTGCCGACAGGTTTCCAGTCAATTTGTTCATGGCGATTCATTTGATGCAATTGTTGCCCATATTCTTGTGAAAGTATTGGGGCATAGTGGGTTGCCAAATGCCAAAGAAAAGAAGCATCTGGTTCGTTCAAGCGAAACTCCACCGTATATTCATTAAGTTTACGGATACTTTGAATAGAATCGGCCAGTTGGAGGCTGTCAAAATAGGGGTAATGCCCGCCATTGACGTTGTGATAATAGTGTTGCTTATCAAACAGACGCTTAAAGCTGAAAATGACGTCATCAGCATTCATGTTACGGGTCGGAGTAAACCAGTCTGTTGATTGAAATGAGACATTATGGCGCAAATAAAAACGGTAGGTAGCACCGTTATCCAGTATTTCCCAATGGGAGGCTAATTCAGGGAGTAAACGATAAGTATAAGGGTCAACATCTAGTAGGCGTTCATAGAGTTGTGCTGCCAGTGTATCGACGGTTAAACCGCTGCTAGCCAGTTGGGGATTAAAGGTATTCAGGTTGCCATTAACGCAATAAATAAGCCCTTGTTGCTGAATGTCAGCCGGAGCGTGGGGATTTTTTTCAGGCGTAGCTATTGTTTCTGCAATAGCAGGAGCTGAAAGGGATAATATGATCCAATAAATCAAACTGCGCATATAAGGCATCTGTTATTAATTAGAATTGACACATTGTATCTCAATTCGCGCTTGAGCCCAAAAAAACGCTGCGGGGATGATAATGAGAAAAATTCTCAACAAAGTGCTTTACAAAACGTATTGATAACCATTATCATCTGTATCGCACTTCCGGGGAACAGTTTTTGTATCTCAGGAAAGGCACGACATTGCTCACATTGCTTCCAGTGTTTTTTAGCCAGCTCGGGTGCTGGCTTTTTTTTATCTGTAATCCGGATCACTTATCGCCGACGTTGATATCATGTTTCTTCATTAAGCCTCGTAATTGATAATAGGTCAGTCGTAGTTTCTCTGCTGCTTTTCTTTGGTTAAATCTGCTCTCTTTTAATGATAGCGCTATTAATTGTCGTTCGCTGTCATGTTGCCACTGTTTCAAATTAACGGGCAGTGAAGGCAGAAGTTGTGAAGATAAATCATTATTATCATCAACATTGGCTATAAAATGTGGTGTGGAGGCGAATGGGTTAATAATAATATTATCAAGTTGAGCAGAATTTTCGCCGTGACGATAAACCGATCGTTCCACAACATTTTTCAGTTCACGAATATTACCGGGCCACGTGTAATCCTGTAACTGTTGTCTTGCCTGGTCAGTGAACCCGGGAAATAGTGGTAAATCAAGTTCGCGGCACATCTGAATAGCAAAATGCTGCGCTAACAACATGATATCCTGCTGTCTTTGCCGCAATGGTGGGATTTTAACCACATCGAAAGCCAGCCTATCGAGCAAATCAGCGCGGAATTGCCCCTTAGCTGCCATTGCGGGCAGACTCTCATTGGTCGCGCATATCAGTCGAGCATCAACTTGTAATGATTGGCTGCCGCCAACGCGTTCAAGATGCCCATATTCAATGACACGCAATAGCTTTTCTTGAACTTGCATTGGTGCGGTTGCCAATTCATCAAGAAATAGCGTTCCTCCATCAGCACGTTCAAATCTTCCTTGGTGCCTCTTTTGTGCACCGGTAAATGCGCCAGCTTCATGACCAAATAACTCTGAATCCAATAAATTTTCATTCAGAGCCGCGCAGTTTAGGGAGATAAATGGGCCTTGCCAGCGGGGAGATAAATAATGCAAACGGCGGGCAATCAGCTCTTTACCGGTTCCGCGTTCCCCAATAACGATAACCGGTTTGTTTAATTTTGCCAGCGCGGATACCTGTTCCAGAATTTCAATAAAGCTGTTTGCTTCACCCAATAGGTTTTCTGTGGCGTCATTCATGGTTATTTTCACCGATAATTGGTTATTTTAGCCACTTTATTACGTTGTGATAAAAAGTTAAATAAAAAAATTTCTTTATATTTCATGAAAATAAAGTAAATGAAAAGTTGGCACGACTCTTGATAGATAAAAGTGACATGAATAGTATTAACCAACCTTAACCAAAGAGGATAATTTGTTATGGGTATTTTCTCTCGTTTTGCTGATATCGTGAATGCCAATATCTCTTCATTACTGGATAAAGCGGAAGATCCGCAGAAAATGATTCGTCTAATGATTCAGGAAATGGAAGACACTTTAGTTGAAATTCGCTCAACTTCCGCCCGTGCTCTGGCAGAGAAAAATCAGTTATCTCGCCGCATTACCGCAGGTGAACAACAAATGCACGACTGGCAGGAAAAAGCGGAACTGGCGTTGAATAAAGAGAGAGAAGATTTGGCACGGGCAGCCCTGCTTGAAAAACAGAAAGTGGCTGCTTTAGTGGATACATTGAAACATGAATTGACCATACTGGAAGAGACACTTGAGCGAATGAAAGGGGAGATTGTTGAGCTTGAAAACAAACTTAGCGAAACCCGAGTAAGACAACAGGCATTGGCTTTGCGTCATCAGGCGGCCGCCTCTTCCCGACAGGTTCGTCATCAGCTAGACAGCGGTAAAATTGATCAGGCAATGGCTCGCTTCGAACAATTTGAACGCCGTATCGATCATATGGAAGCGGAAGCAGAAGCCGTGGGCATGGGAAAACAAAAATCGCTGGATCAACAGTTTGCTGAATTAAAAGCAGACGATGAAATCAGTGCGCAGTTAGCGGCAATGAAGGCTAAAATAAATGCTAATAAAGAACAACATTAAGTGTTGGCGCACTCAACTAACCATTTAAGGAAAAGTGATGGGCTCTATATTTCTTGGCATTCCGCTGACTATTTTTGTACTTTTTGTGTTACCCATCTGGTTGTGGTTGCATTATAACAACCGGAATTCAAACCAAAGTCAGTTAGATCAGAATGAAATTCAGCGTCTGGCAGAGCGTGTACAACATATGCAGGCACGAATCAAAACATTGGAAGATATTCTGGATGCGGAACATCCTGATTGGAGGCAATCATAATGTCGAATGGTAACCGCCGGAAACTGTATCGAATACCTGAGAAGGGCAAAATTAAAGGTGTTTGTGCTGGGTTGGCCTATTATTTTGATGTACCAGTACGTTTGATTCGTGTCATCGCGGTATTGTCACTCTTTTTTGGCCTGTTTGGTTTTGTGGTTGTTGCTTATATTGTACTGGTTTTCGTCCTTGATCCGGCACCCACGGGTTATACCGAAGAGGCCCATTTTTCAGTACAAAACTTGCTGAATGAAATCGATTATCAATTGAAATCGGGAGAGATTCGTCTGCGCCAAATGGAGCGTTATATCACCTCAGAAACGTTCAGCGTTCGCAGTCGTTTCAGGCAGCTTTGATAGCAAAAATTACCTATGGCTCGGCTGATACAAAAAAATTGTTGTAATACTTATCTCAGGAGAGACATGAAACGGCTACAAAATGAATTAACTGCGTTGGTGAATCGTGGGATGGATCGCCATTTACGGTTAGCTGTAACAGGATTAAGTCGTAGTGGTAAAACAGCGTTTATCACATCTTTGGTTAATCAGTTACTTAACCTCCATAGCGGTGCCCGGTTGCCGCTATTTTCTGCTGTGCGTGACGGTCGCTTGTTGGGTGTAAAACGGGTTCCTCAACGTGATTTGGGCGTTCCTCGTTTTACTTATGATGAAGGGTTGACCTCACTTTACAGCACACCGCCAGCCTGGCCGACTCCGACGCGGGGTGTCAGTGAAATCCGTCTGGCACTTCGTTACCGTTCTGGGGATTCTCTGCTGCGCCATTTTAAAGAAACTGCCACGTTATATCTGGAAATTGTGGATTATCCCGGCGAATGGCTGTTGGATCTACCGATGTTGGCGCAAAGTTATTTAACATGGTCACATCAGATGAATAGCTTATTGCAGGGACAAAGAGCTGCATGGGCAAAACCTTGGTTGGAACTTTGTAAACAGTGCGATCCACTGGCACCCGCAGATGAGAATCTGTTGGCTGCTATTGCTCATGCCTATACGGAATATTTGGTTAAATGCAAAGAGCACGGTTTACATTTTATTCAGCCGGGGAGATTTGTTCTGCCCGGTGATATGATGGGTGCTCCGGCTTTACAATTTTTCCCGTGGCCGGATATCAACAATATCACTGAGTCACGATTTGCTCAGGCAGATAGACACACGAATATCGGTATGCTGCGTCAGCGCTTTGAATATTACTGCCAGTCGGTGGTGAAAGGGTTTTATAAAGCGCATTTTCTACGTTTTGATCGACAGATTGTGTTGATAGATTGTTTACAGCCATTAAACCGTGGACCACAAGCATTTAATGATATGCGTTTGGCGCTGACACAATTAATGCAAAGTTTTCATTATGGTAAACGAACGCTCTTCCGCCGCCTGTTTTCCCCTTGCATTGATAAATTAATGTTTGCTGCCAGTAAAGCCGATCACATTACCGCAGATCAACATGCTAATTTGGTTTCTTTACTCCAGCAATTGATTCAGGAAGCCAGACAAAATGCGGTTTTTGAAGGTATCAGCATGGATTGTGTTGGCCTGGCATCGGTACGAGCGACAGAAAGTGGCGTGATTGAACACAATGGTGAAAGTATTCCGGCGTTGAAAGGATATCGGCTTACAGATGGTAAACCGCTGACATTTTTTCCCGGAGAGGTGCCACGGCGTTTACCTGAGGATAACTTCTGGCAAAAACAGGGTTTCTCTTTCGAAGAGTTTAGCCCTTGTCCGGTAAATGTGGATACACCATTGCCTCATATCCGGTTGGATACCGTGCTGGAATTTTTAGTGGGAGATAAAGTGAAATGACGGAGCCCTTGAAGCCAAGAATTGACTTTACAGAATCCTTATCGGGGCCACAAGAGCCGGTTTTAAAGCCTGCTCAGATCTTTAATGAAAAAGACACAGCAAATTTTTGTCCTGCTTCACTGGAACTTGAGGCTGAAGAACGCGAAGGTCAGGTAGAAGGGATAGTTAATGCAGCACTGAAACCTAAGCGTAGTTGCTGGCGTAGAATGGTATATGGTTCTCTGATGTTATTGGGGGTGAGTGCTGTTGCTCAGTTTGTGCAGTGGATTTATCAATCATGGCAGCAACAGGATTGGAGCGCATTAGGTGTAGCGGCAACCGGGGGCATGATTGTCTTTGCGGGAATAGGTTCTCTTGTCAATGAGTGGCATCGTCTTTATCGGCTAAGAATGCGGTCTGAGGAACGCGATACTGCGAGAGCGTTATTGCAGCATCATGGCGTGGGTAAAGGGCGGGAATTTTGTGAGAAGTTGGCAAGTCAGGCGGGTATCGAACAGCATAACCCGGCGTTACAGCGCTGGCGAGCCGCTTTACATGATACACATAACGATCGTGAAGTGGTGGTGTTGTACAGTAAATGGGTTCAACCTGTTTTGGACTCTCAAGTCAAGGCTGAAATCAGCCGCTGTGCTGCGGAATCGGCATTAATGATAGCAGTTAGCCCGTTGGCCATTGTCGATATGGCATTTATTGCCTGGCGTAATATCCGGCTAATTAATCGTATTGCAGCTCTATATGGTATTGAACTGGGATATTTCAGTCGTATTCGGCTCTTCCGCCTTGTTCTGCTGAATATTGTTTTTTCTGGTGCTTCAGAAGTGGTGCGGGAAGTGGGTATGGATTGGTTATCGCAGGATATCGCTGCGCGTCTTTCTGTCAGAGCCGCTCAAGGGATCGGTGTAGGTTTACTGACTGCCCGGTTGGGTATTAAAGCGATGGAATTATGTAGGCCATTACCTTGGATAGAAGGTGATAAACCCAAATTAGGAGATTTCCGTCGTCAGCTAATCACTCAACTTAAGAATATCCTACCAAATAAGTCTAAGAATATAGTTAATTAAATGATATATACTTTAATTCTATATGAACGCACAAAATATCCAGATAACGACAATATTTTACGTTATTTTATTAGTTTGTTTTATAATCAATCTTAGAGTTTGTTTATTTTAGTGAAAGTTTCAAATACTGTGTTATACCCAATGGATTTCAAGATGCATCGCGACGGCAAAGGAGCGAATCCCCGGGAGCATAGATAACTATGTGACCGGGGTGAGTGAGTGCAGCCAACAAAGAGGCAACTTGAAAGATAACGGGTATATTTGCGACATTAAAAAACCGGAGTCTGGTCAATTTTTACTGACAGAACGCTTCATATGAATAATTGTAGAGAGTAGTATTTTAAAAAATTATATGTATTAGTGTAAATAAGGTCAAAACAGATGCGCTTAGAAGTTGCTTGCCATGATCGAATTGGGCTGACCCGTGAACTGCTCGATCTACTGGTATTAGAGAATATTGATTTAAAAGGGATAGAAATATCTCAAATCGGCCGGATTTACCTTAATTTTTCACAAGTTGATTTCAATGTATTTCGTAAATTGATGGCAGAAATTCGCCGTATTAATGGTGTTATTGATGTTCGTACCGTCTCTTTTATGCCTTCAGAAAGAGAACACAAAGCGATGTGTGCCCTGTTGGAATCCTTGCCTGAGCCTGTTTTTTCAGTTGATCTGAAAGGAAATATTGAGCTTGCTAACTCCGCGGTGTTTAAGCTGTTTGGTGTTAGTGAGGAACAAACTTATCAAAAACCTATCGGGCAGTTTATCAGCGGTTATAACTTTTCGCGCTGGTTTGAAAATAAAAATATCCAGCAACGTGTGGAAAGGATAACTCTCAAAGGTCTGGACTACCTGATGGATATTACTCCTATTCAGCTGATTGATGAAAAGCAGAAAATGCAATGTGTTGGCACAGTGATTATGCTCAAATCTGCTGCTCGAATAGGGAATCAACTGAAAAAACTGACTGTCAATGATGGTAGTGAATTTAAGGCGATTATCGCTGTTAGCCCAAAAATGACTCAGCTTATTGAACAGGCTCGTAAAATGGCGATGCTGGATGCGCCACTGTTGCTGATTGGTGAAACAGGAACTGGCAAAGACATTTTGGCAAAAGCCTGTCATTTGCACAGCTTACGCGGAAAACAGCCCTTTTTGGGGTTGAACTGCGCATCGATGCCGGATGATGTAGTAGAAAGTGAACTGTTTGGCTATGCTGCCGGCGCTTATCCGAATGCGATTGAAGGAAAGAAAGGTTTCTTCGAGCAGGCTAATGGCGGCACTGTTTTACTGGATGAAATTGGCGAAATGTCGCCACAGATGCAAATTAAGCTGCTGCGTTTTCTTAATGACGGTACTTTCCGCCGAGTAGGGGAAGAAAATGAAGTCAAAGTGAATGTCAGAGTTATCTGTGCTACACAAAAAAATCTGGTTGAATTGGTGCAGCGAGGGGAATTTCGCGAAGATCTCTATTATCGTCTTAATGTGTTGGCGATTACCCTCCCGCCGTTGCGTGATCGTAAAGCAGATATTATGCCGCTGGTGGAGTATTTTATTGAGCGTTTTTCTGAAGAACAGGGAGTACTGAAACCGAAATTGTCCCCTGAACTTCCCCACTTTCTGACGAGTTACAGTTGGCCCGGTAACGTAAGGCAGTTACAAAATGCCATCTATCGGGCGCTGACTCAGCTTGAAAATATGGAGCTGACGCCGCGGGATATACAACTGCCAGAGTTTGAAACAGAGGTTTCTTTTAGTGAAGATGTGTTCAATGGTTCTCTGGATGAAATCAGTAAACGTTTTGAACGTTCGGTGTTAACGCGTCTTTATCGGCACTATCCCAGTACGCGTAAACTGGCTAAACGTCTTGGGGTATCGCATACTGCGATTGCCAATAAATTGAGAGAATATGGTCTGAGTAGCAGGAAGCATGCTACCGAATATGAGCCGGATGGTGATGAATAAAATAATGCCCACCGGAAGTGGGCATTATATCCCGTCATCTTTCAAGTTGCCTCTTTGTTGGCTGCACTCGCTCACCCCGGTCTCATAGTTTGCTATGCTCCCGGGGATTCACTCCTTTGCCGTCGCGATCCATCTTGAAATCCATAGGGTATAAATCATGGGATTTATTTCAGTGCGGCCAGTGCGCTATCGTAATTTGGCTCATTAGTAATTTCATCAACCAGTTGGCTATAAATCACGTTATCGCTTTCATCAAGCACAATGACTGCACGGGCTGTGAGACCACTCAGAGGACTACCGCTGATGGCAACGCCATAATCTTCACTGAAAGTACCGCCACGTAGGGTAGACAGCGTGACGACATTTGATAACCCTTCCGCGCCACAGAAACGGGACTGAGCAAAAGGCAGGTCGGCAGAAATGCACAGTACGACGGTATTTTCCAAATCATTCGCTACCTGATTAAATTTACGTACTGATGCCGCACAAACACCGGTATCGATACTTGGGAAAATATTCAGCACCTTACTTTTTCCGGCATAGTGGCTAAGAGAGACATCGGAGAGATCTTTGGCTGTCAGAGTAAAATCTTTCGCTTTTTCCCCTGATTTTGGGAACTGGCCGCTTACGGCGATATCATTGCCTTGAAATTTTACTGTTTGTGTCATAGCTTTCTTCCTCTGATAAATGAACCACGATTGCCCAGTGTAGAAGAATATTCAGTTCTTGCCCATCAAAAATAGTGCTTGTGAGAGTAAAATTGTCTGATTGTGTCATTCTGACAATGGCTTATAATTTAGTAATGGGATATCTATTTTATAACAGGGCAGATTATTACCTTATGCGCTATTTCAATCTGATTTCTTGTGCACTACTTATCAATAGTTTTCTTATTATCAATAGTTCTCTTATCACCGTTTCTGCTTTTGCTGCGGAAGTTCCTCCTGGCACTCAGCTTAATGACAAACAGGAACTGGTTCGTCACCTAAAAGACGAACCGGCATCCTTAGACCCGATTAATGCTGTGGGTTTGACAGAGGCGCAAGTTCAGCGTGATCTGTTTGAAGGTCTGGTGAATCAGGATGCGTATGGCAATGCTATTCCCGGTGTCGCAACAGCGTGGAAAACCGCGGACAACAAAACGTGGTTTTTTACCTTGCGTTCTGATGCCCGTTGGTCAAACGGCGAACCCGTTACCGCGACAGATTTTGTGTATAGTTGGCAGCGGTTGGTCACTCCAGCTAATACGTCATCTTTTGCTTGGTTTGCCGCACTAGCGGGTATTGAAAATGCTCAGGAAATTATTGACGGTAAACTGCTACCAGCAAAACTGGGTGTTGAGGCCATTGATAAGCACACATTAAAGGTGACATTAAACCGGCCTGTACCTTATTTTCCCAACCTGACTGCGAATTTCAGTCTCTATCCGGTAAATAAGAAAACAGTAGAAAAATATGGGAAAGAGTGGATAAAAGTTGGTCATTTGGTGGGGAATGGTGCTTTCAAATTACATGATCGAATTGTTAATGAAAAAATCGTTCTGACACCAAACCCTTATTACTGGGATCATAAAAAAACCGTCCTGACCAAAGTCACATTCGTACCAATTAATCAGGAATCGCACGCGACTAAACGCTATCTGGCGGATGATTTGGATATTACCGAATCTTTCCCGAAAAATATGTATAAAAAATTGCAGCATGAATTACCTGGGCAAGTCTATACGCCGGATCAGTTGGGGACCTATTATTACGCTTTTAACACCCAACGTGCGCCAACGAATGATGCCAGAGTGCGTAAAGCGCTTTCTATGACAATTGACCGTAAAATTATTGCGGAAAAAGTCTTGGCGACAGGGGAGAAACCTGCCTGGCATTTTACGCCGGATGTGACCGCGGGTTTCCATCCAGTGATCAGTGACATGGAACAACATACGCAAGCAGAATTGGACCAACAGGCTAAGGTTTTGTTACAAGCGGCTGGTTACGGGCCGAACAATCCATTGAAACTTTCTCTGCTCTATAATAATTCTGAAAACCACCAGAAAATTGCGATTGCTATTGCCTCTATGTGGAAGAAAAAACTGGGGGTGCAAGTAAGTTTGATGAATCAGGAATGGAAAACTTATATTGATAGCCGTAACACGGGTAATTTTGATGTTATTCGTGCATCTTGGGTGGGTGATTATAACGAGCCATCTACATTTCTAAGTCTGCTAACGTCAACGCATAGTGGCAATATTGCTAAATTCCATCAGGCAAATTACGACAAACTGCTACAATCTGCTAGTTTGCGAACAGATGATGGCTTAAGAAACGATGACTACAACAAAGCGGAGCAAATGATTGCTGAACAGGCGCCTATTGCACCGATTTATCAGTACACTAACGGCAGGTTGATAAAACCTTGGTTGAAAGGATATCCGATCACCAATCCAGAAGACGTGGCATATAGTCATACTATGTACATAATTAAGCATTAAGGGTAAGGAGCTGGATGTGGAAACCATTTATGGCTCATCATTGCAAGAGGCTGATGCAGTCTATGCTTGTCAGTTTAATGGTCAAGGCGGCATGACGCCGATTGACATGAATGGATTAGCCACACCAGCTCAACCTTTCTGGCAACATCTGGATTACCACAATCCCAAAAGTTATCGCTGGATAATGGACACGGATCTGTTACCAGAAACAGTCAAAAAGGGGCTGGCCGGAGAGAGTTTTAGACCAAAAATAGTTCGTACCGGAGATGGTACGATGATTACGCTGCGAACAATTAATAGCAATAAAAGTGAACGTCCCGATCAACTGGTAACGTTCCGTATTTATATTAATTCTGAAATTATCGTTTCCAGTCGCCATCGTAAAGTTCATTCACTGGAACAGGTACTGAGTGATTTACAGAATGGAATAGGCGCGAAAACGACCGGGCACTGGTTGGTTGAAATAGCTGATGCAATAACCGATGAAGTGGGTAATTTTATTGAAGATCTTCATGACAACCTTATTGAGCTTGAGAATATGATTCTTGAGCAACGGATACCGGGGCGGGGTGGGTTGGCTTTACTGCGTAAGCAATTGATTATTCTGCGCCGTTATATGGCGCCTCAAAGAGATGTATTTTCTCGTCTCGCCAATGAAAGATTACTCTGGATGAGTGATGAAGATCGTCATCGAATGCAGGAAATATCTGACCGCTTAGGAAGGGAATTGGATGATTTGGATGGTTGTATTGCTCGCACAGCGATTATTTCAGATGAAATTACCTCTATGATGGCGGATGCGATGAACCGTCGTACTTATACTATGTCATTATTTGCCATGATTTTTTTACCGACAACATTCCTGACTGGATTATTTGGTGTCAACCTTGGCGGTATTCCTGGTAATGAAAACCATCTGGGTTTTAGTATTTTTTGTTTGCTGTTATTGGGATTGATTATATTTGTTGCCTTCTGGTTAAAAAGAAGTAAATGGCTATGAAAATTAAATAGTTATTTGGAGATATGAAACATAACTACGGAGAAGTGTTACTAAAACTAGTCCTTAATTTGAGATATATCAATATTCACCAGTCGTCATTGAGGCATGATAACTCTCGCAGGTGAAAACAACGTTAAGCGATGAATGTTGTTCTCCGTAATTGTAGTTTTTCTCACATATACCCTATGGATTTCAAGATGGATCGCGACGGCAAGGGAGCGAATCCCCGGGAGCATAGATAACGATGTGACCGGGGTGAGTGAGCAGCCAACAAAGAGGCAACTTGAAAGATGACGGGTATAAGTCTTTATACAGAATAATTGCCCATTCTTGTGCCGATATTAATTTCTAATGTCGGCTTTTTTTATTTTTCATTTGTTGCTTTAGGAAAATAAATAAAAATCAAGACGAAAGTGAAAGAGAAGCAGAAATTAACGCTCTGAAGTATATCCAGAGCGGAATAACTATTTGACTTCAATGATATCCAGCCGTTCTGATTGATAATCGGGTTGATCTTCTATATCAACAACGGGTTGTATGGGTAATTCCTCGCGGTCAAAGGCGAGATCGCCACCATCGATAATTTCGCTGTCGTGAGTGATATTTTTAAAATCGAATAGATTAAAATCGCTGAGATGTGATGGAACGACATTTTGTACCGCACGAAACATGGTTTCAATTCTGCCCGGATAACGCTTATCCCATTCCCGTAACATATCCTTGATAACCTGGCGTTGCAAATTGGGTTGCGAACCACAGAGATTACAAGGAATGATCGGGAATGCTTTGGCGGTTGCATAGCGCTCAATATCTTTCTCGCGGCAATAAGCGAGAGGGCGAATGACAATATGTTTACCATCATCACTCATCAACTTTGGTGGCATACCTTTTAGTTTGCCGCCATAAAACATATTGAGAAATAAGGTTTGCAAAATATCATCACGGTGATGGCCTAATGCAATTTTCGTTGCGCCCAACTCAGTGGCAGTGCGATATAAGATGCCACGGCGTAGGCGGGAACAAAGAGAACAAGTTGTTTTACCTTCGGGTATCTTCTCTTTCACTATGCCATAAGTGTTTTCTTCGACAATTTTATATTCGACACCCAGTTCATCCAGATAAGCGGGAAGGATATGCTCAGGAAAACCGGGTTGTTTCTGATCCAGATTAACTGCAACAAGTGAAAAATTAACCGGAGCACTTTTTTGCAGATTTTGCAGGATGGACAGCAGGGTATAGCTGTCTTTACCACCAGAAAGGCAGACCATAATGCGATCGCCTTCCTCAATCATATTGAAATCAGCGATTGCTTGACCGACATCACGGCGTAAGCGCTTCTGTAATTTGTTCAGGTTATATTGTTGTTTCTGATCCACCACGGACGCTCTGTAAATAATATTTAAATGGGATTTAGGCGGTGGAGTATACCATTTTTGTTACCTTAACACCTTAAAGAGTTTGTGATAGCTTCCGTCCGTTTTTACCTGTTGATGCGGATGGATTGACAGTTTTTTCTGTATGGAAGATGAAGATCGTCCATACTCTAAATTCTGTTGATAACCGGTATCAGAATGGAGATGAAAATCAAAACTCTGGTTGTTAAATTTGTTGAACTAGGGGTTCAATCGAACTATTATCACGTTAGGTGATATAAATTTATATCATGTTAAGTGACATCAATTTGATAAAAAACCGGTGAGCCATGTAGTACCCATGACAAATGGGATTGTTACCTATGTAAACCTTTACTGGTATCTACTAAACAAGAGAGGTGTAGATGATGAAAAGATTTATTTGTGATGAATTCGAATGGGTTTAACCATTAAAATAGTAGAGTATACAGGTAATGGACAGGTTAAGCGAAAAGCGGAGCAGAGCCTCCGCTTTTTTAAGGATGATGATATGGCAGCAGAACCATAACAAGTAACTCAAAAACGGCTAGAAAGTCACAGACGGCTATTTTTCTTTCTGAAAGTAGAAGTGATTTTGGTTTCTGGGAAGGTCACAAAGTTATCAGAAAAATCCATGAGTCAGGTAGGTCCTTTAGATCTTATATCTATGACGAAGATCTAACAGAAGAAAACGTTGAAGACAGAAGGCGCATTCACTATTTTCTTAACTTTTTTGAAAGGGTATCAGTTAACGTAAAAAATAACATTTATGATGAATGTATGTTAAAGGAAGTACTGTATAGTACGGCAGTTAAAAACTTTGAGATAGTAGAACCTTTTATAAAAGCTTTGAGCGAGAAATTTAATAGCCAAACTTATTACCAAGAATATGAGTGGCTTGCTAGAAAGTGGCAAAAAGATCCGTTGAAAATCAATAGAAAATAAGATAGACCCGTCTCACTCGGTTTTTTTATCTTTAATCAGCTTGTTTCGGCAGGCTTTTTTGTGAGTGAAATTTTTTTGATTTATTTTGTAAATAGCTATAGAGATAATCATAAAAATATATAATGAAATGTAAGAAATAAATAAGATGATATATGTGACTCTGTTTATATTTATATTTATATTTAAATTAAATGTTAAATATAAGCTTGTAGTCTGTCAGGTGTATTTGAAATATAAAACAAATATCATTCCAATAGAGAAGGATAATATGCTGATGGAGTTAGTTAAAATATAGATCTTTAACCAATTTGTCATGTTTTTCGGTAATCGCTGAATAAAATCGTAGGACTCTTTATACATATATTTACTATCCTTTTCATTGATTCTTATTATTTTTCCAATGAGTAATTGGTAAAAAAATAGCAACTTGAAACTGACCATAAACACCCAAAAAACGGCCCAGCTTTACTCCTGCTGATAAATAAAGTCCTTTTCCTATATATAATTCAATAATTTCATCCATTTTACTCTGATTTATTTTGTAAATAATGATTGACACAACTAAAAAAACAAGAAATAAAATATAAAGGATAGTCATAATGATAAGAGTTAATCTGTTCATGTTAATTTCCTGTTTGTGTTTTAATCAATAGGGTGTGTTTTATGTATTCGTTAAATTCTTGTATAACAAGAGAAGTAGACAGCTTAAGATGAATAAGAATATAGAGAATAAATAATAATAGATAATCATTATTGATGCAAGTTTTTTAGGTATACTCTTTGCGAACTCATATGCTTCTTGCGGGATGGAATTACCTATAAAAGCACGAGATATTATAGTCTTTCTTCTAGTTATTATCTGGTAGAGGAAACATGATAGATAATAACTCCCATAGAAGCCAGAAAACGATATTACATATATAATTTGTGGTATAAAAAAACCATTTTGTATATATTCGCCTCTAATTTCTATGAAGGATTTTTTATTTATTCCATAAAAAACGAATAAAGATGGCAACAAAAACATACTAACTAAAAATAAAGAAATCATGATAAAGTTAACTGTATTAATTAAGATGTTCATGTTATTTACTTACTATTTTGTCTATTAAAAGATCTCCTGCTTTGCTTCCGGCAACTCCACCTACTACACTACAGACAGCTACGCATATCCATTTAGCACGATGAATAATATTTTTGAATTAATATTATTATTGTTAATATGAGAGCAAATGCTACACCTATATAAGTGATAATGATGCATGTTTTCATCCAATGCGTTAAACTGGAGGGTAGATTTTGAATAAAGTAATAAGATTCTTGGTGCATGTATTTACTATCAGGCTGATTTATCTTCATTTTTTTTCCAGTTAACAGCATGTAGAAGAACAAAACGACGTGAATCTGATCACGCATCCTTCCGAAGCGTTGTATTATTATGCCTGTTGGTAAATAAAGTCCTTCTTCTATATATAATTCAATAATTTTATCCATCTTTTTTTGGTTTATTTTGTAAATGGCTATTGATATAACCAAAAATAAAATAGATAAGAAAAAACATATGGTCATTACCAAATCCAATATGCACATAGTCAATTTCCAATAAACGAATCTACAACGAATTCAGCAGCCTTTTCGCCACCTTTACTTCCAACATAGCCTCCTGCTAAACCGCCACCAACCATGCAAAGTCCGGCAACTAAACCTCCTGTTGCAGCTCCAAGAGCAACACATGCTGCTCCTGCTGCCATAGTGCCACCATATCCTATGGCCATCCCACCACCCGTTCTACCAACAAATTTACTATATTCTTTGATAGCCACTTTTTCACATTTTCCGGTCTGCCCATAATTACAGGCATCAATAACCTGGCCGGTGGTATCGGTAAAGTCTAAGCCGATTGCAACCCAGCCACCATATTTCATCCATTTAACCATTTTAGCACTGCGGGTGATTATATGACTATATCCCTTTATCGCGCCAATCCCTGCTTTATCCCATTGGTGAGCAATGGCTTTGGTTGATAATTTTAGCGCATGTTTTAAATTAGGATGTTGGTCGATTTTCAAAGAGAGTCGGCCAACTT
>NZ_CAWNWY010000039.1:0-44514 GCF_963878365.1 Photorhabdus sp. HUG-39 | reverse complement strand
CCGCCGCTCGTCAGCAAAAGCGCAAGCACTTTCCTGTTACCGCTCGACTTGCATGTGTTAGGCCTGCCGCCAGCGTTCAATCTGAGCCATGATCAAACTCTTCAATTCAAAGCTTGATGCTCAAAGAATCCTACCGTTAGTTCGTAATGAATTAACTGTTGTTCACTCTTCAAGACTTTAAAACGTATTTTTTTGTGATACGGTCTTGTGAGTGCCCACACAGATTGTCTGATTAATTGTTAAAGAGCAGGCTGAAATAAAACGTGATATTCTCGTTCAGCCGGGCTGCGTATACTACGCTTTTCGCCCGCAGAGTCAAGCGCTTATTAGCTTTTTCTCTGCCCGACCTCACAATGTTTATCAGCGTTGTGTCGGTCAGTGGTGGCGCATTATAGGGCGTTCTTTGGCGCTGGCAAGCGTTTATTTGCAAAAATAATTCATCCGAACACCAATTAAGCAAAAACAGTGCTAAATTGCGATTTAATGCGCAAAATGATAAAAAAAGAGGCAGTTTCCTGCCCCTCATTTCTCGTTAACTTTACTCTCTCATTAAAATATACAGTTATTGCTTTGCGACGATATGGCTATTTTCCACATCCAGAGTAACTAGTTTTCCTGGCAATAGTTGGCCGGAAAGTATCTTTTGAGCTAATGGATTTTCGATTTCCTGCTGGATAGCTCGCTTCAATGGCCGTGCACCGTAAACAGGATCGAACCCGGCTTCTGCCAACATTTCCAACGCTTGCTGAGTAATCGTCACCTGATAACCACGTTCTTCTAGACGTTTGTACAAACGTTGCAATTGGATATCTGCAATCGCTGATAAATGTCGACGCCCTAATGGGTGGAACACAACAGCTTCATCAATACGGTTAATAAATTCAGGTCTGAAATTATGGCTAACAATTCCCATCACTATATCTTTCATTTCATCATAATTTAGACTACCAAAACGCTCTTGGATCATGTCCGACCCGAGATTAGAAGTCATGATTACAACCGTGTTACGGAAATCGACAGTACGACCTTGCCCATCAGTCAATCGACCATCATCCAGCACCTGCAATAAGATATTGAATACATCTGGGTGCGCTTTTTCCACTTCATCAAGCAAAATAACGGAATAAGGTCGACGACGAACAGCTTCTGTTAGATAACCACCTTCTTCATAACCAACATATCCCGGCGGTGCTCCTACTAACCGTGATACGGTATGTTTTTCCATAAATTCAGACATATCGATACGCACCATTGCATCATCGCTGTCAAACAGGAAATTTGCTAACGCCTTGCACAACTCAGTTTTACCAACACCAGTTGGACCAAGGAACAAGAATGAGCCAATCGGACGGTTTGGATCAGCTAATCCAGCACGACTACGGCGAATCGCATTAGATATTGCATCGACTGCCTCATCCTGACCAATAACACGTTTATGCAGCTCTTGCTCCATGCGCAACAGTTTATCTTTTTCACTCTCAAGCATTCTGGCAACAGGAATACCCGTCCAACGAGCAAGAATTTCTGCAATTTCTGCATCGGTAACTTTGTTACGAAGCAGTTTCATATGCTTACCTTCAGCTTGTGTGGCTGCGGCAAGTTGTTTTTCCAATCCAGGTATTTTTCCATACTGAATTTCAGACATCTTCGCTAAATCACCACTGCGGCGTGCCTGTTCTAAACTGATACGGGCATTTTCCAATTCCGCTTTTATGTGCTGAGTACCCGTAAGTACTGCTTTTTCAGCTTTCCATTCTTCTTCTAGTTCAGAATATTCGCGTTCTTTTACGAGCAGCTCTTCATTAAGCATTTCAAGCCGTTTTTTACTGGCATCATCAGACTCTTTTTTCAGCGCCTGCTGTTCCAACTTCAATTGGATAACCCGACGTTCCAGACGGTCCAGCGCTTCCGGTTTTGAATCCATTTGCATACGTAAACTGGCACCCGATTCATCGATCAAGTCGATAGCTTTATCTGGCAACATGCGGTCTGAGATATAACGATGAGATAATGTTGCTGCCGCGACAATTGCAGGGTCGGTAATTTGTACATGATGATGTAACTCATAACGTTCTTTCAGACCGCGCAAAATAGCGATAGTGTCTTCTACGGAAGGTTCTGCAACATAGACTTTTTGGAAACGGCGTTCCAGCGCTGCATCTTTCTCAATATATTGACGATATTCATCCAGTGTTGTTGCACCAACACAGTGAAGTTCACCACGGGCCAAGGCTGGTTTTAACATGTTACCAGCATCCATTGCCCCATCAGCCTTACCTGCACCAACCATAGTATGCAATTCGTCAATAAACAGAATGACATTGCCTTCCTGTTTAGCAAGGTCGTTCAACACACCTTTCAAACGCTCTTCAAATTCACCACGATATTTAGCCCCTGCTAACAGCGCTCCCATATCCAAGGAAAGAACTCGCTTATTTTTAAGCCCCTCAGGAACTTCACCATTAATGATCCGTTGAGCAAGCCCTTCCACAATGGCTGTTTTACCAACCCCAGGTTCACCAATTAAGACCGGGTTATTTTTAGTACGGCGTTGTAATACCTGAATGGTGCGGCGAATTTCTTCATCACGGCCAATTACCGGATCAAGTTTGCCTTGTTCAGCATGTTCAGTCAGATCAATAGTGTATTTTTTCAGGGCCTGGCGTTGATCTTCCGCTCCCTGATCATCAACTTTTTCACCACCACGCATTTGTTCTATTGCCTTAGTGATTTTTTCTTTTGTTGCGCCAACAGCTTTCAATATGTCACTTAATGTGCCACGTTCTTCCAATGCTGCCAGAACAAATAATTCAGAGGAGATAAAATTATCCCCGGCTTTTTGTGCTAGTTTGTCACACAGATTTAAATGACGAACTAAGTCATTGGATGGTTGTACATCACCACCAATACCCTGTACTCGCGGCAAACGTTCTAAAGCCAGCTCAAGCTGATTGCTGAAACGGCCTGCATCGATTCCAATTGACATTAATAATGGGCGAATAGAGCCACCCTCTTGTTTTAACAGTGAACTCATTAAGTGAATTGGTTCGATGAACTGATTATCATGCCCAAGTGCAAAGGACTGGGCGTCAGCGAGAGCAAGCTGGAATTTATTAGTAAGACGATCCAGACGCATAACACCTCCAATACTATTCAGAATGTTGCTACTGGAGATTAAATGAGGCCATTCCTCAAATATTCAAGGTTATTCTGAAAAGCAAATTGTGAGATATTCTCTTATGCGCCAATGGATCGCCCTACGGGATAGGTTATATCAGCCAGATTAAAGTTGCCATACGTCCGGTGATCCCATCACGACGATAAGAGAAAAATTTCTCTTTATTACTGACAGTACATTCATCCCCGCCAAAAATCGCTTTCACACCAACAGATTGCAATTTTAACTTTGCCAACAAATAGATATCCGCTAAATACTTTTCGCCAAAAGGTATAAAAGCTCGACTCAAATCAGAATGCTGAATTGTGAATGCTTCCAAAACCTCATTACCAACTTCAAATTTTTTTGCACCAATTGCCGGCCCTAACCAAGCTTGGATCTGATTAGGTTTAGCTTTAAATTGAGCGATCGTGTTTTCCAGTACGCCGGCGCACAAACCTCGCCACCCCGCATGGGCAACCGCAACCTCATCACCCGCAGAACTGCAAAATAGTACAGGCAGGCAATCTGCTGTCATCACAGCACAAACCTGCCCAGGAATATTGGTATAAACAACATCAGCTCTATTATCTTCCAGTGGCTGACCATTGAGTCTCACAACACGCGTACCATGAACCTGTTCTAACCAGACTGGTTGCTGAGGCAGTTCTGCCATTTTCGCTAAAATATGCCTGTTTTGTTCAACAACATCAGGTTTATCACCAACATGCTTACCCAGATTCAGGCTATCGTAAGGTGATAAGCTTATTCCCCCTAAACGGGTAGAACTACAGGCTTTTACTGTCGTGGGTTGTTGCCAGTTTGGAAAAATAAGCGCCGTCATTTACCAATCCATTTCGTCTTTAAACGCTTCTGCATCTGCTTTTAATGCCTTAATCAGCATCACCATATCTTCAGGTAATTCAGCGTGCCATTCCATTTCAATGCCGGTTATCGGATGATAAAGACGCAGCATCGTGGCGTGCAATGCCTGACGATCAAAGTTACGCATTACCTCGCGGAACTCATCAGAAGCCCCTTTCAAAGGACGAGGACGACCACCATACAAAGGATCGCCCACCAATGGGTGACTAATATGGGCCATGTGAACACGTATCTGGTGTGTTCTGCCGGTTTCCAGTCTCAGGCGTAGACGAGTATGTGCCCTAAAATGTTCCATTACTCGATAATGGGTAATAGCCGGTTTGCCCATTGGATGCACTGCCATATGTGTTCGTTTTGTTGGATGACGAGAAATTGGCTCTTCAACAATTCCACCCGCCGTCATACAACCTGTCGCTACCGCTTCATATTCACGGGTAATTTCGCGTAGTTGGAGTGATTCGACTAAACGTGTTTGAGCGGGAACCGTTTTAGCAATGACCATCAGCCCTGTCGTATCTTTATCAAGACGGTGAACAATGCCTGCCCGAGGAACATCGGCAATTTCAGGATAATGATATAACAGTGCATTCAATACCGTACCATCTGGGTTTCCTGCTCCTGGATGGACGACCAAATCACGCGATTTGTTTATGACTAGAATGTCATCATCTTCATAGACAATATTTAACGCAATATCCTGAGGTTCCCAACGCGCATCTTCTTCAATGATGGCATCAATTGCAATTTCTTCACCTCCCAGTACTTTTTCTTTTGGCTTATTGATTAATTTGCCATTAACCTGAACTCTGTCATCCAAGATCCAATCTTTTATACGTGATCTTGAATAATCAGGGAACAATTCAGCCAAAGCCTGATCTAAACGTTGACCGAGCTGAGATTCGGCGACTGTTGTATTAAGTCGTATTTGTTGTGCCATATATTGTTTCTACACTTACGTTGAGTTTTGACGGCAGAGCCGTTTAATTTAATATAGTGTGCTATTGTAACTCGATCTTTTGCCGGGAGCTTCATGGATAGTCTCCCAGAAAAACACTCAGAGGATAATCAACACGTGATGATACGCATGAAATATCTGGTGGCGGCAGCCACATTGAGCCTGGTACTTTCCGGGTGCTCTGGTAATAAAAATGCTGTCCCCGACAGCCCACCTGCGGAAATTTACTCTAAGGGTCAGGAAAAGCTGCAAAAAGGTAGCTATTCCGATGCGATCAAGCAATTGGAAACCCTCGATAATCGCTATCCATTTGGCCCCTATTCGCAGCAAGTACAACTCGATCTGATTTATGCTTATTATAAATCCTCTGATTTGCCAATGGCTCTCGCTTCTATTGACCGTTTTATACGCCTGAACCCAACTCACCCCAACATTGATTACGTTCTGTATATGCGTGGATTAACTTCACAAGCATTGGATAACAGTCTATTGCAAAGTTTCTTCGGCATTGACCGCTCAGATCGTGATCCTGAACACGCCAGGGTAGCATTCAAGGATTTTAGTCAATTAGTACGCTATCATCCTAACAGCCTGTATACTGCCGATGCTATTAAGCGTTTAATGTTTATCAGAGAGCGCCTGGCAAAATATGAACTTTCTGTTGTGGAATATTATAACAAACGTGGAGCTTATGTCGCGGTGGTAAATCGAATTGAACAAATGTTACGTGATTACCCTGATACACAGTCAACTCTCGAAGCGCTGCCTTACATGAAAAAAGCTTATACACGTTTGGGTTTAACAGCCCAGGCAGATAAAGTAGCAAAACTCATTGCTGCTAATCCGGTATAAAAAAGCAGATGATAAAACAGCGGTGGGTACCGCTGTTTTATTTTTACATATGAGATCTAAAAAAGACTACTTATCAGCAGAGTTGAGAAAGACTCAACTTGTCAATAGTGTCCCATTAGCTTCAATCCTGCAATAGATATTCTTCATATTTTTACCACTAATCACAATTACTTCAACTAGTTGCCTCATATCTGGTTAAATGGTGATTTAGATCACCTTTTTCATGAAAAAGAAATGTATGCTGAAATTATTGAAGGTGGATAATCAATAATGAGAGGTAACTATATGATAGTAAATATTACCAGCAAACAAATGGAGATTACCCCGGCAATTCGCAACCACGTAGAAAAACGTCTAAGTAAACTCAATAAATGGCAAGTAAATCTGATAAATCCTCATATTATTCTATCAAAAGGGCCTCAAATTTTTAGGGCTGATGCAACCATAAGTATACCAAATGGTATGCTAGTTGCCGGTGCAAAACATGAAGATATGTATATTGCTATCAATGAATTATTAACAAAACTAGAGCGCCAATTGAATAAAGTACAGCATAAGGGAGAAGCACGCCGTACTGACAACAGTGTTAAAGAATCAAACCTTAACCTAGAAACAGAATTAGAATTAGAAACAGAACCAGAAATATCACAATAAAATAACAATGACTTGCCTGTGACGCGTCCAATTTGGACGCGTTTTTTGTTGACAGAAACAACGACATAAGGTTAATTAACAAAAACCACCGTAACCCTTGTCCAATGCGGACGGCTGCCGATGAAATGGCAAGCAAATGGGAAGCTTCGCCCGATTGGGCAAAGAGCAGTCACCCAAACTATGAATATGAGAATATGATGAATATAAGCCTGTTTTTCTTTTCTTTCTTTTTTACCTTCCCTTGAGAGAGGCTTTCGTCGTTGAAAAAATAACGAGAAGACGAACAGCAAGCCTCCCCATCGGGAGGCTTTTTTCTATCTATTGCAAACCTATTATACCCTATGGATTTCAAGATGCATCGCGACGGCAAGGGAGTGAATCCCCGGGAGCATAGAAAACTATGTGACTGGGGTGAGCGAGTGCAGCCAACAAAGAGGCAGCTTGAAAGATAACGGGTATATTATCAGAATGTGAATAACCCATTAGGAACCCATTTATGGATCAAAATAATTTGCTGAAAATACGAGAAAAAGTTAGCGAACTTGATTTAAAGTTACTGATTCTATTAGCAGAACGTCGCCAATTAGCTTTTGATATTGCCCAAACTAAGTTACAGGATAATCGCCCTATTAGAGACAAGGATCGCGAACGAGAACTACTGGATGTTCTGATTAAAAAAGGAAAAAACCACGGGCTTGATGGCTTTTATATTTCTCGTCTCTTTCAGATGATCATTGAAGATTCCGTACTCACTCAACAGGCATTATTGCAGCAACACCTAAATCAAACACCCCAAGATTCAGCGCGTATTGCATTCCTCGGTCCTAGAGGTTCCTACTCTCATATCGCAGCCCGCCAATATGCCGCACGCCATTTCAATCAATTAATTGAATGTAGCTGCCATAAGTTCCAAGATATCTTCTCCCTGGTTGAAACAGGCCAAGCGGATTACGGAATGTTACCCATTGAAAATACCAGCTCTGGTTCCATCAATGATGTTTATGACTTGTTGCAACATACCAATTTGTCAATTGTGGGAGAAATAACCATTCCTATTGACCATTGCCTACTCGTTGCAAAAGACACAACGCTATCAGAGATCAAAACGGTTTACAGTCACCCTCAACCATTCCAACAATGTAGCCAATATATTAATCAATTCCCACATTGGAAAATTAAATATTGCGAAAGCACTGCCGCAGCAATGCAAGAAGTCGCCGAACAGAATTCACCAGAAATTGCAGCCTTAGGGAGTGAAGCGGGCGGTGCACTTTATCAGTTACAGGTTCTGGAACAGAATCTCGCAAATCAATCACATAATATTACTCGTTTCATTATTGTTGCCCGTCAACCTATTGAAGTTGCAGAACAAGTACCGGCTAAAACGACATTTATTATGGCAACCGGACAGCAGGCAGGCGCACTGGTAGATGCGCTAATGGCGCTGAAAAAACATAATATTATTATGAGTAAACTGGAATCCCGGCCGATCAACGGAAATCCGTGGGAAGAGATGTTTTATATTGATGTCCAAGCTAATATTCGTTCAATCAATATGCAACACGTCCTGAAAGCATTGGCGAAAATCACTCATTCATTAAAGGTATTGGGATGTTACCCAACAGAAAGCGTGGTACCGGTTAACCCTTCCTGATTAAAAAGAACCGGGTATTAAAATATCCGGTTCAGATTATTGGCTTTTAATATTTTGTATTACCCATGAGAAAATTTTTACTGCCTTTAACCTTTTGGTTTAAGGCTCTTTATTTATTCCGTAAATCCTGACTTGTTCAGGTTAAATAATATGGATTATCGCTTTTCGTGCCATCTGAAAACAAGGGATTAAAAAATTTTCACTTATTCACATAAGATTATACCCTATGGATTTCAAGATGCATCGCGGCGGCAAGGGAGCGAATCCCCGGGAGCATAGATAACTATGTGACCGGGGTGAGTGAGTGCAGCCAACAAAGAGGCAACTCGAAAGATGACGGGTATAAATACGTTTTATCTGAATGTGATAAAACCGGCGTTAATAAAAACCACGTTTTATCTGTCACCACGGTTTTAAAACTTGGGAAAAAACCGCAAGCATATCACGAAAAAGAAGGCAAAAGCTTTAATCATTAAAGGTAAAACATAAATGATTAAAGCTTTTTTAAAGCAAGTAAAAAATTCGGTGTTATACTGACGCAGGAAGAGAAAACATCAGAAAAGATAGATTTTAAACTTATTAACAAGGTGACAAAATGACAACATTAACCACAGAAAAAGAATATGATATTGTATCAGGATATTTATCAAGAATAAGCATATTAAGAAGGTTTGCTCAAACAAAAGATGTTGAATGGCTAGAAGAGGCTTACAAAACATTAGAGGTAGTCGTTCAAGAAAGCAAAGAAACCTTCAGATTAATGAGTTTAGAAGCGGAACAAAAAGAACAAAAACGTTTAGAAATATTAAGAATGATTGAAGAAATCGGCCTTAATCCTAATACTATTAACATACCTATTACCTTCTCTGATTTTAAACCTAAAAAATCAAATGCAGGAAAAGGAAAGACGAGAAAACCTAAGTATCAGTTTAATGACAATGGAGAAATTAAATACTGGTCAGGAAACGGGAAAAAACCATCAGGTTTACAAAAATTACTCAATGAAGGCCATTCATTAAATGAATTTTTAATTCAAAAATAAAAAACTTCGGAATAAAAATAGCCTCACAGATTTATTATCTGTTTAATACTATTTACTTTTCTTTTTTGCTTGCATTTGCTTTTTTAGGCGATCGCAAGCGCCTTTTTATGGGTGATTAACTCGGTTATTAATCAAAAAAGTATAAAAAAACAGGTACCCATTAATGCCAAATTTTTAAAAGGTGAAGGGCATCTAAAAACAACCTACTTCCCGCCATATTTAATTTATTCATCAGCCTGCCATAACCATTTAAAAACACGAATACAGAAAGATTAATGCTTTTGTATAAAAGACTGATTTAACTCAATCAATGCAACTTTTCAGTAAGATAGTTAATTTTATTGAATCTAAATTCATCAACTATTAACAAAGAGTTGAAAAGAGATCAGCACATAGAAGAATATTATTAGAATGAGTTACTATTCAGGTATTTTCTCACCGTTACTTTACGAAGCAAGTTATAAAAACAATGCAATAAAAAAGGGTAAAAACACGGTTAAAACCTTATACTGATTAAACTAAAAAACTAAAACCATGACTTTTAATAACAACTTAAAAACTGCCCATCATAAAACCATTAGTGAAAAAATAAGAAATAAAAATCGGTTTTGTTAATGCTTACGCATAACGGAAAAAAAGATAAATAAAAATATGAATAAGTTTATCCGTTTACCAGAAAATATACCTCCAAAAAGAAACCATCTTTAATAACGTTTTCAACCGGAGAATAACCTTTTTCTAAACCAGTTAAATAATCCGATGATAAAAAAATCCGCGTAACAAAACCCGAAAATAAATAATTTAACCAAATAATCACTCAGTTATTTTCGACGTTATTATATTGCACATTTACCATGTAAAGCTGCGATACCTTAAATACGCCAGTTTAAACTTGATTTACACGATTTTAATCCGCCCAATAGCATTGTTTTCTACGGTTTAAGTTAAACTATTCCTCTATTTTATGTCTTTAATGTGATTAATCTGCAAAGCCTTTCATCCTCATTAATACAATTAAACTTGTCAGCAAATTGAATCGGGTATTGTCATATCCGGTTCTTTTTATACCCGTTATCTTTCAAAGTTGCCTCTTTGTTGACTGCACTCGCTTCCCCCGGTCACATAGTTCGCTATGCTCCCGGGGATTCTCTCCCTTGCCGTCGCGATCCATCTTGAAAATCCATAAGGTATAGTTATTGGCGACTATCATTCGCTTGTTGAAGCAATACCCTGCTCTCTCTCATAAAATGAGGTGCATAATCACCAAACCATTCACTAACATCTTCAAAACTGCTGACAAAAGCCCGTTTGTCTTGGTTTTCCAATATCTCTAGCGCTTGCCCAAAACTTTGATGATAACGGCGTATAAGATCAATATTCTCTGGTGATGACATAATAATATCCGCGTAGAGCTGAGGATCTTGGGCAAATAAGCGCCCGACCATGATCAGTTCCAAACGGTAAATAGGTGAAGATATTGATAACAGTTGTTGTAAATCCGCACCTTCCTGTGCGAGATGTTGCCCATAAGCAAATGTCGTGAAATGACGCAACGCCTGAATAAAGCTCATGTTTTTATCATGCTGTTCCGGGCTCATCTGATGCAAGCAAGCCCCCCAAATCAACAACTGTTCTAAAAACCATTGATAAGCTTCTTCTTGACGTCCGTCACAGTAAACAACAACTTGTTTTACCAAACTACCAACATCCGGCCCAAACATAGGATGTAATCCCAACACTGGACCTTTATGCACATCAAGCATAGCTTGTAATGGCTGCCGTTTAACGGACGCCAAGTCCACCAAAATGCAATGGTCAGGTAATGGCGGTAAACGGCGAATAACCTCTTCTGTCAAATGAATCGGTACACTGATAATCACCATACCCACTCCCGCCAGAATTTGTTCCGCGTTAGGCCAATCTTGCGGTTCCAAATTTCTGACTTCATAACCAGACAAAGTTAATAAACGGCCAAATAGTTTCCCCATTTTACCCAAGCCACCAACAATGACTATCGGCCCCAATTGAGGGCAAAGTGTTTTAAACCCTTTGTTATTTTCACTGGTGTAGGACTCCCGCATAATACGGCGCAGAATATCTTCAATTAAATCCGGTGGAACACCAAACTCTTCAGCCTCCTGCCGACGTGAAGCAAGCATCGCCATTTCTCTGTCAGGTGCATAAATTGACAATCCATTCTGACTTTTTACCTCACCAATCTCTGCAACCAATTCCAGACGCTTTGCCAGTAAGCCCAGCAAAGCTTTATCCACTTCATCAATTTTATCCCGCAATTGAGATAATTCAGCCGCCATATTTATTATCCCGCTTTTTTCAATACTGCCATTCTTTGCAACAATTGCATGCTAATTTGCTGATGTAATTTTCTTAGAATTGCCTCTGTCGTCTGCCAACTAATACACGCGTCAGTCACTGATACACCATATTTCATTTCACTACGCGGTTGCTCAGAAGATTGGTTGCCCTCATTAATATGGCTCTCCAACATAATGCCAGTAATAGATTGATTACCTGAAATGATCTGATCTGCGACAGAATCTACAACCAAACTTTGCCGACGAAAATCCTTATTAGAGTTACCATGACTACAATCAATCATCAAGGATGGTAATAATCCAGATTGAACCATTTGCTGTTCACATTCCATGACATGTTGGGTGCTGTAATTAGGCGTCTTACCACCACGTAAGATAATATGCCCATTCGGGTTTCCTTGTGTTTGTAATAAACACACCTGCCCCGACTGATTTATTCCCACAAAACGGTGTGGCATAGCGGCTGCACACATCGCATTAATTGCAGTGTTCAAGCTACCATCAGTCCCATTTTTGAAACCAACAGGCATAGATAAACCTGAAGCCATTTCCCGGTGTGTCTGGGATTCTGTGGTTCTCGCACCAATTGCAGACCAACTGAATAAATCCCCTAAATATTGTGGACTATTCGGATCTAAAGCTTCTGTTGCAAGAGGCAATCCCATTTTAACTAAACTAAGTAGTAAACGGCGAGCAATATGCAGGCCAGCTTCCACATCAAATGAACCATCCATGTATGGATCATTAATAAGACCTTTCCAACCCACTGTTGTACGAGGCTTTTCAAAATAGACACGCATGACAATGTACAAGCTATCACTCAATTCAGCAGAAAGGGCGGCCAAACGGTGAGCATAATCCAGAGCCGCATCCACGTCATGAATAGAGCAAGGACCACACACTACCAGCAAACGGGGATCACGGAGCTGAATAATATCCGCAATTGTTTTACGTGCATTTGCAATAACATGCAGATCATCATCACTCAGTGGGTATTGTTGCTTTAATTCTTTTGGAGTGATAAGAATTTGCTCACCACTGATGTGAACGTTATTAAGTACATCTCTTTGCATGAACATGTCGATTTTCTCCTCAAATTATCATTCTGTACTTATTTGTTTTTATGCATTTGACTAATAACATATCACGCGTCGTAAAGAATACAATCCAAAAGTGTAAACAAAACCAAAACACTGTAAAATATTATTTACAATAAATGAAAAAGGCGTCAAGTTACCAAATAGCACCCATAAAATATTAAGCTATGCCCAACTCGCTTTTTCATTAATTTATTAAGAAAATAATAATATGACTACAGCTCACTGTAGAATAATTACTTAACACTTGTTATGAAAAGAATCTGTGCCATCAGATCATGATGTAGGTTATATTGAGATAAAAAATTTAGATCACGCTTTTAAATTCAATACACTAATACCAGCAGTCTGAGGCCGGGAAATCCGGCCTCTTTATTAAAATATCTGTTACAAAGCTTGCTGTAAAAAAGCAATTAATTCCTGATTAACTTTATAGGGTTGCTCCAATGTGGAAATATGCCCTGCATCCTGGATAATAATATGATCACAGTGCAATATTTCAGCCATCAAATAACCCTCCAGAGGCGGGCGGGGCGTATCTTGTTCGCCAGTCATAACAAGCGAGGGAATATCCAGTTTTTCCAACAAATGCATTCTATCTTCACGCCCAAATATTATTCTACCTAACGGAATAATACTATTACGCAATATTTCCGCAGGAATGGCTACCAGACGCTGAGTTAATTCATCAACCAAATGCTGAGCCGGTTGCTGGCTAAAGAAGGCTGGCACTATCTGCTGTTGCAAAATAGATTGAGGAATTGCACCAACCTGCTCTATCGCATCCAACATGGCAAAGTATTTTGTATGAGTCACTTCAGGTTCTAATCCGACAAAGGTATCCATCAAAACCAGTGCTTTAACTCTGTCCGGCGCCATAGCCACCAACTCAATTCCCCACATACCACCAGCAGATAAACCAATGATAGCGAATTCTTTAATACCAAGTTGATCCATCAACGCCAGGTAATCCCGAGCTAAATCAGCCAAAGTGCTATGTTGTTCCGGTAGCTCTCCCGAGTTTCCATGCCCCCAGAGATCAGGAGCAATCACCCGGTATTTTTTACTTAAGACCTCGATCTGAGGCTCCCACATAGTAGAATCAAACAAATAGCTATGCCCAAGTAATAACGGGAAACCTTCACCTTCATCTCGGTAAGCCATCGTTTTGTTATGTATTTGAAAAGTTTTCAAAACAAATCCTTATAATCAGTTAATCATGTTTAAAATTATTCTAAAAACCCGCCCGTATTCAGCCTGACTTTTCATTACAATAATTAAAAATACAGGAGAGCCAAAACCAAATTGATGACCACGTCCGCAAAATGCGGTTTTAAGTTGAGGATAAAAAAAGAGGCCAGCAATGGCTGACCTCTTTAATGATAACTTTCGGATGTAACGAAAGCGTATTATTTACTGTTCAGACGCTCTTTAATACGAGCAGCTTTACCAGAACGCTCACGCAGATAGTACAATTTAGCTCTACGAACAGCACCACGACGTTTAACGCTAATGCTGTCTACGACTGGGGAGTGAGTCTGGAATACACGCTCAACACCTTCGCCGTTAGAAACTTTGCGAACAGTGAATGCAGAGTGCAGACCGCGGTTACGGATAGCGATAACCACGCCCTCGAATGCCTGCAGACGTTTCTTAGCACCTTCTACGACCCATACCTTAACTTCCACGGTGTCACCCGGACGGAATGAAGGTACGTCCTGCTTCATCTGCTCTTGTTCAAGTTGTTTAATAATGTTGCTCATAATAATTCTCTTACCCTAGGTAAACTGATATATCAGAGACATTCCCTTCGGGGATATGTCTGGATTAATTAGTTGCTTCAGTTAGATGTTCCCGTTGGAACTCTGTTAGCAATATCCTTTGCTCGTCAGTCAGAGCTAGGTTTTCCAGAAGTTCAGGTCTTCTAAGCCAGGTCCGGCCAAGCGATTGTTTCATCCGCCAGCGATTAATTTCAGCATGATTTCCAGACAGCAACACTGGTGGAACTTCCATACCATCTAATACCTCCGGGCGAGTATAGTGCGGACAATCCAGCAATCCATCAGCAAAAGAGTCCTCCTCCGCTGATGCCTGATGCCCCAGAACGCCCGGAATGAACCGAGAAACTGAGTCAATCATCGTCATTGCAGGGATTTCACCACCGCTGAGCACGTAATCACCAATAGACCACTCTTCGTCAATCTCGGTTTGGATCACTCGCTCATCTATCCCTTCATAGCGGCCACAAATCAAAATCAGTTTTTCATTTGTTGCCAGCTCACAAACCCCTTGTTGGTTGAGTTTGCGTCCCTGAGGTGAAAGATAAATCACTTTTGCACCTTCGCCTGCCGCAGTTTTTGCTGCATGAATGGCTTCCCGTAAAGGCTGAACCATCATCAACATGCCTGGACCACCGCCATAAGGTCGATCGTCAACGGTACGATGCCGGTCATAGGTAAAATCCCGTGGATTCCAGCATTCAATACTTAACAGGCCATTTTTCACTGCCCGGCCAGTTACCCCATAATCGGTTATTGCGCGGAACATTTCAGGAAACAGGCTAATAACCCCAATCCACATTATCGCGTCCCACTCATTTCAACCGCTTATAACCGGAGTTTAAAAACCAGGATCCCAATCTACTTCAATGGTTTTAGTAGCGAGATCGACTTTCTTGATAACCTGCCCATCAAGAAACGGAATTAGCCGTTCCTTGATACCGAATGCATCTTTCAGGTTTGCTTTAATTACCATTACGTCGTTAGAACCGGTTTCCATCATGTCATTGACAGTCCCCAAGTTATAACCTGCTGTGCTGATTACCTGGCAGCCTATTAAGTCTTTCCAGTAGTAATCACCCGTATCCAGCTCTGGCAGTTGTTCTGAATCTACAATAATTTCGCAATTAGTCAGTAAATTCGCAGCATCCAGATCATCAATACCTTTAATTTTGATGATCATATCCTGATTGTGGTGTTTCCAGGTTTCTAGTTCGATGTGTTGCCACCGGCCTGCCCGTTGAATAAACCACGGTTGATACTCAAAAATGTCTTCGGCATGTTCGGTGGAAGAAAAAACTCTGAGCCAACCACGAATACCATAAGTTGAACCTAATTTTCCCAATACAATTGGGTTTACAGGCGGTTCAAAACAGGTTTGCTTGCTCATAGTTACCACCGCGACAGATTAAGCTGCTTTTTTAGCGTCTTTGATCAGTGTAGAAACACGATCAGACACAGTTGCACCCAGACCAATCCAATGTTCAATACGGTCCAGATCTAAACGCAATACTTCTGCTTTCCCTGTTGCAATAGGGTTGAAGAAGCCAACGCGCTCGATAAAGCGACCATCACGCGGGCTGCGGCTATCGGTCACGACTACTTGGTAAAACGGACGCTTTTTGGCGCCGCCACGAGCTAAACGAATTGTTACCATAACATCCTCATTAGTTAACAAAACAACCAGACTTCATCGAGGAACGAAGTCCGGTTATCAGATAAAAAGCCCGAAAAGTTTACTCACTTTGGCGCAAAAAGCAATCCAAAGTGGATATTCTTCGAGACTTTATCGATTAACGGCCCATAAATCCGGGTGGCATCATGCCTTTCATGCCACGCATCATTTTTGCCAAGCCGCCTTTCTTCATTTTTTTCATCATGCGCTGCATTTCGTCGAATTGTTTAAGCAAGCGGTTAACATCTTGGACCTGAGTGCCAGAACCATTAGCAATACGACGTTTACGAGAACCTTTGATTATTTCTGGTTTTTGTCGCTCTTTACGCGTCATAGAATTGATAATAGCTTCCATTTTCACCAGAATTTTATCATCCATCTGGGATTTCACTGCATCTGGCACTTGAGACATCCCCGGCATTTTGCTTAACATGCTGGCCATTCCCCCCATGTTACGCATCTGCTTTAACTGATCTAGAAAATCATTTAAATCGAAGCCGTCACCTTTCTTCAGTTTAGAAGCCAGCTTTTCAGCCTGGGTGCGATCGACTTTACTTTCAATCTCTTCAATCAGGGACAGAACATCGCCCATTCCAAGGATTCGAGAGGCAATACGATCCGGATGGAATGGCTCCAACGCATCCGTTTTTTCACCAACACCCAGGAATTTAATCGGCTTCCCAGTAATATGACGAATAGATAGCGCTGCACCGCCACGGGCATCACCATCGACTTTCGTTAACACTATACCCGTCAGTGGCAATGCTTCATTGAAAGCTTTCGCGGTATTAGCCGCATCCTGCCCCGTCATTGCATCAACAACAAATAGGGTTTCTACTGGATTGATGGCTTTATGAACCTGTTTGATTTCATCCATCATTGCTTCGTCAACATGTAGACGACCCGCAGTATCCACCAAAAGCACATCATAGAATTTCAATTTGGCGTGCTGTACCGCTTGAGTCACGATATCAACGGGTTTTTCCTGAGCATCAGAAGGGTAGAAATCAATACCAACTGCCTGCGCCAAGGTTTCAAGCTGTTTGATAGCCGCTGGACGATAGACGTCAGCAGATACCACCAAAACTTTTTTCTTCTGTTTTCCTTTCAGAAAGCTACCTAGCTTGGCAACGCTGGTCGTTTTACCTGCACCTTGTAGACCCGCCATTAATACGACAGCAGGCGGCTGAGTAGAAAGATTCAGTTCACTGTTAACTTCCCCCATCGCCTTAACAAGTTCATTCTGAACAATTTTGACAAACTCTTGGCCGGGAGTCAGGCTTTTATTAACCTCGTGGCCTACCGCGCGCTCTTTAACACATGAAATAAAATCACGCACTACAGGTAATGCGACGTCAGCTTCAAGTAAAGCCATGCGAACTTCGCGCAGTGTCTCTTTAATATTATCTTCGGTCAGTCGCCCACGGCCACTGATATTGCGCAATGTGCGCGATAGTCTGTCGGTTAAATTATCAAACATTGTCTCTGCTCAATTTTTAAAAATGGGCTACCTGTAAGGCATATTCCGCAAATTATAACACGATGGAAAGGGATCTCTGCACAGAGATTCACACCGATGATTAACAACGGTTGGAGGCTATCCTTGCTGGCGGTATACTTAAGCTTTAATTCACCCTAAAACTATCGCTAAAACGACTAATGCTATGCCAGTATTTTCTATAATTTCTTCATTCGCTTATTTATTCAGCCTGGTACTGATTATTCCCGGCTTGCTGCGGCAACCGAAAGGATACCGCAGGCTGGCATTACTTTCCTCGATTGTCGCTTTAATTTGTCATGCTATTGCACTTAAACACCAGATATTCCACGTCAGCAGCGGGCAAAACCTCACCCTCCTAAACCTTGGTTCTATCGTCAGTTTACTTACTTGTATCATAATGACAATTGTCGCTTCTCACGGCCGTGCTTGGTTCCTGCTACCCATTGTTTACAGTTTTTCCATGATAAATTTGGTTTTAGCGAGTCTTATGCCAGGTGAATTCATTACCCATCTAGAGGCGAGCTTTGAATTATCTATCCATATTGGGTTGGCACTTCTTGGTTATGCGACTTTACTTATCGCGGCATTATATGCATTACAGCTTGGGTGGTTGGATCATCAGCTTAAAAATAAAAAACTCACTTTTACGCCAGATATGCCCCCATTAATGTTCATTGAACGCAAAATGTTTCATATCACTCAGCTTGGCGTAATATTGCTAACGTTGACGCTCTGCACCGGCATCCTCTACATGGATAATATTTTCAGTAGCGAAAACATCCATAAAGCAATTTTGTCTATTATCGCATGGTTTGTTTACATTGTTTTATTATGGGGTCACTACCATGATGGATGGCGCGGTAAACGCGTTATCTGGTTTAACCTGATCGGCGCATTTACCCTGACACTCGCCTATTTCGGTAATCGATTATTGCAGGAAATCATGATTTACTAGGAGTATGATGTTCAATCAATACTTGGAAGGAATTCTGTTTTGGAGCATGTCTCAACAAGCACATTACTGATTATTTTAATCATCATGGTCATTGTCTCAGCTTATTTCTCCGCCTCCGAGACTGGTATGATGACAATGAATCGTTATCGCTTACGTCATCTGGCAAAGCAAGGGAACCACTCTGCCCGCAGAGTTGAAGCATTACTTCGTCATCCTGAGCAGCTCATCAGTCTGATTCTCATCGGCAATAATCTGGTTAATATTCTTGCTTCAGCACTCGCTACTATCATTGGTATGCGTCTTTACGGTGATGCCGGAGTCGCTATTGCAACCGGTATTCTGACGTTTATCGTACTGATATTTTCTGAAGTTATGCCAAAAACGATAGCCGCCCTCTATCCTGAAAGAGTCGCTTTTCCGAGTAGTTTTTTGCTCCGCCCGTTACAGAAAATCATGCTGCCGTTGGTCTGGGTGCTAAATAAAATTACTTTATTGTTAATGCGTTGCCTTGGTATCAAACAACCTACTGGCTCTAGTCACGCAATGAGTAAAGATGAACTTCGCACTATTGTGAATGAATCAAATGCCAAGCTATCACAGCAAAATCAGGCTATGCTAACTTCAATTTTAGATCTGGAAAAAGTCACAATCGGCGACATTATGGTTCCCCGTAATGAAATTATTGGCATTGATATTAATGATGACTGGAAATCCATCATACGGCAATTAACTCATTCACCTCATGGTCGGATCGTGCTTTACCGTGATTCACTTGATGATGCCATTGGCATGCTTCGTGTGCGTGAAGCTTACCGACTGATGACAGAAAAAAAAGAGTTCATCAAAAGAAACCTGATTAAAGCAGCAGATAAAATCTATTATGTCCCCGTCAGCACACCACTTAATATCCAGTTAGTCAATTTCCAACGTAATAAGGAGAAAGCCGGGCTCATCGTTGATGAATACGGTGATATTCAAGGTCTGGTCACTGTTGAAGATATCCTCGAAGAGATTGTCGGTGATTTTACCACATCAATGTCTCCTTCTCTGGCAGAAGAAGTTTCACCACAAAGCGATGGGACTATTTTGATTGACGGGACCGCCAACATCCGCGAATTAAATAAAGCCTTTAACTGGGCATTGCCTGTTGATGGGCCACGAACGGTTAATGGTATGGTGCTTGAAGAATTAGGAGAAATACCCGCACTTAATGTACAAGTGCAAATCGGCAAATATAATTTTGAAGTACTTTCAGTCAACGATAATGTCATTAAACAAGTTCGAGTCACTCCCATTAGCCAATTTCCTGAGCAAAAAACACAAGCCCTTTAAATCGAGGCGGAAAATTGACGCCGCTGGAGGCGCACCTCCAACGGCAAATTCCTGTTAATACTTCATCTCAGGAACCCGAAATATTATCACTGCTATGGAACTACACTTTCAATTCGGTCAGTTTTTCTTCTGGCAATGCCAACTCGTCATTCTTATTAACGAGGACGTCTGAATCAAGAATATGACGGGCAATATCCTGAGCTTCTGTCAGTGAATGCATGTGATAAGTACCACATTGATAAATATTTAGTTCTGGGATCTGGCTCTGATCTTTCACTTTCAAGACATCAGCCATAGCCGCTTTCCATGCGTCTGCAACGCGTATTTCCGCCGGGGCGCCAATCAAGCTCATATAAAAACCTGTTCGACATCCCATTGGCGATATATCAATAATTTCAACACCCTCACCATTGAGGTGATTGCGCATAAAACCAGCGAACAAATGCTCAAGTGTATGAATACCCTTTTCAGGCATAACCTGTTTATTGGGTATACAGAAACGTAAGTCAAAAACTGTGATGGTGTCGCCATGAGGCGTTTTCATAGTCTTAGCAACTCTGACGGCTGGCGCATTCATACGAGTATGGTCAACAGTAAAACTATCCAGTAAAGGCATTTCTTTATCTCCACAAAAAATTCAGATTTTTCTTCAAGCAAATGAAACTTTTTCATCTGCCACCGGTCGTAAAGAATGAAAGACGCGTAATTATTATCCCTATTCTCTAGAAAATCCCATTTGGCCACTTTTACTTGTGGCCATTTTTTCTAGTATCCTATTTGTTGTTTCAGATGTTTCAGATACTCATCAAAACTCATCGTATCCTCACGTTCCAATGCGTCTTGTCGCTCTACGGAGGCCCTGCGTTCTATAGCGAACTGCTCGTCGCTAATAACCTCATATTTCTCATTGATCAGTTGCTGGCGGTATTCATCTGCTAGTTCCAGTCCAAAACCACCAATGCCCTGGCTCTTCACTTTTTCCAGCACACGGGCCGATAAAGTCAGTGATGAATCATCAAACATAGCAATTAATTCTTCGCAAACCTTTTGATACTGTGTGCCAGAACAACTATCCAATATTGCGGCAACCCGTTTCAAGTCACTAAATAACTTTTTGCCAACTTTTACTAGCGGTTCTTCCACACTTCCACAACCCAAGCCAATCTTTTGCTCTGGTTTACGCCCTTCAAGGATCACTCTATCCCAATTCTTACGGCAACACTCTAATTCATCACTGCCCATTTCCGGCGCTTCGGCAAGCACACACCATATTAAGAATAGGTCAAGAAAACGAATTTGTGTCTCATTGACACCAATCGCAGCAAATGGATTAATATCCAATGAACGAACTTCGATATATTCCACGCCCCCACGCAACAAAGCATCAGAAGGCGATTCATTCCCTCTAGTGACACGCTTAGGTCGGATTGGCGCATACAATTCATTTTCAATTTGTAAGACGTTGGTATTGAGCTGAATATATTTATCACCTTGCTTAGTGCCCAACTTAGCAAACTCGTCAGATGGCTTGTGAATCGCTTTTTTCAGCCCTTCAATATAAGTATGTAGGTTATTAAACGTAATATTCAGATCGCTCTGTGATTTATTGGTGTACCCCAAATTACTCATTCTTAGTGAAGTCGCATAAGGCAGATAACAAGTTCCATCTTCTGTCCGTTCAAAAAGAAAAGAAGTCTCTCTTCCACGTAAGAACGAGGAACAAATTGCCGGAGAAGCACCAAACAAATATGGGATCACCCATCCAAAGCGATAATAGTTACGGATCAAGCGGAAATAACCATTAGAGATCTGTTCTTTACCACTCTCTGCATCTTCAACACCAGCCCAGGCACGCCAAAACTCAATTGGCAATGAAAAATTATAATGAACCCCGGATATGGTCTGCATCAACGCGCCATAACGATTTTTCAGACCTTCACGGTATAAGGTCTTATAGCGACCAACATTCGATGCACCATATTGAGCCAAAGTGATGTTCTCTTCCGCATCAATAAAGCATGGCATACTTAATGGCCACATTTTTTCTTTGTCCAGCACACGCGCCGTGTGACGATGAATATCGCCAAGAAAAGAAATCGTATATTTTATATCATCACCAACTGGTGTTATGAATTCCAACAATGACTCAGCAAAATCAGTAGTAATCCATTTATGCGTAAGCGCTGCACCAAGTGTTTTAGGATGTTCTGTTATGGCTAAACTACCATCTGAAGTGATACGCAATGTTTCACGTTCAACACCGCGACGAATTCCCTTTAAAATTGTCGGATGCGCCTCTAGCCATGATAGAGCCTTTGATACGTCCGGGATCAATTCGACCTCCCGTAGTGTTTTAGAAGAATTTTTATAAGGGTTTACTTTATCTTAAACAAGCCAAATTGTCGCTGATTAGATAGATAAGCAAAAATATTTCAGCGTCATACCGAGGGCAGGTTGGTTACCGGCAATACAGGGTAGAAAAGAAAAAGCCCTGCTGTTTAAGCAGGGCTTGGTATGGCGCATCCAGAAGGATTCGAACCTCCGACCGCTCGGTTCGTAGCCGAGTACTCTATCCAGCTGAGCTATGGATGCATGTTCAGTTTTTTACTCTGGTAAAAGATAGCAGTTGCTTCGATTACCTAAATGCTGCCTCGGATGGTTTCATCTCAAGGTTAAATTGGCGCATCCAGAAGGATTCGAACCTCCGACCGCTCGGTTCGTAGCCGAGTACTCTATCCAGCTGAGCTATGGATGCGTGTTCAGTTTTTCACTCGGGCAAAAGGCAGTAGTTGCTTCGATTACCTAAATAGCACCTCAGATGACTTCATCTTAAGGTTAAATATGGCGCATCCAGAAGGATTCGAACCTCCGACCGCTCGGTTCGTAGCCGAGTACTCTATCCAGCTGAGCTATGGATGCGTGGTTTAAATGGCGGTGAGAGAGGGATTCGAACCCTCGATGCAGCTTTTGACCGCATACTCCCTTAGCAGGGGAGCGCCTTCAGCCTCTCGGCCATCTCACCGTACGCTTTCTTTCGAATCGCGACTCAGAACTTTCGTTTAAGCTCCTCGTCACTGCGTGGCGCACATATTACTTTCCCAGACTTATAAGTCAAACAATTTTTCTAAACCTGTGTTTGTTTGAACACTTCACACACAAGATGTGTAGTTTGAAACCAAAAAGTGTACTTTATCAGCAGCAAACTATTACACCTTCAATTAAAGTGCATGCAAATCATTATTCGCCACAATAACATGGTAGGAACACTCTGTTCTTACGATAGAAAAACAAAAAAGATGGGAAAATAGACAAGAGTTTAAGAAATTAGCACGACAAAAAATACCAACAGAGGTGAGATTCCTCAAAAATGGCGCCCGGTTCGACAGAAATAGGACGCCAACTTAGAGTCAATAAGTTGTTGGCTGAGATTTTTCGGCCTGAATCCGCTGATAAATTTCTTCACGGTGAACAGAAACTTCTTTAGGGGCATTTACACCAATACGAACTTGGTTACCTTTAACCCCTAGTACTGTAACTGTTACCTCATCGCCTATCATGAGCGTTTCACCAACTCGACGAGTCAGAATAAGCATTCTTTGCTCCTTGAAAATTTAAAAGAGTCGGGTCTTTCGGTTTCCCCGCTATTATCCATCAAACACCGTGAAAACGTAAAACAATGGTATATGCTTAAAGTATAAGCAATTTTAAGCGCATTTCCTATCTATATAGTTTAGCCAAAATAAATAAATATGCGCTTAACCTTTTAACAATTTCACAACAAGATTTCAAGGCACCATAAAAACAGCTCTATGGTGCCCTCTAAACTCAGGTAATACCGCTTATAGCCGCGATACTACCCACTCTTCCACGCTATCCAAAGCAGAAGGTAACGCTTCAATATCAGAACCACCTGCTTGGGCCATATCAGGGCGACCACCGCCTTTACCACCGATTTGCTGAGCTACAGAAGAAATTAACTCACCTGCTTTTATTTGAGCCGTCAGATCCTTTGTGACCCCAACAATTAAGCTGACTTTATCATCACTTATAGCGGAAAGCACAATAATTGCTGAACCTAGTTGATTTTTCAGATCATCAACCATCGTTCTCAACATCTTAGGCTCTGTATTGCTTAACTGACTGACCAACAACTTCACACCCTTCACTTCTTTCGCTTTGCTTGCTAAAGAAGAGCTCTCTTGTGCAGCCTGTTGATCTTTAAGCTGTTGAAGCTCTTTTTCCAACGCTTTGGTTCTATCCAGTGTCACCCGCACTTTTTCACTCAGGCTATGAATATCACTTTTCACCAATTGAGCAATATCCTGAAGTAAATCAACCTGTTGATGTACAGATTCCAACGCTTTTTTACCTGTAATTGCTTCGATCCTACGGATACCCGCAGCCGTTCCAGATTCAGCAATAATACGGAACAAGCCAATATCGCCGGTACGATTTGCGTGAGTCCCTCCACATAATTCAGTGGAAAAATCCCCCATTGACAGTACACGGACTTGCTCTTCGTATTTTTCACCAAACAGTGCCATTGCACCTTTAGCTTTTGCTGTTTCCAGATCCATCAATTCAGTAACAACAGGTGAATTTTGACGAACTTCGGCATTAACCAAATCTTCAACCTGACGGATCTGTTCTGGTTTCATCGCTTCAAAGTGAGAAAAATCAAAGCGAAGGTATTTATCGTTAACCAGAGAGCCTTTCTGTGATACGTGCTCACCCAAAATTTGACGTAATGCAGCATGTAACAGATGGGTTGCTGAGTGATTCAAACGAATGGCATCACGACGTTCAATATCAATAACCGCATTGATGTTATGGTTTACACTTAAGATACCTTTTTCAAGCTTACCAATATGACCAATAGCCTGACCATATTTTTGTGTATCAATAACACAAAAAGCACAATTGGTATTACTCAGAATACCCGAGTCACCAACTTGTCCACCGGATTCAGCATAAAAAGCGGTCTTATCCAGTATAACAATCGCTTCTTCACCTGCTTGAATTTGATTCACTGATTCACCATTACGGAAGATAGCAGTTACTGTTGCCTGCTGTTCGTTATGATCGTAACCAGAGAAATCGCTGCGTTCATCAACTTTGATCAATTCATTATAATTAGTACCGAAACCACTTGATTCACGGGCTCGACGACGCTGATTTTCCATTGCCACTGCAAATCCCGCTTCATCAACGCTAATATTACGCTCACGGCAAACATCAGCGGTTAAATCCACAGGGAAACCATAGGTATCATACAAACGGAAAGCCGTTTCGCCATCCAGAATATCACCGGACAGTTTTGCGAGTTCATCGTCTAATAATTGAAGACCACGTTCCAGCGTACGAGCAAACTGCTCTTCTTCTGTTTTCAAGATCTGCTCAACAACTGCTTGCTGGCGTTTAAGCTCTTCTCCCGCCGCGCCCATCACTTCTAGCAATGGCGCAACCAGTTTATAGAAGAAGGTATCTTTAGCCCCCAACATGTTACCGTGACGGATAGCTCGGCGGATAATACGACGCAGAACATAACCACGGTTTTCATTAGAAGGAACAACACCATCACAAATCAAAAATGCACATGAACGAATGTGATCAGCAATAACCCGCAGAGATTTATTACTCAGATCATCTGTAGCACCAGTGACATTAGCAACAACTGTAATCAAATCACGGAACAGATCAATCTCATAATTAGAATTGACGTGCTGCAATACAGCAGTGATACGCTCCAGCCCCATCCCCGTATCTACGGATGGTTTTGGCAACGGCTCCATCGTGCCATCGGCATGACGATTGAACTGCATAAAGACGATATTCCAGATTTCAATATATCTGTCACCATCTTCCTCCGGGCTTCCTGGCGGCCCACCCCAGATATGCTCACCATGATCATAAAAAATTTCAGTGCAAGGGCCACAAGGACCAGTATCACCCATTTGCCAGAAGTTATCCGATGCATAAGGTGCACCTTTGTTATCACCAATGCGGATAATTCTTTCTGCTGGTATTCCGACTTCATTCTTCCAGATATCATAGGCTTCATTATCTGTCTGATAGACAGTCACCCATAATTTTTCTTTAGGCAAATTAAACCAATCTTTACCCGTCAGAAGTTCCCAAGCATAACTAATAGCATCATGTTTGAAATAGTCACCAAAACTAAAATTACCTAGCATCTCAAAGAAAGTATGATGACGTGCGGTGTAACCTACATTTTCTAAATCATTATGTTTACCACCAGCACGAACACAGCGCTGAGCAGTTGTTGCTCGGGAGTAAGATCTTTTGTCCTGTCCAAGAAAGACATCCTTAAACTGGTTCATCCCTGCGTTGGTAAACAGCAGTGTTGGGTCATTATTTGGCACCAAAGAACTACTTGGTACGACTTGATGCCCTTTAGTATGAAAAAAGTCGAGAAACGCTTGACGGATCTCAGCAGTGCTTTTGCTCATAATTGTCCCAAAATCAAGCTGGAAAAAACAGATTTATGAATTGGTTAGGTGGGATATTCCATCACCTATTTTCAACTCACGAATAAACAAAGTGGGGATAAGATAAAAGTTCTTCTATTAGAAGTATACCCGTCATCTTTCAAGTTGCCTCTTTGTTGGCTGCACTCGCTCACCCCGGTTACATAGTTACCTATGCTCCCGGGGATTCACTCCCTTGCCGTCGCGATGCATCTTGAAATCCATAAGGTATAAAATCCCATATACATCCATTCGCTGGCAGCATTGTAAATCGTCTAGGTATTTTCTGAAAGCATGATCGCATAATATGGATAATACTCGCTTTCTGAAAGAAGAAACCGCGTCATTATTAACGCGGTATAAGTTTGATGACAAAACTTTTACAGCTTTGAATACAAGAATAGAGACTACCGATATTATTAGATTAGAATTCTTCGTTATTCATCTCTTCGTTTTCATTGGCTTCATAATCAGAAGCAGCACTATTGAATTCGCCGGCATTGTGCAACAGCATTTCACGTAATTTTTTATCCAGTTCAGTAGCAACTTCAGGATGTTCTTTCAGGTAGATGGTCGCATTCGCTTTGCCTTGACCAATTTTATCGCCATTATAGCTGTACCATGCGCCTGCTTTTTCCACCAATTTATGCTTCACACCTAAATCGATTAATTCACCATAAGTGTTAATGCCTTCGCCATACATAATCTGGAATTCTGCTTGCTTAAATGGCGCTGCCACTTTGTTTTTTACCACCTTAACACGGGTCTCGCTACCAACGACCTCTTCGCCATTTTTCACAGAACCAATGCGGCGAATATCCAGACGAACAGAAGCATAGAATTTCAGCGCGTTACCACCGGTGGTAGTTTCAGGGTTACCAAACATGACACCAATTTTCATACGAATCTGGTTGATAAAGATCAACAACGTATTGGAGCTTTTCAAGTTACCGGCCAGTTTGCGCATTGCCTGACTCATCATTCGAGCTGCCAGCCCCATATGAGAATCGCCAATTTCCCCTTCAATTTCGGCTTTTGGTGTTAAGGCAGCAACGGAGTCTACGATAATGACATCAACAGCGCCGGAACGTGTCAACGCATCACAGATCTCAAGAGCCTGTTCCCCCGTATCGGGTTGAGAACACAACAGGTTATCAATATCAACACCCAACTTCTTAGCATAGATAGGATCAAGAGCGTGTTCAGCATCAATAAACGCACAGGTTTTACCTTCACGTTGTGCCGCGGCAATCACCTGTAATGTCAGCGTTGTCTTACCAGAAGATTCCGGGCCATAGATTTCAACGATACGCCCCATCGGCAGGCCACCAGCACCTAATGCAATATCCAGTGACAATGAACCCGTGGAGATAGTTTCAACGTCCATTGAACGGTCTTCGCCCAAACGCATGATGGAACCTTTACCAAACTGTTTTTCAATTTGGCCTAGTGCCGCTGCTAGTGCTTTTTGTTTATTTTCATCAATAGCCATTTTTACTCCCTCGTAAGCAATGAAAGGGCTCTCTCACTGCCGATGAATAATTTTTAATACTGAAATGTTGCCTACAATTATACTGTATAATCATACAGCATCAAGTTAATTTTTTATACCCGTTATCTTTCAAGTTGCCTCTTTGTTGGCTGCACTCGCTCACCTCGGTCACATCGTTACCTATGCTCCCGGGGATTCACTCCCTTGCCGTCGCGATCCATCTTGAAATCCATAGGGTATATAATCTCTGATAACAATGTTTTCAGAGAATAAATGACAGCTTGAAGGCGTACTTCATTTCGATCACCATTAAAACAATAACGGCGGGACACAACTTCTACCCCATTTACCGTTAGATATGCAAACCCAAACCACACTGTACCAACAGGTTTTTCTTCGCTGCCGCCATCAGGCCCGGCAATGCCACTGACCGAAACCGCCAGATCTGCCTGCGCGGCTTTCAGTGCCCCTACGGCCATTTCTCTCACAACCTGTTCACTGACAGCCCCATGTTGCTGTAAAACAGCTTCTGACACACCAAGCATCTGATGCTTAGCTTTATTACTGTATGTCACAAAGCTTCGGTCAAAATAAGCAGAGCTACCGGCAATATCTGAAATTGTTTTCGCCAACCAGCCACCGGTGCAAGATTCAGCACAGGTCACCCACAGTTTTTGCTGTCTCAGCTTCTCCCCCAGTTCAATACTAAGCTGAGTCAGAATTTTTTCACTCATAACACTCTCTTTATCCGGTAAAAGATCCATTTCTTTGAAACCGGTTCCAAATCCACAAACTCGTGATTGTCAACGCCAACAGAGTACCAAAGCCTATCCCTGTTGTAACAACCGGGACGCCTATTTTAATAACCAATGAATACAAGCCAAGCATCAATAACATGGCGATATTCTCACCCAAATTCTGGACTGCAATTGCATAACCAGCCCCAGTCGTTTGTCTGCCACTTTCCTGCAATAATGCATTCAGTGGAACAATAAACAAACCGCCAAAAATACCGAGAATGATTAATAAGACGTAGGAAGCCCAAATACTTTGCTGAACAGCAAAAATGACCACCATCACGCCGATTAAAACACCAGCAGGCATACAACGGTGGACTGTTTTAAGGGTGATGAAACGGGCAGCAATACCTGCACCAATAATAATGCCGACAGCAACCATCACATTAAGTATTGTCGGCGTGCTATTGTCAGAAACTCCCAGAACAACCGGTACCCATAAGACCAATAGGAATCTCAATGTTATACCCGCACCCCAGAACAAACTCGTGCCAATTAAAGAAAATCGAGCTCCTTTGTTATGCCAAAGAATACAACAGGATGAAGCAAAGTCTGTCAGCACCTTTTTCAGATTCCAGCCTTTATCCTGACGCACCGCCGATAATCGAGGGATAAAGAAATTAGCGACAACAGCGATACCATACATCAGTGCACAAGCAAGCAGTGCGACAGCCAAATTCCAATCAGACAAAAAACCGCCAGCAACAGAGCCCGTAAGAATGGCAATTATCGTTGAAGCTTCCATCAAACCATTAGCCTTTACTAAACGATCACCATCGGTCAATTCAACCAAGATTCCATATTTAGCCGGTGAATATGATGCAGCCCCCACGCCCACCAAGGCATAACCCAGAAATGGATCATATCCCAAGCAAATAGTAAACGCGCCCAACAACTTTAGGCTATTAGCAAACAACATCACACGATTTTTCGGGAAACGATCAGCAATTTGTCCCACAAAAGGCGCCAATAGGATATATGCCAAGACAAACACTATCTGTAATATCGGCTGACTCCAGTCAGGATAAAACTGGGCTTTCAATTGCGCCAGGATCGCAAACAACAACGCATTATCGGCAAAAGCCGAAAAAAACTGCGACACCAATACAGCTTTCATACCGCGGGTTAATAGCGGTTGAGCAACGGAAGATGCATTCACGATTATTGTTCCTATTCAGCTTCACTTTCCAATAACACGATTTCTTCCTGTTTAACAAAATGTTTCCCCTGACCGAGGATAGTACAAAATCCCTGTTCATCAATTGAAACAATATCTCCAGTATCGAACCAATTAAACTGAATATTCCCATACTCATCTTTTGCCGCTGGTGGTTCTAAATGATTTGGATCTCCAACTCTCAGATACCCCTTCATCATATTCGGGCCACGTAGTTGCAAACGTCCCCCCGTCTTAATTCCTGCTACCGGAATCAAACGGGATTCCATTGCCGGCAAAATCCGCCCAACAGTACCGACCTTAGCCATCATCGGCACATTCAATGCAATGACAGGCGCACACTCTGTCATGCCATATCCTTCTAAAATGCGAATGCCAAATTTGTCTTGCCAAATCTGTTTAGTATTTTCAGTGAGCTTTTCAACACCGGCTATAACACAACGAAGACGCGCAAAGTCATACGGATGAGCAGAATAGGCATAATTCTCCAGGAAAGTAGATGTACCCAATAATACGGTACAGTTACATTCATATACCAGTTCTGGTACTACCCGATAATGCAATGGATTTGGGTAGAGGAATATTCGGCTACCAGACAACAATGGAGTGAATAAGCCAACAGTCAACCCAAATGCATGAAATAGCGGTAGAGAAGACATAAAACGGTCAAGTGGATTGAAATCAGTAATGGTTTTTATCTGTTCCACATTGGCTAACAAACTAGCGTGACTGTGAACGACACCTTTTGATACAGCGTCTGAACCGGACGTAAATAGCACCAAAGCATCATCATCGGGTTTTTGTGCCACCATCGCTTGCTTCGGAAAAAAGAGGTGCCACAAGATCCATAATTTATCCAGCAAAGTCACTGTACTTTCCAAATCCTCAAGATAAACCCAGTTAACCTCGGTAACCTGCTCGGATAAATGTGTTAATCGCTCCTTTTTCAGAAATTGCCGGGAAGTCACGATAGTTTTAATACTGGCAACCGCTAGCGCATTCTTCAATCCATGACTGTCGGTTGTATAGTTTAGTAAAGCCGGTATTCTTCCTCTCAAAGATGCCCCGAATATCGCAGCTACCATAATAGTGGCATTAGGTAAAAGAAAACCAATCCGTTCCCCCTGGCAGGTAAAACGCTGCAAAATACGACTGGCCGCCAGTACTTTTTTAAGCAGACTGTTATAACTGTCTTCTTTAAAAGAAACATCTTCAATACAGGGCTTAAAACGACCAAATTGTTTTCGTGCAACCAGTAAAGATTCAAATATTGTTTCTTGCGGTCGGGTCGCCATTCGGGCATTCATCATTATTTCATGCAAACGCTCACCGGCTAAACGCCGTCGTTGCTCCGAACTAGACGCATTCGGCATCGGCAATTGTGTCGCAGGCAGGATTTTCATTGTCACCTTCGGAAAAAGGTGAAGTTTGAAAATACCTTTTAATCGGCTAAATAGGGTTCTTTCTAACCCTTCAAAACGAACAGGAACCACAACGGCTTCGGATATCGCCGCAATAAAAGCTGCCCCATCATAGATTTTCATCAAAGAACCGGTAACAGTAATTCTTCCTTCAGGAAAAACAACTATTGGTCGTCCTTTTTCTATTTCCTTAACCAGTATCCTGATAGCCATTGGATTTATTGGGTCTAAGGGAACTATTTCAACATAGCGCCTTACCAGTTTCATAAAACCCCGATTTGCAATGTTGGAATAGACAGCAAATACTGGCTTAACCGGCAAGAAAAGTGTCAGCAAAACACCATCAAGAAAAGAGACATGATTAGGCGTGATAAGGCATTTGGGGTGGTTAAATTGTTTAATATCTCCTTCTACTGTTAAACGAAACATTAAACGAAAAACAAGCCTTAGAAATTTAAACAACATATTCGTATCTCAACCCATTTGAAAAAATAAATAGAAGATACTATTTATTATTCGACACTGTAATATTCCTATTTCTCTATAAAAAATACTAAAATAGTGTCAGAAAACTACTCCAGAGAACATAATTTCTTTCACATAAGTTGTAATTTTTTCCGGTGAAAGTTGCGCATTAATAATATGGTTCGCACATTCACAGTAGAGATTTTCTCTGGCGGCAAGCACTTCTTCCATTTCTTCAACAATAGATTTTCCCGTCAAACTAGGGCGTTGGGTACTTTCTGGTTGCTGCATTAATCGCTCGGCCAAAATGCTCGCTGAAGCTTGAAGATAAATCACCGTGCCATTTTGTCGCATATATTGGCGATTTTCAGCGGAAAGAATGATCCCTCCACCGGTAGAAATAACGCGATTGCTTTGAGTAACTTGTTGTAAAGCTTGACTTTCTAATTGCCGAAATTGTTGCCATCCTTGCTGGTTAACAATATCCGCAATGGTCATGTTACTGGTTTGTTGGATATAGTGATCAGTGTCAATAAATGTGTACGATAATTCATTGGCTAATAATTTTCCAACCGTCGTTTTTCCTGCTCCACGTGCACCTACAATAAACAATATTTGGTTCACTGCCTGATATCCTTGATAAATTTCATCGTTAAAAATATATTAACGCCTATAGTAACCAGAACTTTACATCAACGTAAAATTAAAAGTTAATATATACGGTAAAAGCTACCCCAAAAGCATGATCTTACCGAAACTTCAATATAACCAGACACGCTTCTGGGGTAACAGTAAACACATTACTTACGGATTAAATCATCTCCATAACCAATCCATTTATACGTAGTCAGCGCATCTAATCCCATTGGACCACGGGAATGCAGTTTTTGCGTACTAACGGCAACTTCCGCTCCCAAGCCAAACTGGCCGCCATCAGTAAAACGAGTGCTAGCATTCACATAAACTGCGGCAGAATCAACCTGACGAACAAAATAGTCAGCATTGTGCAAAGATTGAGTCAAAATAGCATCAGAATGGGACGTACCATATGTACGAATATGATCAATTGCCTGCCCCATATCACTAACAATTTCCACATTCATATCCAGAGATAACCACTCATCACGGTAATCTGCTTCTGTAACATCCACGACCTTAGCAGGTCCATCTTTCAAAAACACCATTGCTGATTTACTCGCATGCAGAGTAATTCCCTGCTCTTCCATGCTCTTGCTCAATGCAGGCAGAAAATCAGCCGCAATCTTATGATGTACCAACAATGTTTCCAAAGCATTACAGGCACTTGGCCGTTGTACCTTAGCATTAGTGATTACAGTTAATGCCTTAGCAAAATCAGCACTTTCATCGACAAAGGTATGACAAACGCCAATTCCACCCGTAATAACTGGAATGGTCGATTGCTCACGGCACAGCTTATGCAACCCTGCCCCACCACGTGGAATCAACATATCCACATAGCGATCCATTTTTAGTAGCTGAATAACTAACTCACGGTCCGGTTTATCTATCGCCTGCACGGCTGCGGTAGGTAATCCACTCTGTTCAAGTGCCTGCTGAATGACTTTCACTGTCGCTTGATTGGTGTTATGTGTCTCTTTACCTCCACGCAAAATAACCGCATTACCGGTTTTCAAACACAGAGATGCAACATCGATGGTGACATTAGGACGTGCTTCATAAATCACCCCGACCACACCCAGCGGTACACGGCGACGCTCCAATCTCAAGCCACTGTCAAGCAAACTGCCATCAATGACTTCCCCTACCGGGTCAGATAAACCGCATACCTGACGAACATCGTGAGCTATCGCGGTCAAACGTTCCGGCGTCAATAATAGACGATCCAACAATGCTTCGCTCATGCCCTGTTCACGGGCCTGAATCATATCAAGCTGATTAGCTTCAAGAATGATTGCACTTTCCTGCTCCAGTAAATCTGCAATGCGAATTAATGCCTGATTTTTCTGTTTTGTACTTAGCTGTACCAGTTGCCATGCAGCTTCCCTGGCAGCCTTTCCCATTTGTTCTAACATTATAAATCCTTAACTTACGATCATGTCGTCACGATGAACCGCAACAGCACCATATTCATAACCGAGGATTTGGCTTATCTGTTGTGAATGGTGGCCTGCAATTAAACGTAGAGCATCACTGTTATAACGGCAAACACCATGCGCCAAATCTTTACCAGACAGACTACGAATGCAGATAACCTCTCCACGGGAGAAATCACCTTTAATATTTTTAATCCCTTTCGGTAATAAAGAGCTGCCTTTTTCGCAGATTGCTGTTTCAGCGCCATGATCTACAATAATTTCACCCGCCGGAGGTGCGCCAAAAATCCAACGCTTGCGATTTTCCATCGGGCTTTCCAACCCATGAAAGCGAGTACCTATTGGATTACCTTCAATGACATCAGAGATGACATCTGGTTTATTACCCGCGGCAATAATGACATCAATACCAGCGCGACCTGCAATCCCCGCAGCTTGAAGCTTAGTTGCCATTCCTCCCGTCCCTAAACCGGAAATGCTATCACCAGCAACCATACGTAATTCATCGCTGATGTCATAAATTTCCGGGATAAGTTTTGCGTCTGGATTGCTACGCGGATCAGCGGTATATAGCCCTTCAATATCCGTCAGCAATAACAATTTATCGGCTCCCGCCAGAATTGCCACTAGTGCAGATAAATTATCATTATCACCAACTTTAATTTCCGCTGTCGCAACGGCATCATTCTCATTAATTACAGGCACAATGCGATTATCGAGCAAAGCCTGTAAGGTATCTCTGGCATTTAAAAAACGTTCGCGATCTTCTAAATCCGCCCGGGTCAATAACATTTGCCCAACATGGATACCATAAATAGAAAAGAGCTGCTCCCACAACTGAATCAACCGACTTTGACCGACCGCCGCCAGCAATTGCTTGGATGCAATCGTTGCAGGTAGATCCGGATAGCCCAAATGTTCCCTCCCTGCCGCAATAGCACCGGAAGTCACAATAATAATGCGATGACCTTTTTCATGTTGCTGAGCACATTGTCTTACCAGTTCTACAATATGAGCTCGATTCAGGCGACGAGAGCCGCCTGTCAGTACACTCGTCCCCAGTTTCACAACCAATGTTTGGCTGCTATTCATCATATTTTTGCCATTAGATTTAAATTAAAAAAACAGTGCTCAGTTTTAACAGGAGAGAAGCGTTATGCCAACAGGCATCATAATGTTAAATTGAAAAATATAGGAGCTTAGAACAAATTAATGCTGTCCACTTTATCCGAAAGCGCATGAAATCTTTATAAAATAAAGCAGTTAATAATCAACAAGTAACGGACATTTCATCAACAGACTTTATTTTTCAACCATTGACTCATCTCCCATAACGCCTTATTGAAACTGTTATAAACAGGCGTTGTCGGAATAGCCAGTAATTTACTATCCATTGATGACATTGCTATCAGCTTAGATTCTTCTTTCGGGCTGAAAATATCATTCTGCCAATAACCCGCTAACATGGGAACGGAACAACGCCGACCTAACAAACCTTGTTTTTTAAGGGAATAACAGCCGAGTTCGAGACGAAACGCCTTTTCATCCACATTATAAATACCCAGTCTGCTAGCAAACATATCAAGATACATCGAAGGTGAATTTTGTTGACGCTCAACGCTAGTGAGCCACTCATGAACGATAGCGCCAAGAGTTGCAACACCCTTGATACGTTTAGATTCCAAATAGGCCAACCGGACGGCAATATTGGCACCAAAGCGAAAACCAAATAGGCCAATCCTGGTGTGGTCAATCCAGGGAATTTCATCCAGTTGATGGATGATTTGTTGATGGAGAATACAAGTATCCTGTGTCAGCCTCAGACGTGAAGAGTGACCAATCGAGGGCATATCTACAGTTAACATCACAAATCCAAGCGGCGCCAGATAATCACGGAATAGCCGATAATAATCGCTTTGCAAATTATCCAAACTGCCACAAACCAAAATAGTTGGAGAAGGACTTTGCAGTTGCTGAGGCAGATGAAGGAAGCCAGTCACACAACCACCTTCCTTGAGTTTGAACTCTATTTTTCTCAACTGATAGCCAGAACAACGAGCTGCATTTTCATAAGCTTTATTGGCTAAAATGACGGCCTGCTGAGACAACTCATCACCCTTAAGATGGGGATAACCAGCGATGCTATACAAATTAGCCGCTTTCAACCAGAAATTGCCAGCTTCTGGGGTCTGCTCTGCCTGCAACGCTCTCTGTTGCCACAACATCGCCTGATGTGACCACTCAAAAACCCAGTTACCTTTACGATACCCAATCACCGTATCCAGTAAATTATCATCACTGCGCTGCGCGTTTGTCATGGCAATCCGGCACAACACTTCTTCTATTTCAAACGGATCAATTTCTCGCCAAATCCACATCAGCCGGTTAATCATACGATACCAGCTACCATGACTATTACCATCCAACGTACTGTAATTACCCGCAATTAACCGAGGATCGCGGTGCTTTACCAGCGTGGAGGTTTCCTGATGTTTTTGTCTTGGCTTAAAAAGTGATTCTGAAAGGTTCCGATTTGCCATAACTAATGCTGATGTTATTTACCTTCACAAATTGGTGGAACGAATACTACACTCATATCCCAAGGCTGCTCGATCCAAGTATCTTGAGGAATATCAACAATATAATCATCAACCAGCGGTTGGCCTTCCGGCTTTGCAAAAATAGTCACAAAATGGGCTTTTGGATATATTTCACGGATGGCCTGAGCAGTACCTCCAGTATCAACCAGATCATCCACAACGATAAAACCTTCACCATCGCCTTCTGCTTTTTTCAGAACTTTCAGCTCACGTTGATTATTATGGTCATAGCTGGAAATACAGACTGTATCTACATGACGGATACCCAATTCACGCGCCAGAAGCGCTCCAGGGACAAGGCCACCACGACTCACAGCAATGATGCCTTTCCACTGTTCGACAGGAAGTAAACGTTGTGCCAATTTACGGGCATGTATTTGCAACATATCCCAAGTTACGACATATTTTTCGCTCATAAGAATTGATCCCGATAACTTAAGAATACTTTAGAAAAGCATCTCGCAAAAAAAGTTGCGCGAATTATAGTGACTTAGGTCTGTAAAAACTAGCGGAAACAGGGAATCGATGAATCGTATTATTCTTAACAAAAGTAAAGTGGTATTCTGAGTCCAATAACATCATGGCGTTAAGCGCTCATCATATAGAAACTTAATTGAGATGCAGTCATAGGAGATTCGTCGTGTCAGAACTATCACAATCAGAACTATCACAATTATCCCCTCAACCTCTATGGGACATCTTTGCCAAAATCTGCTCTATTCCTCACCCTTCTTACCATGAAGAAGCGCTGGCAACCCACATTGTTCAATGGGCGCAAGAAAAAGAGTTGCACGTTGAACGTGATCAAGTTGGCAATATTCTGATCAGAAAGCCAGCCAGTAAAGGGTTGGAAAATCGTAAAGCAGTTGTTCTGCAAGCACATCTTGATATGGTGCCACAGAAAAACAACGATACAGTGCACGATTTCACTAAAGATCCTATCCGTCCTTATGTTGATGGTGAATGGGTTACTGCCCAAGGTACAACTCTGGGGGCTGATAACGGTATTGGCCTGGCATCAGCGTTGGCTGTACTGGCTGATGACAATGTAAAACATGGCCCGCTAGAAGTTTTATTGACCATGACGGAAGAAGCCGGAATGGATGGTGCTTTTGGCTTGCAACCGGGCTGGCTTCAAGCTGATATCTTAATCAATACCGATTCAGAGGAAGAAGGGGAAATCTACATGGGTTGTGCTGGAGGTATCGATTTTACCACCACTTTAGCATTGACTCGTGAAGCTGTTCCGGCTCACTACAAGACACTAAAACTGATAATCAAAGGGCTAAAGGGCGGGCATTCCGGTTGTGATATTCATTTAGGACTGGGTAATGCCAACAAACTACTGGCTCGCTTCCTTGCCGCCCATACTCAGGAATTGGGGCTAAAACTGCTCGACTTCCAAGGCGGTACGCTGCGTAATGCCATTCCACGAGAAGGCCATGTTATTGTTGCCATCCCCGCCGATAAAGCAGCACAGCTTATCCAACTGAAAGATAAGTACTTGGATATACTGAAAAATGAGTATGCCATCGTTGAGAAAAACCTGACTGTATTATTGGAAGAGGTCGAAACCGACATTCAGGCATTAACTGATGACTGCCAAAGCCGTTTTATCTCATTGCTAAACAGTACCCCTAATGGCGTTATCCGTTTGAGTGATGTCATCAAAGGTGTAGTAGAAACTTCGCTAAACGTGGGCGTTGTTGCAATGGAACAAGATAAGGTGAATATCATTTGCTTAATCCGTTCGCTCATCGACAGCGGCAAGTCCTATGTCATAGGTATGCTCTCTTCACTAGCTCAACTGTCGAATGCTGAGATTTCCGCTAAAGGTGATTATCCCGGCTGGCAGCCAGATGCAAGTTCTCCTGTAATGCACTTAGTCAGTGAGACTTATCAACAGTTATTCGATAAGACACCCAATATTATGGTGATCCATGCAGGGCTGGAATGTGGCCTATTCAAGAAACCTTATCCTGATATGGACATGGTATCTATCGGGCCAACCATTACGGGCGCTCACTCTCCTGACGAACAAGTGCACATCAAGAGTGTCGGGCAATATTGGCAACTGCTGACTGCAATTCTGAAAGCTATTCCTGAAAAGGCTTAATCAGCTCTCCCCTGCCTCGATGTGATGGCAGGGGAATTACCATTCAAGCAAGAGTTGCCGCTCAATTTCTGGGTCCTGCAAAGTCACGTGCAAACCCACTAAACGAACGCCACGCCCTTCCCGGCGAGATATCCATGTTTTCTGGACCAATTGCAGTAAATCCTGTTTATCCAATAATGGATGAACATGCTCCTGAGTGGTGAGTTGAAAATCATCAAATTTCAGTTTAACCCCCTGACGGGCAATCCGCAGATCAGGTTTAACGTTACCCAATCGTTTTTCTAATTCCAGATATAAACTTTCTATCAGTTCAGTACACTGTTCCCATATCAATATGAATAATCTTTCGCATTCTGCTTTAGCCTATCAACAATGACTGTATAAACATACATAAAAATAGACTCAAGAGCAATCTAGTAACAACATCAAGAGTTACTGTTAACAGACGCTTTTAGCTCAGATTTGAAAATATCTTGATCAACAAAATAATTAATACCGTTATTAACTTTTTACTGCCCGATTCCTTGCATTAAGTGACCTATCTTGTAAGTGCAACTTTTCTATTTAACGACATTCCAAGGATGCTTATAACAATGAAAAAACAAAAAACCTCAACTACAGCGACTACACAGCCAATTAATCGCCCTCTTCATTATGCTTTATCAAGCATAATTATGCTGAGTACGGGCCTGCCAGGTTATCTGGCTGCACAGGAAAATGAAGAGCAAAAATCAAAAGAAAAACCGGAAAAATCAGAGAAAGTCATCACACTTTCTACACTTTCTGTTATTGGAGGATTGAATAATAGCGTCAGTGCCGGAAGCTCCGTATTGAAAAAAGAGGATATTGAACGTACCCAAGCAGATAATATTGCCGAGCTGCTCGATCAACTTCCCGGCGTTTCTATGTCAGGATCGCCTCGTCCAGGCGGCCAAACTCTGAATATCTGGGGAATGGGTGATACAGAAGACGTTAAAATCACCTTAGATGACGCACCGAAAGGCTTCGAAAAATATCGCCAAGGCTCTATCTTTATTGAGCCCGAATTAATCAAGCGAATCGATGTCGATAAAGGCCCACATAATCTACTTGATGGTAATGGCGGATTTGGCGGAACAGTTAAAGTTGTCACCAAAGATGCCAGTGATTTATTACGGCCGGGAGAAGATTTTGGTGGATTGTTGAAATACAGTTATCACACTAATGATCGTCAAAATATTTATAGCAGCGCAGTTTATGGCCGGACAATAGAAGGCTTTGCTGACGGTCTGTTATATATGAGCAAACGAGATGGCGGCAATATTAAACGACCGGATGGTACCCGCTTTGTTTTCTCTAAAAGTGATCAGGCATCCTATTTATTGAAAACGAATTTTTACCTGAACGATGCTAATACATTGACACTTTCCGCTATGCGTTCTGATTCTGATGGTTGGCAGCCGTGGGCAGCAAAACGTGATGAGATAGCCGTTCCGTCAGAAGCCGATGTTGAAAAATATGGTTGGAATGAAGCCTGGCGCCGGAAATTGGTTTATCGTGATCAAACAGACCAAAATTACACAGCCAAATGGAATATTGCGCCAGAAGACAATCCGTTACTTAACTTGACAGCAACCTATGCCTATTCGAAAACAGAACAGCATGATAAACGCTCTGAAAAAGCTCACAGCGGTTTTCTTGGCTCATTGGGAAATGAAAGCTGGATCGACTATGTGGATAACCTAGTAGATATAAATAATGAAAGTACTTTTATAACCGGACCGATAGAACACACATTATTAGCTGGAGTTCGTTGGCATAAAAATCAACGTAATACCCTTATCCATGATAGAAGTAAAGACAAAAAACCTGAATATAATCATGGTTATTTTCAGCCAACCTATATGCCTTCAGGCGAGCAAAAAACGAGTAGTTTCTATTTGCAGGATGCAATGGTTATAGGCAGTGTTACTGTGACACCCGGTGTTCGCTATGACCATATCACCAATATTGGCAAACCCAATATCGCGGCAATCTACAATGATAACTCACCAAATGTAGGTCATGATTACAGCAATGTCACCTATACCGGCTGGTCTCCTCATTTTGGTATCATGTGGAAAGCAACACAAAACCTGTCACTATTTTCAGATATCAGCCGGACATGGCGCGCTCCGTTGGTGGATGAACAGTATGAAATGCAATATGCCAAGGCAAGTGTCACTGCCACCAGCCGTAACTTGGATGTAGAAAGAATAACTGGTTTACGCTTCGGTGCGATTCTGAATTTCAATAGCCTGCTGGCGGACCAAGATAGTTTGCAAATCCGTACGACTTTATTCCGTAATAGAGGCAAGGATGAAATATTTACCCGTCGCGGAATAGTGTGTAAATCACCGGATTGCGGAAAGCCTTTATCCAACTACCGTAATTTACCGGGATATACCATTCAAGGACTGGAAATCGAGACTTTCTACGACAGCAATTCCTTGTTCGGAAAACTTTCTTATTCGACTATCCGTGGTCAGAGAGATGCTTCACCTCGCAATCCTTGGGGTAATAAAACCTGGATTGCGGAAATTCCACCCACCTCCGCCCGCGCCATGTTAGGTATAAAAATCCCTCAATGGCAGATGGCAATAGGCTGGACCGGAGATTTTGTCCGTAAACAAGACAGATCGCCTAAAGATGGCGATCCAATGGCAAGACTTTGGTCAATACCCAAAAGCAAAGGTTATGCACTGCATGGTTTATTCGCCAGTTGGCAACCCAATTTCTGGCAAGGTTTTGAAGCTCGTGTAACAGTAAATAACCTGTTTAATCGGGATTATCACCCATATCTCAGTGAATCGGTTTCCGGGATTGGACGTAACATTAAATTCAGCGTCTCACAAAAGTTCTGATTTCTCACCTGATAGTTCCCTCTGTTTGAGGGAACTCAGACTGCTGACCATTCAGCTCTCCAGGTTTATTTCTCGCCCTGACGCTGAAATATCGCGACTAACTGCTCTTCTGAAAAATCACACTTATTTAGTTGAATAAGTTATTAGTTTTATTTAACAATAATTACCTTGATTGATAAAATAGTCATTTCTTTAATTGAAAAAGGTATGTTGTCGTCAGAATGGATACCTGTTAAATTAAGACTCTTATTATTTTATCGTATGGTTCATCTTATTTAGGTTTTTTTACGTCACATGATTTAACTATCCTTTTAACACACTTATTTATATATATTTTTTTCTTACTCTATATCTTGTAGTAAGAAATGTTAATTGATATTTCCATGTGTACACTGTCAGAGTTATTATTTTTTTCCGCCGACAAAAAAGCAGATTTTATAAATTCCGCAGAAATCAATACCTATTTCTCTAGTGCTTGAACTTAATATCTTTATCAAATACCATTAGATATATTTTACTATACCCCGAAAATAGAATATGACGGAACGCATTTATCTGTCCAGTCCGGTACTGACTGGTGATAACTTGGTAAACCAGCACTAGAAATCCAACCGGATGTGGGTGATCTTTTGATCTTTAACTCTCAATGTATGCACGCCGTGACTGCTGGTGTAGACGATCTACGTTTGAGTTTGTCATGTTTTATTGGCTACCGCGGAGCAGCAAACCCGCTGTCATTCTGGAGTTAATATGTTGCATAACTATTGGGGGGAATTTCTAGGACTGGCGGTGATTCATTTTCTGGCAGTGGTAGCTCCGGGGCCAGATTTCGCGGTTACCATACGACAAAGTGTGAGGTTTGGTCGCTGGGCTGGGATATGTACGGCAGTGGGTATCGGAGCGGGAATATCAGTACACGTCATCTATACACTAGTGGGGGTTAGTGCATTGCTGCATACCACTCCGTGGTTAATGGAATTAGCAAAACTTGTTGGGGGAACTTACATCATATGGCTCGGTATCAAATTTATCAGGAGTAAGCCTACCGATGTGGCTGTCTTAGAGAGTGAGGGAATTGTTCAAGCTTCACAGAGTAGATGGAAAGCATTTCTGATGGGGTTTATGACAAACGCCCTTAATCCTAAGGCGACGTTGTTCTTTTTGGCAGTTTTCACGACTGTGGTGAGTAGCAATACACCTATCCCAATACAAATGTTTTATGGGGTGTGGATGTGTGTGGTCAATGCGGTATGGTTTGTATTGGTCAGTGTTATTTTTTCTAATATAGTGATTCGTAATAAATTCATACGGAAAGGGTATTGGTTCGAGCGGGTGATGGGACTGGTGCTGATCGGATTTGCTGTTCGGTTATTATTTATGTCTGTTTGAATTTCTCCAAAATAGGGATTGGCAACGAACATCTCAATACTAATATACAACTTGTTCGGTAATAGACGAAATGATTACTGTAATCAGCATGAAAACGGATAAAAAGATACTATTTACGATTTTATGTAATTGCCATTCCATTTTAAAGGTGGTTGCTTAGGCGACCACTAAATTAAATTATAAAGCAATATTGCCGACTGGATGATCAGTCGATTTCCTTCTAAAGAAAAATTGCTGATAGCTGTTGTTAGACAGGAATAGATGAAAATGCTTTATTGCATCAACGATGGTAAAAATCTGGCAGATTAATCAGACAGCAAGGTTATAACGATTAAACGGATATTTAAATGTTAAAACAACGATTAAATTTCTTATAAAACAACAATATGAGTTAATTTTATCATGAAATCATATTAAAGACATAAAAGAGAAATGGTTTAAATCGAACCGTAGAAAAACAATGCTATTGGAATGATTAAATCAGTGTGAAAAATTTAAACCGGCGTATTTAAGATGTTGGTTTTGCATAATAAACACGACATAACAACGCTGAAAGTAACCCGATTAATATTCGTTTAAATCATTTATTTACGGATTTTATTACTCCGATTTTTCATGATTGATGATTTAATCGGTTTATAGGAAAGTTTATTACCCGGTTGAAAACATTATTAATTTTCTCGCTCAATTTCAGTGTAATATCGAATTTTCTACCCGCTTTGAAAAAACCTAATCACTGCCTTTTACCTTTAATGATTAAAGTTTTATCTGTTTTTTCATGACACACTTGCGCTTTTTCTCGATTTTAAAAACCCATCCGGTTGCGGCAAAATGCCGTAAGGGAACTCACTTAAGGCCAACAGCTTGACAGATGATGGTCATATGAAAATAATAATCATTTTCATATAGCCAAATTGTTGGAAATCATAATACCAACACCAAAGATATGCCTAAACTTAATTCTGAATTTAATCATTATGCTCAACAGTTTTATTTTGAACATCATGACTGGTTATATAACTGGCTACGTCATAAAATCCCTTGCCCGTGCCATGCTGAGGATCTCACTCAGGACACTTTCCTGAACGTTCTATCAAGTTCAAATTTGTCAGACATCCGCCAACCACGGCCTTTTCTGGCGACCGTGGCCCGCTGTCTGGTTGCCAACTATTACCGTCGAAGAAAGACCGAAGAGAACTATTTAAAGTATATAAACTCGACACCAGAAATGACTATGCCTTCTGCTGAAAGCAGCATCGCCACATTTGAACAGCTTGAAAAACTCGATATCACTCTTGATAAATTGCCAGTTCAAGTAAAAAGCGCTTTTTTGCTGGCACAGCTACAAGGTCTACGTTATAGCGAAATAGCGGATCAACTTCAGGTTTCTGCCAGTTCAGTAAAACAGTATTTGCAACGAGCGCATAACAAATGTAAAAAAATTCAAATTCTCACTTAAAATTCAAAAAACCGTTCTGCGAAAGCAGTCTGATAGTGGGGGCTATAATCACACTCTTATTTCGTTTCTCCTGTGGTGCAGACGGTGCGACCATCGAGACACTAAAGGCGTATGTAGAATCACAGAAAACACCGGGTTAGCTCCCCCTTATATCCTGTCTTTCCTACACAAATATTTTAACCTGCCCCCTCGTTATTGAACTTTTTCCTCATAGATTGATCTCAATAACAAACCCGACTTGAGGTAATCTTTATGTTTTCAACCTGCGCTGAACAATGGG
>NZ_CAWNWY010000038.1:0-49451 GCF_963878365.1 Photorhabdus sp. HUG-39 | reverse complement strand
GAGATAACCGCTGAAAGCATCTAAGCGGGAAACTTGCCTTGAGATGAGTCTTCCCTTGACTTGAGGTCACGGAAGGAACGTTTAAGACGAAGACGTGGATAGGCTGGGTGTGTAAGCGCAGCGATGCGTTGAGCTGACCAGTACTAATGAACCGAGAGGCTTAACCTTACAACGCCGAAGGTGTTTTGGTGTCGGCAGGGCGTAGAGAGATAAATTTTCAGCTTGTTGAACAGATTGATTCGGGTGGTTGCGGAAGAAGAGACGCGCCGCCTGGAATAAACCGAATATGCCTGGCGGCGATAGCGCGGCGGTCCCACCTGACCCCATGCCGAACTCAGCAGTGAAACGCCGTAGCGCCGATGGTAGTGTGGGGTCTCCCCATGTGAGAGTAGGGAACTGCCAGGCTTTAAATACCGTAGAAACCCTCAGCGAACGCTGGGGATTTTTGCATATCAGGGTCTGTATCATTTTATTTTTCCATATGAAAGATTAAATCTATGACCACCCTCGTTTTTGCAACCCGCATTTTGATGAATTTTGGGCTTGCTTAAATCTATCCGGCGTCACTATAGGCAAGGATGCCCGCGCCTCGATGAGTTCCGCGCCAGATGTTCCTAAAAAACCACTCGGCTTTAATAAGCCATCTTAACCTGTAGTGGTCAACTAATTCCGGACAGTAAATTAGAGAGAGCCTCAGCTTTTTCTTAATTGGCATAAGTTAACGAGAGTTTTTTCCTAATTGAATGCCTACTTGTACTTAAGCTGACGACGTAGTTCATATCAAGTTTGAGCCAGCATTGAATGATTAAACCTTAATTTCGCCTGGACATTTCTCCTAAGCTGGCTTAATGTCTCTGCTTCTGATTTTGATAAGTTTGGCAATTTTCAAGTTCTTATTCATTGTCATGGTGTGGTTCTTGCTGGTTGTGGTGGCCCATTGCTCTAAATCATTCGGTAATATATCAGCGGCGAAATCCTCCTGGTCACAAAAAAATATGTCTTATATCTCCACTCTAAAGGATAAGATTTTACGATACACTAAATAAATTGGGATTACAGTTTCACAGCCAGACTAAATTTTAAAAAAATGTATCCTTATAGTGTATAAATATATCATAACACTACGTTTATTATTCTAAACTTTACTCATTCTATATTGCGTTGAAATATGAAGAAAAAACGTCCTATTTTACAAGATGTTGCTGATCGTGTTGGTATAACTAAAATGACGGTAAGTCGTTTCTTGCGTAATCCTGATCAAGTTTCTGAGCAATTGCGAAAGAAAATAGCGGATGCTTTAGATGAGTTAGGCTATATCCCAAATAAAGTACCGGATATTCTCTCTAATTCCACTAGTCATGCTATTGGTATTTTATTGCCTTCTTTGACTAACCAAGTTTTTGCGGAGGTTATTCGTGGTATCGAATATGTGACGGATAGTTATGGTTATCAAACTATGTTGGCCCACTATGGCTATCGCTCAGAAAAAGAAGAAGAGCGTTTGATTTCTTTACTTTCCTATAATATTGATGGTTTGATTCTTTCAGAACGTACTCATACTCCACGAACTTTAAAGATGTTGGGAACGGCTGGTATCCCTGTCGTTGAACTGATGGATTGTGTTTCTCCTTGTTTTGATATGGCAGTTGGTATTGACAACTTTGAAGCAGCTCGGCAGATGGTAATGGCAATGATTGAGCGTGGTTGCCAGCGGGTGATTTATCTTGGTGCGAGACAAGATGAAAGGACAATTATTCGTCTGGAGGGCTATGAAGCTGCAATGAAAAGCGCCGGGTTAAAGCCAGGTAAGATAATGACACCAGACAGCTCTTCTTACACATTAGGGGGACAGTTACTGAATGAAGCACGAACAAAATATCCTGATGTTGATGGTCTATTCTGCACTAACGATGACCTCGCAATCGGAGCAATTTTCGAGTGCCAACGTCAAGGGATAGCTGTACCACATGATATTGCGATAGCTGGCTTTCATGGTCATGATGTTGGTCAGGTGATGACACCAAAACTTGCCAGTGTATTGACGTCTCGTGACTTATTGGGGCGGAGGGCTGCCGAATTATTAATGGCTCGGCTGAAGGGCGAACATTTACCGCAAAAAATGATTGATATCGGCTTTCAGTTATCTCTGGGAGAGAGTATCTAATCGGTCTGCTGGATTTGCGTTTTTTTGAACTCATTTGTGATAAATATCACATTTATATTTCCTGAATATTCCGTGTTGTTGCGAATTTCGTCTCTACTTCTGATAATGTTACCGATAACAGTTACCGGTAACATTTGTGGATAAAATATCTACGCTGAGGAGTTTATATGAGCGATACCCAACATTCGAATCATGTTTTTGTGCTTATGGGGGTATCCGGTAGTGGTAAATCTGCTGTTGCCAGTGCTGTGGCCTATAAATTGGATTCTGCTTTTTTAGATGGTGATTTTTTACACCCAAGATCTAACATTAATAAGATGGCTGAAGGCTATGCACTGAATGATGAAGATCGTGAACCTTGGTTGAAATCACTGAATCATGCAATTTTTGCTATGCAACGCACAAACCCGGTTTCCCTGATTGTTTGCTCTGCTTTAAAAAAACATTACCGGGATATACTGCGTGGTAATAATAAGAATCTGTCATTTCTTTATATGAAAGGCGACTTTGATTTAATTGAAAGTCGATTGAAGGCACGTAAAGATCATTTTTTTAAATCTCAAATGTTGGTATCTCAGTTTGAGGTATTAGAAGAGCCGGGGAGTGATGAACAGGATGTTTATCTGGTTGACATTAGATCATCTCTTGATGAAGTGATAAATCACTCGATAAGAATAATTAATAATGTCATTTCAGGGGGAAAATAATGAGTACTTTAACCTTAGTGCTGACAGCGGTGGGTTCTGTTTTTTTACTGTTGTTTTTGGTGATGAAGGCCAGAATCCACGCTTTTGTTGCGTTAATACTGGTTTCTATGGGAGCGGGTGTTTTTTCTGGTATGCCACTGGATAAAATTGCTGAAACAATGCAAGAAGGAATGGGAGGAACGTTAGGTTTTCTGGCTATTGTTGTCGCACTGGGGGCGATGTTTGGTAAAGTTCTGCATGAAACAGGCGCACTGGATCAGATTGCGATTAAACTACTAAATAGTTTTGGTGAAAAGAATGCTCATTATTCATTGGGGATCGCTGGCCTGGTTTGTGCTTTGCCATTGTTCTTTGATGTAGCTATTGTTTTATTAATTGGTGTGGCGTTCGCAGTCGCGCGTCGTACTGGCGGTAATGTAGTGAAGCTGGTTATTCCTCTGTTTGCTGGTGTCGCAGCCGCCGCAGCATTTTTGTTACCTGGTCCAGCACCGATGTTGTTGGCTTCACAGATGAATGCTGATTTTGGCTGGATGATCTTGATCGGTATCAGTGCAGCGATTCCTGGGATGTTACTGGCGGGGCCAATCTTCGGTAATTTTATCAGTAAGTATGTCACTCTGGATTTGCCCGTGGATATAAGTGAGCCAAGCCTTGGTCAAGGTAAGATGCCATCTTTTGGTTTGAGTTTGTCACTGGTTCTATTCCCTTTGGCTTTGGTTGGGTTAAAGGCTATTGGTGAGAATTTTGTTGAACAGGGTTCTGAGTTGTATCAGTGGCTTGAATTTATCGGTCATCCATTTTCTGCGATTTTGATTGCTTGTTTGATTGCTATTTATGGTTTGGCAATTCGCCGTGGGATGAGTAAAGAAAAAGTGATGGATATTTGCTCTTCGGCTATTCAACCGGCTGGAATTATTTTATTGGTGACTGGGGCTGGTGGTGTATTCAAACAAGTATTAGTGGATTCTGGTGTTGGTCCTGCTTTGGGAAACGCATTGATTGGGGCAGGGCTGCCTATTGCATTAGCGTGTTTCATCCTTGCTGGTACAGTACGCGTTATTCAAGGTTCTGCAACTGTTGCCTGTTTGACAACTGTTGGTCTGATTTTGCCCGTTGTTGATCTTCTGGAATATTCTAGTGCCCAGCTTGCAGCTCTTTCAATTTGTATTGCGGGTGGTTCTTTGGTATTGAGCCATGTTAATGACTCAGGCTTTTGGTTATTTGGTAAATTTACTGGTGCAACAGAATCTCAAACACTGAAAACTTGGTCAATTATGGAAACTATTCTTGGAATAACAGGTGCCGTTGTAGGGATGATTTTTTTTGCTGTGATGTAACTTTTTTGCCATCTTAATAGCTAAAATTTAAAGTGCTTTTCTCGGCGTTAAATAATGCCGCCTTCTATAGAAGGCGGATGATAAGCCAACTATGCAGATGATTAATAAAGCTAGAACAGCGTTCTCGCTAATGGATGGCGATTGCACCAGCGATCTTTATAGGAGAAAGTAGGTTTGCCAATAGAATAGCGCATCGTTTTTTGATTTTGCTGACAGAGCGTTGAAGCATTTTGAATATTTAACCACATGACAATGCTTCCAAGGCTGAGATTAGCGTATTCAGGATCGTATCCACCGTTTACTGCATCGAATGAAACCCATTGAGGGCTGTCTGATTTTATAACTAAATCGTAGGCTGCTGGGGTTCCATTGATAGTTAATACACATCCGTACAGATGTTGTTTGAGTTCGGTATATAGTTCGGTTAATTTTCCTTTTTCTTCTTCACTGTGTTTTTTTTCCCACCGTTTTTCGTACAGTGTGGTGTAAATATCAACAAATTCCTGGCAGGTGAAATCATCAATTTGATGTATTTCTCCGCCTGCACGCTTAAATTTATTAATTTCATTACTCCGATTTCTTCTTGTTTTATAAGAAAAATCTTCTTTAGCAAGGCATATTGTTCGCTTGTTTAATCGGCCATAGTAGATGTTGACGAAGTTTTCTTTGTGCAGAGGCGATATGGTTTTTGACTTCCCAGGGATGATAGTTTTTAGATGTTTGGCGATAGGGAAGAGAATTTCATCGTAACTGAAAAAATAGTAGTCCTTTTGGTGACTTGCTGCCAGATGATGATCTTTACATGTAAAGTATGCCCCTTCGATAACGTTTTCTATTTGTGGATTTTCTTTGACGTAAAAGATAAAACTATTGCCAAATTTTTCATTTAAAAAACGTACAATATCTGGATGAGTAGATATTCCACCACCATAGAGAGAATACGCTTGTTGGTAACGTTCGAAACTACATTCTTTCCAGCCGGAGATGAGCCTTTTTATAGAGCTGAGAGGATACTTTTTGGGAAAAATCATATTTTAAATACTCTTTTTAACGCTATGTTTTACACATGGTATAAACTTATTTTCAACGCATTAAATACAACAAAAAAGATAGTTTGTCTTTATTAAATGGGTTTCTTGTGAGCTCATACATATTGTAAATCTAAGATTATAAGTTTAATTTTTCTGCACTAAAAACAAGATAAGTATTTAGTACTATTCCCAATCAAGCCTTATTGTTGCTTATTGACCGAGAACATCTATTAACTGTTGGTATAAAGCTTCAGCACTGCGTTCATAACCTGCGGCTGAAAGGTGAACATAATCAGGACGAGCAAGATCTTGTTGCGCCCAGCTCCTAATTGAGCATTTTCCACCCATATATGCACGCCAGTTCCAGAATAGTGTGTGCTGATCTTGAGCGACTTTTTGTTGAGTATGGATGATATTATCCAACATTGTTGGTTGTTGTGCTATACAACTTGTAAATTGGTTGTTTTTCAAAGAATCACCCGGCCCAATGATAAGGATAACTGTTTGTGGTAACTGATTACGAATCTGCTTTATCTTAGTTTCCAGTTGCTGGCGATAGTTTGATAAATCCAGCGAATGATTAAATGCCTCATTTGTGCCATAGGCGAGGATCACCATATCAGGATGCATTTGAACTAATGTATCAATCCATTTTGGCTGCCATTTATCCATCATATTAATGGTTGCACCATTAATACCCAAGGCAGATAACATAATACCTGGTTGTTTACGTTTGATAAACCAGCCGCCTAATTTTAACTGATTATTTTGTATCGCCATAATATTAACTGGGAATGTAACTGATTCTTCAGTAGAAAATTGCCAGTGATCATGGGTTGCCGGTAATTTTAGTATTCGTTTGGTTGCAGATTGTACCAGAATCTGAGCATCACCCGATGCTTGGTATAACGTTTTGAGTTGATAGCGGTCATGGGATGGTGCAAACAGTCTTAGAATTAATTGACTTATTTGGCTATTGGGTTCTGCAATTGCACCGCCGATAGGAAAATCAGGCCGATTATCTTTGCGGCTGGTGGTGAGTTTCCATTGCTGCTTATCATCGGTCATACTGACCATAGCGTTACGTTGACCAGGTACATTAATTGGGCTAACAAAACCAATCCCTGCATCGCCAAAACGTTGTTGCAATAAAGAGCGAAGCTTGCCGGTAAAAAAGTCTGCGGCAGTATGGGAATCTCCTATCTGAACAAAATGCAGTTGATTATGGCGGCTGTTGTGGAGTTTATCCGCCAGTAAAGCTAAATTCGGTTCACCAAAGTCTATTAGCTGTTGGCTCTCTTTTGCAGACTGTTGTGTTGGCAACGGCAATGGTTTTTGTTTATGGCACGATATCAAACTTAAAGAGAGTGTGATGACCAGACTAATGCCAGCAGATTGGTATCGCCGACGAAGTTGTTTAATTATTTTCATTTTGTTTAGCGGGTTCCTGAATAAATTTAATCAATGAAAATATGTTATCTGAGATAGCTTGCTGGCCTTTCAAGCTAAAGTGTATACCATCACCGCTTCTGAGTTTAATTTTGTTACTATTGTCGCCGACATAATCGGAATAATCATTTGCATGATATTTGAAAATATCATTAACAGAAACATAGATTTCTCCAGCTTTCGTTACTTCCGATTGATATAAGGATCTCAGATATTTCATGCTGGCAGAAAGTTTTTTCTGTCGCATATTGGGAGGAGCAACCCAGATAATATCAGCACCGTGGTTACGTGCTGCGGTAAGGACCATTTCGATACGCTGGCGATAGAGGTTTTCCCAATCAGGGCTGGCGAATTTCAGGTAGATGTTTCCATGTCTTGGTGGCATATCCCAGGGATCATTTGGCCCCAAAAAAATAACAACTAGCTTGATATCACGGTTGGCTTCCAGTGTTTTATTGATAGTTTCCGGCCAATTAAAAAAACTGGGATAAGCAAGCCCAGTACTTTGTTTGCTGAGATTAATACTTGAAATACTGTAATCCCGGTAGAGCCGACGTTTCAGATGGGGAGCGATACCTTGCATCATTGAATCTCCAGCAAACAGCACTTTATCTTTGGCTGTCAGTGTTACGTTGGTTTTAGCGATAACTGTGCTGGGGGAAACATTATTTCTTAAATTATGGGGTATTGGTGAATTAACAGGATGAGTATGGGGAGATTTCTGTAATAACTCAGGGAAAATTGCAGGCAGATTTGTAACAGGAGAGGGATAACCACTCAGGAGCTTGAGTCCAATTTGAAAATCCGCAGGCAGTGTGATATCAGTTTCTTGGAGAGTTTGCTGATGGTTGCTACTGTTATTGCTGGTAGTATGTGACATGAAAGCTTCCCCCGCAGCGAGTACACCTTGTTCCAGGTTATCACCGAAATCCCAGAGCGGATGGCCTTGCAAAGTCGCCCAAAGACTTTGCTGGTGATATTCTTGTTGCCAGAATCTATCCAGTGAACGATGATTTAGCCAGATTAACAGTAGGCTAGTTAATATTACGATAAAAATAACTTGCCCGGCCGTTTTTAAATTAGATTTGAATTCAGAAATTGGCATAAATGAATCCTGGTATTCCTTGTGGTGAAATCATAAATACCAAAGTCAGAATAATCGCTAATGGTATTGGGTAGCATATCCATGAAATCTGAGAATACATTTTCTCAACCATTATTTTTAGATTAATCAGCCACGGATAAATAATAAAGAGTCCCCAGAACATCAGTAACAACCCACTATTGGCTATTATCGAGTGAAATAAATTTGATGATATCAATTGATTTAATAGAATTATTGCATCATCTAGAGTAGGACAACGGAAGAAAACCCATGCCAGACAGACAAAGTGGAAAGTGATGATTCTGGATAAAAATGAAATGACTGGATTTTGGGGAATATTTTGATTCTTTTTGTCTATTGGGGGAAATAACTGATATTTAACATTTAGGATTATTAATCCCAATCCATGAATAGCTCCCCAGATAATGAAATTAATTCCGGCTCCATGCCATAACCCAGAGATTACCATAGCAACAAAAAAATTGAGATTTTTACGTACAAATCCTTTCTTATTACCACCAAGAGGAATATAGATATAATCACGGATAAATTCAGATAAACTGATATGCCAACGGCGCCAGAAGGCTTGTAAGTTTTCAGCCAGATAAGGGGCATTGAAGTTTTCAGGTACTCTGAATCCAAGGAGTAATGCTAATCCAGTAACAAGATTGGTATAACCAGAAAAATTAAAATAGATATGCCAGGCATAGGCATAGATACTAACCAAGATTTGCCCTGCATTGTAGCTGACGGGATCATCAAAAACCGGATTAACATAATTTTCGGATAAATAAGAGCTGAACAAAAATAGTTTGGTTATTGCCAATGTAATTAATAATATGGCTCTTGATGGTTCAATGATCACTCTTGATGATATCTGGATTTGAGGCAGGAAATCTTTAGCTCGGTTTATTGGTCCGGCAACAATACTCGGAAAAAAGCATAGATATAAAGCGACATCAGGAAATGATGCTTTGGGTATTTCTTTTCTTACGACAGCAACGACATAGCTGACGGAATGAAATGCATAAAAAGATAAACCCAAAGGGACGAGTAGTGTTAGTACGGGTAAATCTATGGACAAGCCAAATTTGACAAACGCTTGTTGGAGACTTTCTTGAAAGAAAGAATAATATTTGAATAGAGTGAAACACCCCAGAATACCTATTGTCAGGATAGTAAACGTGATGCGGTTGGATAGAAATTTGCTGGCTATGTTTGTTAAAAGATAAATAAATAGCGTATAGCCAAATAGGATGCCGGTGAAAAGCGGATTAAAGGAAAAGACAAACAGATAACTTGCGATTATCAGCAGGTAGTTTTGTGTTTTCGCATGTTTTTGTAGCATCCAATACAAGAGAAAGAAAGCAACAAAGGAACCAAGAAACTCAAAAGAAAAGAAATTCATATTAAACTCTGGTCAATCATTTTATCTCAATACAGGTTAATATCGAGGGATACTATAGTATTTAATCTAAACATTCTGTCAATGAAAAGAACAAATGGGTGGATATAAGAAAATCATCCATTCCATAGTGACTGCTTGTCCCAATAAGGCTATTTTATGTGCCCTTCTTTGCCATAAAGAGCGAACCCGGGCAGCGCTCAGACAAAAGCATGCGCTTTTGAACGCACTTTAGTGCGGCCCGTAAGGCGAGCGAAGCGAGTCATCCTCACGTACTACATGTACATGTACGTTCCGGTTTTTCCGCGCTGTCCGTGTTCACGGTTCATTGATAAAAATAGCTTGCAACAAGCAACAATTACGCCTATTGAGATTGGCACTTACTCGTGATCGTTTTTAGCTAACTTCTGCGCCTGAGTAATAAGCCCTTTATTGCTGTTAAATACTTTGTGCAGGTAGTTGTTGTAAGTTGAACCCAATTGTGAATATCCTTCAAGATTATCAATCAATTTGCTGGTATTTAGTGATTCCTGAAGGCTTCTCTGCTTGGCGCGTGAAGCACGTAATGATTCATAAGCGTTATGGGTGTTCATATTTCTCATATAGGCTTTGACCGAATCATTGATAGTTGGATAGGTGGAATAACCTTTTATCTTACCTTGGGTTTTCTTACAGTTATTACCGCAACGCATACCAAATAAGTTGTTGTTCTGTTGTGCAAGCTTAGATGTTCCCCAACCAGATTCTGTTGCGGCCTGAGTGGCAACAAAATGGGTTGGGATGATGTCAACACGACTTAGTAGCTTGTTCCAGTTAACTTTTTTAGGCGAGCTGCTACAGCTCACGTTGTAGTTTTTACAAATTTGTTGCAGGCGCTTGATGTTCTGTATAGACCAATGCTTGGCATTTTGGTGTTCCAGTAGCCATTTCCGTTCCTGCATAATTTGTTGATTGTGTTGATCAATCACAGGGACAACAACATTTAAAAACGCTTTCTTACGTAGGGTGCCCGAAGGGTATTTTCGCAAATCTGGCAAATTGCTTTGCATGCCATTGTGAGAATACTCTATGCTTTTAGCTGTGCTAGTTGAAGCATGACTAAAAGCGGAAAACAATAGTGAGATAAAGAAAGCGAAGATGGCAGTCGTCCTCATCGTTTGAGAGGGCATTGCTTTTCCTCGTTTGCTCTGAATAAAAAACAAGCTGATGTTAGCAAAATAAATCCAGCATAGCCAGAGTTATTAGTGATTCATAAATATATTTTCTGGAATGAAAATTATTATTTTGCTAATTTGTTCTGTGGTTTTTTATTAATTTATATATGGTTATGTGCTGTTTGTGTACAAAATATTGCCTGCCTAGGTTGAATTATTCATCAGATATGATCATGATTTTTGAGTTAATTTTGTGCCTGTAAGTCGCTTTATCAAAAGAAAAGTGATTTGTAAACCAGCTAGTATAATATCGGAAGTGATTGAACTTAGTTTTATATAGTACTGTTAATTATAGTACTGCCAATCGTAAGAACACCGCAGCGAGTAATAAACTAATTGATATTAATATTGCCGTTATAAGAATAAGTATCATTTTCATAAAAAGGTAACCCGTTACCGATATGGTCTCTTTCCTCTGTGAGCTAAAACTAAGTCGTATCTGTCAGGCTTGAGCTAATTTTATAATAGATCCATTGTTATTGGTGCGGTGCAGGATATTCGATATGGTTCTAAATGTTAAGTTAAAATAAGTAACAATGTGTTACAAATATTTACTGCGGGTGATATTGTAAGAATATAATAATGGAGGTGTATATAAGAATAAAGAAAATTTAATAATTTATTTGTTGATAATATAAATATTTATCTTTCTATTTTTATATTAAAGGTGTTTTTGGAGAATTAAATTTATATTTTTCTCGTGCTAGGTTAAATTATTTCTCACATTTTTATATTACGTGTGATTATATTTTCCCCTAAGGTTTTTATTTGTGATTTATTTTTATGTCATTGATTTTTAATAAATTTATTTCATTTTTAATTAATGGTGATTGAATTTTTTTCATATGTTTTATTTTTCTGCTTATGTGGTTTTTTGTATTTTTTTATCCTTAATATATATTTTTGTTTCTGGTTGATTGTTATTTTTATTTATTATTTAACAAGGTTTGGAAATATTATCTTGATATTGTTTTTTTTTAATTTTATTGATAAGTGAAAGTATGTTTTTTCTATTTTTCATAGAATTACACTATTTTATTGATAAATTAAGCGAGTTTGAATGATTACTTAATGTTAGGATTATCATTGTGTTACATCAATTCAGGGTAGGTTATAAATGTAAATGAATTTTTCGATAGAAACACTTTATTACAAATTATTACTTATTGAAACATAAAATTTTAATTCGAATGAGGGAAATAAGAGACATCTCCTTTGCCTCTTGATTAATTGTATTCAAAGTTCAGTACAGAAGTTGCTTTCAGTTCCCCTGCTATGATGTTTTGGGGATCATAAACGTGGTAGTAGGCATTAAGGTCGATGGTAAAGTGTTTATCGATGACATTACCGGAGTTTTTGCTGAATAGTCGTGTTGCGCCGTGGGATGAGGATTGCGAAGCACTGAAAGTTATCGGCGTTGAATCACTTGTCTGAGAAACACGGATGCCAACACCTTTAGCGGCACCTGCTTTGCTGTCAATTAAAGTTCGATTGTCATTTGGTAGCAGATTATTACTGCTCAGGTAAGCTTTAACTGAGCGTGAAGTTTTACCGTTTTGGAGATATTTGCATTCAAAGTTAAGGGTAAAAGGTGTTTCTCCTTTATCTGTTCCGTTAAGCAATCTAATGCGGTTGACTTTTGGTAGATTCACTGTCAATCCCGCATTTAAGAAGTGACAAGTTGTATCTCTGTGATTAAAAATCATTGTGATGGGTTGATAATATATATCTTCAGAATGTGTCGGCCACTCCCAGGTAAGAATAAAGGTCAGGAAATCGGTAGCGAAACGGAGAATGGCATCAAGGAGTCCTAAGTTGGTGGTATCCATCGCAATTACAGCAGTTTTTAATGTTGCGGAATTGCCGGAAAAGACGTGAATATTACTACCACCGGGTCTGCCACTCAGTAGCTTTACATTAAGTGTAAATTGGGCTTGCAATTTGCTGGCAGGGTATGTGTCGTTACTGTTTCCCAGATTAATATTGTTGCTAGGAGAAAGATTCGTGATAGTTACTTCGGCATAATTTTTGCCACCATTGAATCCTAAAACAACTTTGTTTTTAGTAAAAGGCGAACCGTTAGCGACAGAGTTTTGTTTCCATAGTGAATTTCTTGTGCATGTAAAATAGCCAGAATATTGGGTGTTGAGTATCCAGGTTGCATTACTGTTCAGAGTGAGATGATCTGTCATATCAACTAGGATTGCCGGTGCCGGTATTGCATATTTGGGTTGGCAATCTGCATAGGCTATGCTACTGCTCAGACTGATTATGGCCGCCAGATACAATGGTTTAAGGTACAATGGTTTAAGATACAATGGCTTAAATTTCATTATTTTCTCCTTTAACGGCAAATATTGGCGGTTGAACCCATTTCAGGTTGTGGATTATTTATTATGCAGCTCTTTTCGCCTAGTTGACCGATGTGGACATAAATTTGCTGTGGTAATTTTTCTACACGTAGGAAAACCATACTACCCTGACCAACGTATCCTAAGCTGTTACCTTCTGAATCGACAATTTCAGTACCGAAAGGTAAAGGTTTACCATCAGCCTGAGCGGCGTAGAAGACAAAAGCCTTCCGCTGGTCTGTTTTAAATCCGATATGGGTAATCGCACCGGAATATGGCGCAACATCTCTGATGTTACCGATAAGTTCAGCCGCATCTTCTGGTACTTCACTGGTATCTAGCATGATGGCATTTTTACGATAAGGAGAAAGATAAGGTATCAGCAACTTACCGCTGTTGTTTGTCACCATGCTTTTATCACCATTCACAGAAGCGTTTGCTGTGCCCGGTGCGTCAATGATGGCGAAAGTTTCCCCAACTTGATTAGCAGCCAGAATTCCGCTTCGATAAGCAACTAAACTGCCGGTTGCGCCAAGCCCCATTTGGCGGTACTCCTTGGATTGGCTATAAGAACTACTCAATGTGGAAACGGATGTTTTATAGGTCAAATTTGCACTGGTTGTTGTCGAACCACTTTTCTGATCTGAAATGTTGAAGTGGTAATTTAAACGGTTGTTTGGGCCTGCGCTGCCGCTTAATCCTAAGTTACTGTTGTCATAGTGACTTTCATTGATTGAGACATTATTGGTCAAATAGGCAGGGTAGCCAAACAACTCAAAAGGAACAGACAGCATCAGATAGTAGCGCTGTTCCTCTTTACTTTCTGTTTCATTGATATTGTATCGGACACGGCTTGCTGTCAGGGAATAATTGATTTTTCCCAGACTGTTGGAATACCCCATTTGATATTCTCTACTTTTATTCTGGGTTCCCCAATAATCACGGAATGTTCCCGAAAGAAAAAGTGAACCTGCACGACTGCCAAGATTCTGGTTCAAATTGATATTAAAGGTATTTTTTTGATGAGAATAGTATTGTTGGTTATATCCGTTGCTTATCCAGTCATGCAGATCAAGCGCATCGATTAGGGTGAGATAATTTTTAGTTGAATAACGATAAGCCGCCAGCGAAAAATTTGTTTTTGTTTGTGGGATATAGCGGCTATAAGCTAATTTGTAGCTTTGGCCTTTCATGGTTGGGCTATTATCAAATTTGGCGCTGGACTGCGAAACGTCAATTGATACAGCGCCAATGGGTAGATTAAAGCCACTCCCTAACAGTAGTGAGTAATAATCTTTGCTGATAATGGTGCCTGTATAACCGGTCAGGACATTATTAAAACCATATTGGTAGCTGGCTTGAAAAAAGTTTGGTTTATAACGACTGTTGGCAATATGTGTTTTACCTGCACTGATATCATATTTGCCAAGACCTTCTTTCATCATATTAGGAACGGATGAAAAGGGGACGGTAAAACTGTTAGTACGTCCGTCTGCTTCCGTCACTTCAACTAGCAAATCACCACCTGAACCTGTTGGTAAAATAGCATCAATAGCAAACGGCCCGGGTGGTACATTACCTTGATAAATAACGATATTATTTTGGGTGATTTTTACCAGAGCGTTAGTCTGCGCAACTCCCCGGACGATAGGGGAAAACCCTTGCCAGGCATCTGGGTACATACGCATATCTGTTTTCAAATTGATACCTCGGAAGCGGAAAGAGTCGAATAAATCGCTTGATGTATAGCTATCACCAATGCGAAATTCTGAATTAATTGATGAAATTCCTCGTTGCAGATAACGGGTATTGTTACTCCATTTATCACCATTTGAATGTGTGTAGTGATAAGAGGATTGATCACGTAATTGCCAGCCAAATAGATTCAAACCGCTATTAAGTGACACGTAAGCATTATCTTCATTTTCACGGTTACGGTTTTGTTTATTCCTATTTTGGGTATGGTAATAGTTGGCATTGTAGGACAGCATAGCTCCGGGGATACCTCTGTCCCAGGACGCAGGATCGATATAGCCTTTTAGCTCGTTTTTGATATATGCTTGCGGGACGACCAGATGCAGGCTGAGTTTAGGAACATCGAGATTAGCGGTTCCTTCATGTATTATTTTAGTAAGAAGAATTTCATCTTTGGATAAATTTGATTCTGGTAATTGGTTTTTATCAATTTTTATACCTAACCTAGGAAGATCTTCATTGAGTAAGTAAATATCTTTGCCATCGTTCTGGATATTAATATCAAATCTTCCTTTCCAGTCATTATTCAGATATATGTCAATACCGTAACGGCCAGCGGGTAGCTCTGAAGTGGTATAAAATCGGGATAAATCCGCTTTCGCAGATTCACCAACCAGAAAATCAGTATTAAATGTTGTGGCATAGCATAAACAATCTGTATACAGAAGGGGACCTATTATCAGAGCTAACGGACTAATTTTTTGTCTTATCATGTTCTATGCTATGCCAGTAATATCACTATTGAAGTGGTAAAGTTAATTTATTTATAGCACCAAAATCATCAACAATAGCCAGAGTTAATTTATCTCCAACTTTTACTTTTTCATTGGTACTGAATGAATGAGAAGAGAACGGTTTTATAATTGTTCCTTCATTTAGTAAGTTAGGTTGAATGTCAGAAGATTTAAGGCCGACGATATTCATGAAATAGGGTGATGAATTCTCCAATTTTAGTTGGCTACCCTCACGTTTTAATCCAATATGTTGTTGGATCTGTTTCGGTAAGATAGAAAGCTTTTCTGGCCGATAGAAAAATTTGATCCGGGTACGAATAGCAATCTGCATAACGTTTTTATCGCCAATGTTTTCTGCTGTGGGTGGAATATCCAGAATATTTAAATAAAATAGCGATTCACGATCCGTGGGTAGATTGCTGTTGATGTATTTAATTCTTAATTGTTGCCCGTTATTGCCATCAATTTTGACGACTGGAGGGATGAGTAAAAAGGGGACTTTAGCTGTTTCAGGTGTTGAATTAGGATCGCCATCATCTATCCAGGATTGTACCAGAGAGGGTTGAGCCCCTGCATTTAATAATTGAACTGATACCTCTTTATTACTGGCTGGATAAATAACACGTGTTGTGTTAATAACGATGTTGGCATGAGCAGATAAAGTCGTTATCCCTAATAATATAGTTAAAAATAATTTTTTCATAACGTTATTTTTGCCAAATTAAATAAGCCTATTTATCTAAATAGGCTTTGTTTATTGTAGTATACCCGTCATCTTTCAAGTTGCCTCTTTGTTGGCTGCACTCACTCACCCCGGTCTCATAGTTATCTATGCTCCCGGGGATTCGCTCCCTTGCCGCCGCGATGCATCTTGAAATCCATAGGGTATATACCCGTCATCTTTCAAGTTACCTCTTTGTTGGCTGCACTCACTCACCCCGGTCACATAGTTATCTATGCTCCCGGGGATTCGCTCCCTTGCCGCCGCGATGCATCTTGAAATCCATAGGGTATAAATCATTATAAATAAGTAACGTGATAAGTAACCATCGTTACTACTTTACCTGGCTCAGCAGCATCAGTGCCTACTTTGTAGTATTTCGCATAGAAATCGACAATTTCAGGTGTTGTCTCTGAGCCTTTGATTCCTGTATCAAACGCTTTATTCAGCATAATAGGGTTATTTTCTTCGGTGTGTTTAACAATAGCGATACCTACGTTTTTCGGCTTACCATTTGCATTGAGTTCTTGGTTAACCAGGTACTTAGCATCGTTAGAAATAGTATGTGATGATGAGAACTGGATTTTCAACATAGAGGTTGCTGGATCAAAACCAACGGCTTTGGACTGGCAGTTAGAAAATTCTAGTGAAAATGCTTTCTTGCCATAATCAATTAAGCCTTCTTTTTGTCCGGCTTGAGTGACTGAGATAGGTTCCAATATAATCGACAGATTAGCTGAAGCACCACTGTTAATAGTACAAGTGGCATCAGTGACTGCGCCAGAGAAATGTAATATACCGCCAGCGGCTTCATTGGCTGCAACAGCAGAACCTGTAGCAAAAATAAGCGCGGCGGTGGTCGATAACGCTAGTTTATTCATTTTTCCTCTCCAGGAGTAGGGACATCTTAATTGACTTTATCAGGGGTGAAGATAGGGGCCCTGAATCCCCAAATACATCAGAAAAATTAAAAAACAATATGAGTGTTTATCTATTAAATTTATTTAATGTTGTAAATTTAAAATAAAAATCAATATATCATATAGTTGAAAATAGTTTAGTAACTTGAGTTTTGGTTGAATAAATCTAATTGTTGATAATGTAAGTTATTATTTTATCTACTTAGATAAAGCTGATATTGTTTATACATATTTATAACTTGGAAATGTATATTATAGACGATTAAACCTACTTAAGAAGGGATTTTTGTTATTTGAGTTAAATTAAGAGTGAAAGTCTAATTTTTCGATAAAAGTAAGTGCAATACACATATTAAGAGTATAATAAAGAATTATATCCTTATTTTTGTGATCTTTTTGAGATTTTGTTTCTTTTTTGGTTGTTGGGGTGGTTAATATTTTTATGATTTTTTGATTTGTTTTTTTAGATGTTATGTAATATTAATTATTTTATATCAGTTGTTTATTGATTTTTTATCTTTGTAAATATTTCAATACGATTTTTTATCCTGTGAAATAATGCCTTATTGATGTAGGCTTTCTCTTTATAGCTTAATTTAAGTATGGTCGGCATAGTTTGATTTTATTATGGATGATGTTGAGTTTATATTATGATGTAACATTATGGAAATAGTAAATTATAATTGATGATATTAAAATGGGATTATTGTTTGAGAAATAGTAATCTAAAATTTCCCATATATTTTAACTCATAATGTTATATACCCTACGGATTTCAAGATGCATCGCGACGGCAAGGGAGTGAATCCCCGGGAGCATAGCAAACTATGTGACCGGGGTGAGCGAGTGTAGCCAACAAAGAGGCAACTTGAAAGATAACGGGTATATTCATTGATTCATAGAAAATATATGCATCAATGATTCTCTTGCTGTTCTTTCGCTTTTTCTGCCAATTGTGGAAAATCAAGTGCAATCCAGTAGCTTTCTGGTACAGGAAGATCTTTCATCTGGCGACTAGGCCACAATTGTAATTCGGCCAATTCAGATAATCTGTAGCCAGTATATTGTTGTGGCAGGGTAAGCCTGAGTGGAACTTGTTGTTCTGTAGGCACCATATTAGGGGTACGATCGCTGTGAGTATGGAAATCACGTTGAAGTATTAAGTGCTTATCAGGTATACGGCGTTTGCTGTCCCACCAGATACCATCAACCTGTTCAAACATTTTCCGCGTTTCATCAGGGGATAAGGCTTCCAGTTCACGTAGCGCAGATGGCAGAATGGCTTGCATTGATAGGCGGTATTGTTTCATTGACGGTACTTGCCCTGCCAGTATCAACGAGAGGGAAAGACGAGCGCCTAATAGATTAGAGTAGAGATCTTCAGGAGAGAACGCAGATACTTTTTCAGAAAATCCCGGTACAGACTGATAACCGTACCATTGGGCGATTTCATGCCATGCAGCAAGTTCAAAAGCCAATTTTGCGGCTAGATAAGCAGTTAAGGTATAACGTTGTTCTATCGATGCTGGTGGTGTGAATTGATAGAATTGGATACGGCGTAATGCTAATTCGCTGCTGAGTTCTATTTGCCACTCTTCTCCAAGACGAGGCCAGATTTGACTGAACAGAAAAACCGCATTATCAGCGGTATCCCGTACATGGGAAATATCAATGAATCCGCCCCGGCGGGTATATATCATCCCCACTTTTTCATTACTGAGCCCTGTTAATGAAGCAACGGTACCAAAAAAACTGTTGTTATAATTATGTGCCCCAAGATTATCGGCATCCAGCACATTACTTATGTGGTAAAAAGGTACTGGAATGGTCAGTAATTCAGTTTTTAAATTGTAGCCAAAAGCACAGCAAGCTCTTAATCCTTCGGGAGAGGGAATCGGAGCAAGAACCGGCCATGCACGAGTGGCTTCGGCGGTTGTTTCACTATTTAAGTCAGGTTGTACTGGTACGATTGAAGAAAAAGTTCCCTGGCATCCTGCAACTAACGTTAAAGCAGTAATCCATAAACGCAATTTCAAAACGCCTCTCCCACCTGAAAATAAAATCCATTGCTTTTTTTACCGATACCAAAGTCCAGTCTGACATTCATTTTAGGTTTGAATTCAAAACGATAGCCAGCACCAACGGTGGGTAACCAGTTTTCTGAGCCAATATCTTTTGCATAATGGCTTAGGGTGCCCGCCCCTGCCCACAAGACAAATCCGTGCCGCCAGTCCAATTTGCGCCGATATTCCAATTGGGTGCTGATAACATTTTTGTCCCGGTATCTACCTTCATAATATCCGCGCATCCGATTACTATTACCTAGCATTGACAGCATATTCCAGGGTACTTGGCCGTCAGTGAAACGACCATAACTATCGAATGCCAGTACAGATTTTTCATCTAATTGATAATAGGTGCTGTATTGCATATCAACGGTATTAAACCGGCGATCACTGCCTAATGCCGGGGAAAAATGGGTATAGGTCATATCAAGAACGTATCCTTGATGAGCGTTAGGCAGAAAATCCCGTGTGTCGTAGCTGAAATAGGCACTGACGCCCGAACTCAATATGGACCGGCCATCGTTTTCTGCTGCAAAAAGTTTTTTAGCGCCGTTATCAGGGTCTTTAGCGTGTAATGATGAAAAATCCCAGCCGGCGCCTAAATAGGTAGAATCAGCAACTCGATAGAGCACTCTGGGTTGCAGGTGCAGTTCCTGTGAGTGATATTTTTCTTTGCGATCATCTACCTTACCTGCTTGATATCCCGTTCCCCAATAATAGGTGGGAACGTTGTTCAATGTACCGGAAAGGAAAAAACGCCATTGATCATCAGCAAAGAAATTGTAGTTATCAAATGTGAAGCCAAAGGCGCCTGTTGAAGAGGCAAATCCATTCAGGGAAAGAGAAGAGATTTGGCTGGTATGATCATTATCATCTGGCCGATAGAGACCAATGACAGCAACACCGAGACCAGCACCTAACTCTGGAGTATAGAAAGGGCCGGGTAAAATGCCCCAGTCAATCGCTTTACTGCTGTCATAGGTATTACTGCCACCTAATTTTTCTAGCCAGCCATCGATTTTTTCCCTGCTGAGTAGTGCTTCGCCATATGAGAAATTAGAAATAAAAAGGCTGACTAGAGCCAGCCCATGTAAAGTACAGCGGATATTCATTAAAAACGGAACTCACTTGAGATATAGACGCTGTTACGTTTGTTAAAGCCAACTTCAGTCAGCATATTGAAATTGCGTGTGACTTCCAGCCTTGCGCCGACGGTATTATTCCAGCGAGATGCAACATGCTGTTTTACTTTGAATTTCATATTCTCATAATCATCGAATGCACTTACCAATTTGTCAAACATGGGGGGTAAATCCAGATTACTAATATTGCCTTCAAATTCCTGAGTAATTTTCTGGTACATACCACCGGTCCATACTTGCAATTTGGTATTTCCTTGCCCTGGAATGATTGGCTGGAATACAAATTCATAACCAATTCGTGGAGTGACGACCAGAGCGCTAATTTTACCATCCAGAATATCCAGATTAGTGTAGGTATAGTTGGTATCAAGCGTACCGAAAAATTGATCGTAGCCCCCTGCCAGAGTAAAACCGCCACCATAGGTTTTACCTTTAAAATCTAGTGCGAAGGGAATATCTTTCATTTCCTGAATAGTCTGACCAAAAAAACTGATTCCCTCAATGTTGGTTTTCGATGAGCCTTTTGTCCAGCCATAAACGCCATAAACATTCAGAAAAGGCAGAACCCAAGTATCCAGCTTGAGCATATGTGATTCATTCTTTCCTCTGGTTTTTCCTGTGTTTATATCCAGTACATCTTCAAAGCCTGGGGTGTCCGGTATAATGATTTTAATATCATCTACAATGACATTCTGTCGCATATTCATATAACCGTAACTGGCGCCAAAAGGCTCCGGTAGGTCATAACCTTTAGCTCTGGCCTCGTCACCCCAAATTGGGAGTATCCGTGATTCTTGCTTATTTGGTTTTCTGGATAAACTGCCATCAGCAGTCGTTTGGCTTCCACCGGACTGGCTAACCGAGAGAGAAAGAATTGGGCGGTCATCTGCATAGCTATAAGGGATTGCCAGACAGAATGAAATAACAGCTAACTTGCTAATATCAGAAAATTCTATATCAAAAAATTTCATAATAGAAAGCTCGGTTTTGCGGGTAATAAGATTTAAGGTTGTTAGATATGTCCCATCGTAATATTCAAAGCGCAACAGACTCGGCAAACTATCATAAGTTTTATTGATAATAAGTATCATAAAGTGCTGAAAAGTATAATTTTACTGTTCATCTAATGAACTATTTTGTTTTTCTCAGGCAAAGATAAAAGGATCATGGTTATTACTCCACCTATTAACCCCCAGAATGCAGCACCTACGCCAAGTAACGTCACACCGGAAGCGGTGATCAAAAATGTGATTATTGCTGCGTCTCGTTGCTTTTCATTCTGTAGCGCTTGTAGCAGGCTGCCAGAAATTGTTCCAAGCAATGCTAATCCGGCAATAATATGAATAAGCGCCGCCGGTAGCGCGCTGAATAACATACTGATTGAACCACCGAACAGGCCCGCTATCAGGTAAAACACACCCGCTACGGCAGCGGCCATATAACGGCGATGTGGGTCAGCGTGGATTTCCGGGCTCATACAAATTGCGGCAGTAATGGCGGCAATACAGACGGAAAAACCACCAAAAGGTGATAAGATCAGTGAGATGAGCGCAGTCCAGCTTATCAGTGATGAAACAGAAACCGGATACCCTGCGGCTTTTAGTGTGGCAATGCCGGGTGCATTTTGAGATGCCATTGTAACGATAAAAAATGGGATACCGACACTCAATAACGAAGAGAATGTGAAACTGGGTGCAATAAATTCAGGGGCAACAAACGCGACTGTGGATTGTTGTTCAAAGTGAATATCTCCCTGTAAAGCGGCGATAATCAGCCCTGATAATAGTGTTAAGATGATGGCATAGCGGGATAAATATCTGCGTGCCAGAAGATAAGTCAAACACATTCCGGCAGTCAGTACGAAGTTGACTGAAAATGAGGAAAAGGCATCCAAACCAAAGCGTAACAGAATACCGGTCAGCATGGCTGCGGAAAGTGCCTGTGGAATATAGTTCATCAACCGGGCAAACAGGCCAGTAATACCGCACAGCAAGATCAGCGCTGAAGCAAAAATAAAGATACCAATGGCTTCGTTGATTGATGTTCCTGGTAGCGTTGTCACCAGTAGCGCGGCACCCGGTGTTGACCATGCGGTAAGGACAGGGGTGCGGTAATAAAGCGATAGCCCCAGGGAGCTGATGCCCATTCCAAGTCCTAGCATACTTAGCCAACCACCGATCTGCATGGGGGTGGCGCCCGCCGCTTCCGCAGCCTGAAAGATAATTGCCGCTGAACTGGTATATCCGACTAAAACAGCGACAAATCCGGCGATGATTGCCGGAAAAGAGAGGTCACTCAGAGAAATTGTATGGCGCATCGTGGTCTCCATTTAAATTATTTTGGTTAAAAGCATCTGAATTTGGCTATAATTTATTAACTATCAGCGTAAAACGGATTTATCGGTATCGTACAAACTTTGATGACGACAATATAACGGTAGAACCTGTCAGAGTTTCAAGTAATTTACGATGATCACAAAGGTAAGGATCGTAAAGGCAAAGATCATAACGACAAGTCAGTCATGATAAATTTCATTCGAAAAATTTGAAGCTAAAAATAACTATATTCTATAATTAATTCTTATAATTATACCCTAGGATTTCAAGATGGATCGCGACGGCAAGGGAGTGAATCCCCGGGAGCATAGGTAACTATGTGACCGGGGTGAGCGAGTGCAGCCAACAAAGAGGCAACTTGAAAGATGACGGGTATATATGGAGCCTGCTAAATGGAAAACTATGTTCGCCCTGTTTTAACGTTACCGGATAATGCGGAACGATTATTATTACACTCTTGTTGTGCTCCTTGTTCTGGTGAAGTGATGGAAGCGCTACGTGCCTCTGGAATTGATTACACCGTCTTTTTCTATAATCCAAATATTCATCCCAAACGGGAATATTTAATTCGCAAAGAAGAGAACATTCGTTTTGCGGAGCAACACAATGTGCCATTTGTGGATGCGGATTATGACAGCGATAACTGGTTTGAACGTGCTAAAGGCATGGAATTGGAGCCAGAAAGAGGTGTTCGCTGCACCATGTGCTTTGATATGCGTTTTGAGCGTACGGCTTTGTATGCTTATGAAAATAATTTCAGCGTTATTTCAAGCTCGTTGGGCATTTCCCGCTGGAAAAACATGCAGCAGATAAATGATTGTGGAAAACGAGCGGCAAGTCAGTATCCGGGGATTCAATACTGGGATTACAACTGGCGTAAACAAGGTGGTTCAGCTCGGATGATTGAAATTAGTAAACAGGAAAGATTTTATCAGCAGGAATATTGTGGTTGTATCTATTCATTGCGTGACACGAATAAACACCGTAAATCTCAGGGACGGGATATCATCAGGATTGGTGTTAAATATTATGGTGATGAAGATACTGAAGGGGCTTGTTAAGCTTTTCACGATAGCCTGTTGAGGGGGGGATTTCCCCCCTGAATTTACAGTTATGATACGACTAAACTTGTGTCATAACGATTGCGGACATAATTGCGGACATAATTGCGGACATAAATAGTAGTTTTAGGCCGGAAAACTCAGTGAGCCTTCTTCTTGGCTTCTTTGCTTTTTGCCTTCTGGTGTGAGCGTTGTTTGGGGGCGGTTTTGCCAGATTTCTTCTCTGCTTTGGTATTTTCCATATGGGAAGACGTCGCCTTGGTATTCGAAGATTGGGGGGCGGGTGTGCTAGGTGCAGCCAATACCGCGCCAGAGAATAACAGTGATAATACAGTTATAGATAAGCCTAAACGTGTCATGATAATTTTCCTGTGTTTTAACTTTGTTTCACTTGCTGGAATACATTTTGCGCGACTCAGTAAGCTACTTGCTATTCCAGATTTGTTTTAACGCACAGTGAGTATACGGGCCTGATCATTAATTCAGCAATTTAAGATAATGCTTTTTTATAGTTTTTTATAATTCGTTGAAGAATCGTTGAAGTTTTTGGGCATAATTTGCCTGATAACAGAGGGCGTTTATTTAAAGCGGTGGGTTTTCTATTGACATGTATACTCTGGTGTTCGTATTCACTGTTCATTCATAGGCAGGTTTGCACAAGCGGTAATTAATTAACATAGGTATAATCTAGAGGAATTATCACATATACCCTATTGTTTTTTATTTAGATAGATTAGAGAGAAATATTATTACAACTAATTTCTATCTCTTTTGTGGACAATGGTGAAAACTATACTATTATGAAATTGGTGCATTGAAATAATTAATGCTGATATATACCCTATGGATTTCAAGATGAATCGCGACGGCAAGGGAGTGCAGCCAACAAAGAGGCAACTTGAAAGATAACGGATATAACAGTTCAGTAACTACATCACAGTCTATAATAACAGACTGAGCATATTAACGCTCTATTAGGGAAAAACTTATACCGTTCATGATGAAAAGGCAATGAGGCGTCATGATAACTCATTGGCTGTAATCGGAAAAGTAATGTTAACCAAGTGGAGATAGATATATGTCTAAATACAAATTAAACCGATATTTATTAGCGAGTTCTATATTATGTTTTTTCACATCAGGAAATGTTATTGCCGCCAACCCTAAAATATCTGCATATTATCTGAGTGGGCCTGCTGCACAGGTGGATACTCAAGAATATTATGCCAGCCTTGATAATTTTAAAAAATTAAGTAGAGATATCTCTAAGAACAAGAGTAACTTTAATACGTTGGTATTGTCTTTCGTCCAGCCTGGTTTTGTTAATTATGAAAAAAATAGCCTGAAATGTTCAGGATTGTTTGGTTATACCTGTACTTCTGGTCAAAGTATTAGCATCAAAGAAGCTGAAAATGCCAGGGCTGATTTTGTGGCATTAAAAAGAGTTATTGCTGATTTAAAATCTCATGGAGTGAGTACTTATATTGCTATAGGTGGATGGAATTTTAGTTGTTATCCGAAAATTTATGATATAACTGCTGGCAAAAAAAATGCTTGTGGTAATGAACCCGGTGCAGTTTATGATATTTTTCCCAATCCACTGACTAAAGTTCCTCGATTTGACAGTACTATTACGGGTAAAGCCGCAGATAAGGCATATAGAAATATTGTTAATTTGGCGGCTGATTTAGGTGTAGCCGGGATTGATGTGGATTATGAAGAGTTTTGGCACGCTGATATTAATGCAAAAAGCTGGAAATTAACACCTGACTCAATCAAGGTTCCCTCTAATAACAGTGAGAATCTTATTACATCAACTTTAATAGCAAAGGGATTAGGCGGTTATGTTTATGATGCATCAATGAATATTGTTCCTGGTGCAGAAAAAATTCCCCGCGCAATGCCTGCAACCGTGGATAAATTCGCCGCTATTTTAAAGTCTTTTTACACTTCGATTAATGCAGTTAAGCCATCACTTAAGCTAAGTACCGCAGGTCCTGCAACGGGAGGTATCCCGAATATGTCCGCTAACTGGGGAACCAATGCGAGGAATAGTGATATTTATGGTGGTGCCTGGTGGGGAGGAAATCTCTATGGTTTGATTTATAATACCGCTCTGAGTTATCCCAATCTGATCAACCGACTCAGCTATATTGGTGTAATGACCTATGATTTAAGTGAAACAGATTGTGGAGTTATCGGCGGGGGTGAAACATATATTCCTTGTGACCTTCCTGGACAGGTTAAGTATTATTATGGTCAATATATTAATTGGCTTAAATCGGGCAATGAAGTTGTTACCTTTCATATCAAACTGAAAGGGGCACGTAATTACGCTCAGGCATCAGTTCAACCGCAAAAATTATTGGTTTTGCCGCCGATTACCGTTGGATTTGAAGTTGGTAGACCCGCAACCGGTAATTTACCGCTGACGAAGAGCGCTCTTAACAGCATATTAGATGGTACGATCAAATATGGTAAAACGGGTCTGATAATGTGGGATCTATTTAAGAATGAACGTTATGACGGTAGTAACTGGAAAGATGAGTGGGCAACACCTAATGATGTTTTGTCTACAGCTTGCAAAAAAATAGGGCTGACAGGAGAGCATTATAATTGTGATAGTTCTGTCCCGACACCTGATCCTGTTCCGGCTTTTATTAAGAAATAACATTGACGTTGATATTTCATTTTTAATTCTGCAAGTATATACCCTATGGATTGCAAGATGCATCGCGACGGCAAGGGAACGAATCCCCGGGAGCATAGATAACTATGTGACCGGGGTGAGTGAGTGCAGCCAACAAAGAGGCAACTTGAAAGATGACGGGTATATATGTGGGTTTCCTTTAAAGGTGATTTGCATTATCAAAACGGTGGAACTTATCGGAAATGCTAAATTTTCAAAGTTGATAGATACTGCCCCGCAATATACCGCGGGGCAACAGATAAAAATAGGTAAAACTATGGGGTTCTTGATGCGGTATCGTTTTCATCCTCACTGACGATAAACCACGGAGTGTACTGTTTTTCTCGCAAATATTTCTTAGCGGTGATGACCTTGTATTCCCGTCCCAGTGGATCATAAAGGTGGGTATCGGCAAACAGGTCATCTCGTGCGCTGTCATCACTAACGTAGCGCCAGTTATTCAGAAAATAGGGTTGATAAGTACGTACCGGTTGGCCTTTATCGTCATATTCTGTGCGACCGGAAACGGCCCATCGGGTATCTGTAGCGGCACTGACCAGAGCGCCATTTGCATCCACAACTAGCCCACCGTCCTCTTTACGTTGCCAGGCATCACCGGGCTCATGACGGACTGAACTCTGGAGTAACCGGCCAAAACCGTCACTAAAACTCACGGTCTGTTGGTGCTGTTGTTGCGGATCGTTATCGTAGCGATCAGTGGTGATCCCCAGTACATGTGGAGGTAAACGGGGAATACTTGCCAATAGCGAGATGAGTTGAATCGTGAGGTTCTGCTGGCCTATTCCCCGTTTCCCGCCTAGCGCGCACACTTTCCCATCTTCGGTAACCATATGAGCGGCACGCAGTTGCGCCCATAGCGCTTCTGCCTCTTCTGGTGACTGAGAAAGCTGAGACAAAGATAACAACGGCATCCAGCTATCAACGGCATAGACTAAACATTGGGCAACGGGGAGTACTCCTGTTAACGCTAGCGCTTTATCTACGGAATCCGGTGGTGTAAAGGGCTGATTAGAATAGCCTGTGGCTTGTCCTGCCTCCGTACCCCAGAACCGGCTGGTGGTCACGCGACCTAGCGCGTCCAGTGTCACAATATGTTGATTATCATTAATATCTGTCAGTTGTACCGGCGTAAGGAAACGATAATCGTAACGGGCTTGCGTCGTTAATCCAGCGGCATCCTGAGTCTGAATTATTACGCAATGATGGGTATCCCAGGTCAGAGTGGTTTTCCCTGTCAGTAACGAGTTACGCTGAGTCTGAGGCCGCCAGAACTGGGTGGCATCACCGTAATCGGTATAGCCTTGCCGTGCCACCCATACTGGGCTTTCTGATCCGGTATTAAATAACCGCGCGACTTGCTGATAACCGGCCTGTGTCAGTGTGGTATTCAACCCCTGTTCTTCAATCACCCCTTCATACGCCTGTAATGAGGTATCGTCCATCATGGCGGTTTCTTGAAACGCTACCAGCGCCTGTAACGTGGGCTTTTCTAGTGTGACTTCCGATTGACCGGCGGTGTAAAACGTCTGTTGTTGCCCCAGATAAACGGCTGCTTTTTCATCTGCTAGCAGGCCATCGGCTTTCAGCAAGACTTCAAGAGAGATCCCTTCGGCCGGAATTTTGGTCCGGTCATAAGTATAAACATCACGGCGTTGTGCATTTGGTAAACCTAATCGCCAGTTTTCTCCATCAGTCAGGTGATGCCAGCTATTTTTTTGCCTCACCAGACGTAATTGTTGTTGCTGATCATCATAGCTACTGTCGAATAGTGTTTCCGGCAGGGTTGGCGGGTAGGGGTTTTCTGCCGGTTTTTCGCGGCGCGGCCAGGCAATATCGACACTTTGCAGTGATTGACCAAAGATATCGTGTTGCAGCCAGATACTTTGGCTGAGCTGTGGATCACTGATGATACGTTCATAGTGGTAGCTGCGATTTTCAATGGTGGTAACCCAGGCAGATAATTCGGTTTCTTTCTCTACGGGAATAGAGCGTACCTGATAGCGTGATTCACTGACGGTATAAGGCACCGTTTGATTATCCGTTCCGTCCAGACCGTAGAGCTCGGTGCGTAGCAGTTGGCCTTTAAGTGCCCGCGTTAGCCAGTTACGTTGTGTCTCATTGGGGGTGAATGCTTGGTCTGTCTGGTTAGCGTTATCCCAGACGGTATAACGGGTTTCAAATCCGCTATAAGCCTGAGTATCTGCCTGCCAATATTCTGTGGCTAATTGGCTGTCTACGTCATCTATCCCGGTGGCAAACCAGCTAATGCTCAATGACGGTGCCGCCTGTTCGGGGGCGGTGCCGTGAGAAAATGTTGTGGTATCTGTCTGTTTGACGCAACCAAATCCTCTGAATTCCCGCTCTTTACCATCCCAAACACCGTGGCTGTAGCTGACTGCACTCGTGAGCCGGTTACCGCTGATTTCATCCTGAATTTCGGTATGCCACAGCAGATGCATTGGAAACGGCAGGTAACAAGCTGGAGATTTGCCTGCTTTGGTGAGTTGTAATTTCTCATCCAACCAGAATTGCGCGGAGCTACGATAATGTAGAGTGTGATGTGCACCCCGGTTATTGTTCATCACATTTAGCAACCAAGGTTTGGTTAGCGACAAATCGCAACGCCAGTGATGTGGTGCCATATGTGGCACTGTCAGGATCAGACTGGCTATCCCTAGCCCTTGAATATCAGCGACTTGGAGTTGGCAAGTATTGTCAAATTGTACGCCTTCTGGCAAAGCTAACGTCAGCGGGGCATCAAATTGATTACCACTTTGGTTGAGATAAATGAGCAAAGAGCCGGATTGCGCATAGATAATGTCAGTGGTGCCGGAGCCGTCGATATCCGCCAAAAACAGCCGTTCGGGATTGAAGCTAGTTTCGGGCTGGTTAAATCCTGGCAGGGTCAGTGGTTGACCGAAACGGCCATGTCCCAGATTAGGCCAACAAGTGACGCGATTAGCCCTGATTTCCACTAGGTGCTGTTGACCGGAACCGAGCATATCGCTGAAAGCCACCAGTTTGCGGGCGTCGGTTCCAGTAACTGGCAGAGTGATACCTGTGGATTGGGGGACATCTTGTCCTTTACGCCAGCCGTTTCGCTGGTTGGCGTACAGACGCACGCTTTTCGGCCCGATCAACACTAAATCGGATAAGCCTGCCCCGGTAAGGTCAGCGAACTGGATGCTTGGGTGAAAATATTCTACTGGCAAGGCATTGATTGGCGTAAAGTGCGTCCATTTTCCATCGGGTTGCTGGCTATGGTATCCGCGAATACCGGAGGCGGTGATTACCCAATCCAGTTGGCCGTCTCCGTTGATATCCATCAATGAGGCATTATCCTGCAAACTGGGTAGGGTAGGCAGTGGGGCGATTTTGTCGTAAGTGACGGCATTACTATCCCCGTCTTCCTGACGTTGCGGCGCTTTATACCACCAAGCACCGCGATCTTGGTACAGCATACCCGGCAACCCTTCTCCTCGCAGATCAACCAATTGATAACGTTGCTGCGAGTTAAAATTATCTAGTGCATCAAAACGTTGCCATGTTGGCATCTTCTCTAGGTTGAACCGCTGCCAGGCCAACTCTAATGGTGGCAGAGTGATTGGGCTGCCATCCGGTTCGTGACTCAATTGGCGGGCGGCAATCAATGTGGTGACGCTGGCATTTCTATCGTAATCCAGTATTAAGCGTCCAACCAGTTCCGGGGCGTCACTGGTACCGGCTTCTCCGGCCATGAGCGCGGTACGGTGAAACATCAGTACTTGTTGGCATAAGCGGCGAGTACGTACTTCAAAACCGTATTCATAGCGAGAGAAGATATCCTGGCGTACAGGCCATTGTGCTGTACCTGCATCCCATTTCGGCACGGTATGAAGTGACGTATCGCGTTCACCGTGGTCAAAGACCAGATGAAACAGCCACTCTTCCGGTGTCGGAGGTGTGTTATCCAGTACGAACAGGCTGGTTTGCGGTTTGATGTTACCGTAGTTCACCTGTACCAGATAGCGCTGTGCGGTAGCATTGGGGTGAGCGGTTTTTTCATTGTCGTCACAATGGGTTTCATCTTCGGCTCGGTATTGATAACTGACATGTTCACCGGTTGGTGTCACGGTTTCTTCCAGCAACCACTGGGCGATTTGTTGATCATTTTGCGGATTTGCCAGACAAGCCTGTGCGGTTTTCCCTAAGATGTGCAGTTGGCCGTCCGGTGACGATATCAGCCAGAAAGCGCGTCCTTCTTGACCGGAGGCCGGTTGCCAGTATTCGATTCTGCTGAAATCCACGATCTGGCGGGCTTGATAGCGGGTCACGGTATAGGAGATTGGCAAGGTCACGCCTTGCAGCGTCTTAACGTCTTGACGGATTGGTTGCCCTTGGTTATTTAGGGCAATATTCATGACTTCGCCTTGTGGAGATAAGAACGTGTCGTCATTACCGTATTGTGGAATGCCATGTTGGGTGCGTCGGCTAATAGTCATGACGCCACATTGCCAGCCGATACCGAAAGGCCCGTTACCTGCACTACTGCTGTAAAGCAGCGATAATCCAGGCGCAGTCCCTCTGCCAGTCGAAAGGGGCAACGGCAGAGATAGAGTGGCCATTCCATCAGGGCCGGCAGCACTTAGCGCTTCTCCCATGCCATTGATAGCTCCGCCACCTTTGGGAAGTGACAGCGTTGTAATCGATACTTCTGGTGAATCCTGCATAAAAGTACTCCTTAATAACAGGCCCCTAATAGGGAGGGACCTGTGATCGACAAAGAAAAAAAATTTATGCGTCTCGAATGATGTAATTCAGATGCACAATGATGTCACTCAGATTGGCAACTAGCCCACGTTGCGTTCTTTCTTTACCGGCATGGAAAATATTGAGCTCCAGTGTACCGGTTGTTGCTTTTCGACCTTCAAAAGGCAGAAAACGGCTATCTAGGTTGCTCAGAGTGGTACTACCGACATTCAAACTTTGTCCGACACGTAACCAGGTCAGACGTTGCCAAAGTGATGTAAAACTTTTCGGCCAGTTATTTTCTCCTAATAGCAAGGTATTCACTTGCGCTATCGTACCTTTATCCATCTCATGCAATGTGGCGATAAGTGAAGCTGCATTTTCAGCCGTCATATCTTTAGCATTTAATTGATCGAAATAGCGGATCATTTCATCACGGGAAACGGTGACCTGAGTTTGCCACTATTTAAAACATGATAGTGTGAGTAATAAGTGAGTTTTAGTGGTACAACTATTGAAGCGGCGGCTTGATCTGGATTACCCGCAATCAATATCTATCTTAGGTATTTAGAATCATTTTCACTATTTGGTAAGAGTGTTAACTGATGGAGGAATGACTTTATAGCGTGAAAGCTTATTATGTTAAGCTTAATTTTTATTAATGTAGGAATAAAAAATTAATTTAATCATAGCGGTAAAGAAACCTCGTAACAGTTTCAGACTGAAAATAATCAGACTTGAATTGATCGGGGCATTTCTGGTCTTTTACCGGGTGATGGCTCCTCGCCTTATCGGCATAGATATCTACACAGTTTCCGTCAAAAATGGTATTGATATTCAGTATGCCCTCAATTTTTCTATCGTCAGAACAGATAAATAACGGATAGTTTCATGTTTATTGATACTCACTGCCATTTTGATTTCCCTCCGTTTCGTGATGATGAACAGCAGAGCCTGCAACGGGCGGCACAGGTTGGTGTGGATAGAATTATTGTCCCCGCTATTAGTAGTGCAAATTTGCAACAGGTATCTGAATTGGCTTGTACTTATCCTGCAATTTATGCTGCATTGGGTTTACATCCTCTTTATATCGATCAACATCAGGAAGCGCATCTTGCGGATTTGGAATCGTTTCTGAAACAGAAACATGAAAAGTTGGTGGCGGTTGGGGAGATTGGGCTTGATCTCTATATGACTGAACCCCAATTTGAAAAACAGAAAGCGTTGTTATGCGATCAATTGCGGTTAGCAAAACAGTATGAACTGCCGGTTATCCTTCATTCCCGAAAAAGCCATGATCAACTGGCAGCGATCCTAAGAAGAATCAACCTTCACCGTACCGGTGTAGTACACGGATTTGCGGGTAGCTTATCGCAGGCGGAGGCTTTTATCGGTTTGGGATATTACCTTGGGGTAGGGGGAACCATTACTTATGAAAGAGCGCAGAAAACACGTCGCGTAATGGCTGAACTCCCGTTAACGTCTCTGGTGCTGGAAACCGATGCTCCAGATATGCCGCTTTTCGGTTTTCAGGGAGAACCTAACCGGCCGGAAAAAATTGCCGGAGTTTTTGCTTCGTTATGTGAGCTCCGCCGCGAAGTTCCTGATGAGATTGCTCGCCAACTTTATCATAACAGTGTTGAGTTATTTGGATTAATTATATGATTTAGAGCCTATCTCAATAGGCGTAATTGTTGCAGACAGTTTGAACACGGACAGCGCGGAAAAACCGGAGCGTACACGTAGTACGTGAGGATTTTGAGCACTGCCCAGGTTCAAAATGGCAAATAAAATAGCTCTATTGGGATAGGCAGTTACAGAGTGATTTTAACGACTATTGGTAAAGCTCCAAGGTTATAATATTTGCAATTAATTTTCCTTGAAAAAATCCTTTATAAATTCATCCGTATCAATTAAATCACCTTTAATTTCGCTCGACAGTTTGCTCAAAAAGTCAACCAAATATTGGGCATTCAATTGTGCAATCTTCTTACCCTCTGTGGTATTCATTTTTTCGGGGAGTTTAAATAACTTTGTCTGAAAGTGATCGATTGTATAGGATTTGTCATCCAAGGGGCGATTAAGTGCAAAGGGATCATCATGATGAAAAAGCCCCTGACCGAGCATACCCGCTATATAAAATACTCTGGCGAGTCCAATAGCCCCTAATGCATCCAATCGGTCTGCATCTTGGAGTATTTTAGCTTCTATTGTTTTGGCAGGTAAGTTTGCGCTGTAGCTATGGGTTATAATGGCGTGTTCTACCGCATCATAAAGTTCTTTTGGGAACTCTGGAAATTCAATAGATAGAATTTTTACGGCTTCCTGTGCTGCAAGTTTTGAAGACTGTTTTTTTTCTGGATGATCCTTTGGTAATGACACAATGTCATGTAAGTAACTTGAGGCAATGATAATTAAAGGCTCACCTCCTTCTTTCTCCATGATTCTTTTCGCGTTATTTGCAACACGGATCAGATGCCCAATATCATGAGCATTATCATTAGAGTGAGCGAGTCGATGTTTCAAAAATTCTCTCAAGCGTTCTTCTAGCATATTGGCTTTCATTATTTTCATATAATATGTCTTCATATCTTCTATCTTCTATCTTCTATCTTCTGTCCTTTAGCTGTGCTTACCTGATAATTATTTCTTAATTGTTGATTATTTTGCCATTCCGAGATTAGATTATCTATTGAAGATTATTTCCGCAAATTTGTGTGATTCACATCACATTTATCATTTTTTTATTGCTTTTTTCAGTAGATATTTGTGATGTCAATAGCTTGTTCATTCCGATGACTGAGTATAATCAGCGCCGACTCATCGTCAGTGAACGATTTACGTTCAACTGGCATATTTAATTTATTATTAAGTGAACAGGGATTCTTCCAATGCAACTCTTTATGAGCTTGGTCGGGATGGTAGTGCTGATTTTGATCGCAGTACTCTTTTCCAGTAATTATCGCGCTATTAAACTCCGTACTGTCCTTGGTGCCTTTTTGATTCAGATCGCTATCGGTGCTTTTGTACTTTATGTTCCCACAGGTAAGAAAATATTAATGGGTATGTCTGAGGGAGTTTCTAGTGTTATCCAGTTTGGTCAACAAGGAATGGATTTTATTTTTGGTGGATTAGTTTCCCCCAAAATGTTTGAACTGTTTGGTGGTGGGGGATTTGTTTTCGCCCTGCGTGTACTGCCTATTATTGTTTTCTTCTCTTCATTGATTGCAGTGTTGTACTACATTGGTGTTATGCAGCTAGTTATCAAAGTCTTGGGGGGGGGGCTGCAAAAGATTCTCGGAACTTCACGTACAGAATCTTTGTCTGCGACAGCGAATATTTTCGTGGGCCAAACTGAGGCACCACTGGTTGTTCGCCCTTATATTGCGACTATGACTCAATCTGAACTGTTTGCGGTAATGAGTGGTGGTCTGGCATCCGTTGCGGGTTCAGTACTGGCGGGTTATGCATCAATGGGTGTTCCTTTGGAATATCTGATTGCGGCTTCCTTTATGGCGGCACCAGGTGGCCTGTTGTTCGCGAAATTGATGGTGCCTGAAACTGAAAAGCCACGCGATACTGTTGATGCAATGTCACTGGTCGCTGAAGAGGAACGTCCTGCTAACATTATTGATGCAGCCGCCTCTGGTGCTGCTTCTGGTATGCAATTGGCATTGAACGTCGGGGCAATGTTATTGGCGTTTGTTGCCCTGATTGCATTGTTGAATGGTATTCTCGGTGGAATCGGTGGTTGGTTTAATTATCCACAACTTTCTCTTGAACTGGTGTTGGGGTGGGTCTTCGCGCCAATTGCTTACCTGATTGGTGTTCCGTGGAATGAAGCAACGGTAGCAGGTTCTTTCATCGGTCAAAAAATAGTTGTGAACGAATTTGTTGCTTTTATGAATTTCGGTGCCTATTTGAAACCGGATGATGTGGTTATGGCGGCGGGTTTGCAGGTTCTATCAGATCATACTAAAGCAATTATCTCCTTCGCATTGTGTGGTTTTGCTAACCTTGCTTCCGTTGCTATCCTGCTAGGGGGTCTGGGCGGTATGGCACCGAACCGCCGCGGAGATGTTGCTCGTTTGGGAATGAAAGCCATTATCGCGGGCACATTATCCAACTTAATGAGTGCAACTATCGCAGGCTTCTTCCTGGCTCTGTAACGTTGCTGAAATTAGGCAGGTGGGATAATCCCGCCTGCAATCTATCGTCCTACCGGTTTATCTTTAATTCGTGATGAAGAAGCAGCGTCTTTATACTCTTTATACTCTATTGTTTGTTGGACGTGAGTTATACCCGTCATCTTTCAAGTTGCCTCTTTGTTGGCTGCACTCACTCACCCCGGTCACATAGTTATCTATGCTCCCGGGGATTCACTCCCTTGCCGCCGCAATGCATCTTGAAATCCATAGGGTATATATTTTTTGTCGTGTATTATTTGATGATAATCTAGCAGAAGCTAGCCGCGATAATAACGTTGGAGAGTTTTATGACCGATTTAACCGCAGCAGCGCAGCGTGCGCTGAGTTTGATGGATTTAACGACACTCAATGATAATGATACCGATGAAAAAGTGACGGCACTTTGTCATCAGGCGAAAAGCCTCGCGGGCAATACTGCGGCTATCTGTATCTACCCTCGTTTTATTCCTCTGGCACGTAAAGTATTACGTGAACAGGGCACACCTGAAATCCGCATTGCAACAGTGACAAACTTCCCACATGGTCATGACGATATTGACATCGCTTTAGCTGAAACCCAAGCGGCTATTGCTTATGGCGCTGATGAGGTCGATGTGGTTTTCCCATACCGTGCATTGATGGCCGGTAATGAACAAGTCGGTTTTGAGATGGTAAAAGCGTGTAAAGCCGCCTGTGCAGAAGCGGATGTGCTGCTAAAAGTTATTATTGAAACGGGTGAACTGAAAGAGGCATCTCTGATCCGTAAAGCATCTGAAATTTCAATCAACGCGGGTGCCGATTTTATCAAAACATCTACAGGTAAAGTGCCGGTTAACGCGACATTGGCAAGTGCTGAAATCATGATGAAGGTGATTCATGAGATGGGTGTGGGTGAAACGGTTGGCTTCAAACCGGCTGGTGGCGTGCGTACCGCTGAAGAGGCTGCACAATATCTGGCATTAGCTGATCATATCATGGGTGACAAATGGGTTGATGCCCGTCATTTTCGTTTTGGGGCTTCTAGCTTGTTAGGCAACTTGCTAAATACTCTGGGTCATCAGGGGCAAAAACAAAGCAGCCATTATTGATAATCGCTCACCGCATCAGTCGGCGCGTAACGGCTTTAATCATGATTAATACCCTATGGATTTTAAGATGGATCGCGACGGCAAGGGAGTGAATCCCCGGGAGCATAGCGAACGATGTAACCGGGGTAAGTGAGTGCAGCCAACAAAGAGGCAATTTGAAAGATAACGGGTATAGCGTGATTTGACGCAGGAGAAAATTATGAAACGTACATTCATCATGGTATTGGATTCTTTTGGCATTGGTGCCAGTAAAGATGCCGAAAAATTTGGTGATCAAGGATCTAACACCTTGGGGCACATTGCAGAAGCGTGTGCCCGTGGTGATGCGGATATCGGTCGCAAAGGGCCTCTGTATTTGCCGAACTTAAGCCGTTTAGGCTTGGGGAAAGCGACTGAGGAGTCCTGTGGAACTTTCCCTGTCGGTTTGGATAAAGACGCAGACATTATTGGTGCTTACGCTTACGCCAGTGAACTTTCTTCCGGCAAAGATACACCGTCAGGTCACTGGGAAATTGCCGGTGTCCCGGTGCTATTTGACTGGGGTTACTTCAAAGATGAAGAGAACAGCTTTCCGCAGGCACTGTTGGATAAACTGGTAGAGCGTGCAAATTTGCCAGGTTATCTCGGTAACTGCCACTCTTCTGGTACGGTTATTCTGGATAAGTTGGGTGAAGAACATATGAAAACGGGTAAACCGATTTTCTATACCTCTGCTGACTCGGTATTCCAGATCGCTTGCCACGAAGAGACCTTCGGTTTAGATCGCCTATATGAACTGTGTGAAATCGCCCGTGAAGAGTTGACTGATGGCGGTTACAACATTGGTCGGGTTATTGCGCGTCCATTTGTTGGAGACAAGGCGGGTAATTTCCAGCGTACCGGTAATCGTCATGACTTAGCTGTAGAGCCGCCGGCTCCTACCATGCTGAAAAAATTAGTCGATGAGAAAAATGGCGAAGTCATTTCTATCGGTAAAATTGCCGATATCTATGCAAACGTCGGCATTACGCAAAAAGTGAAAGCGACCGGCATTGATGCATTGTTTGATGCAACGCTGGTGGAAATGGAAAAAGCAGGTGATAACACTATCGTATTCACTAACTTTGTCGATTTCGACTCTTCTTATGGTCATCGTCGTGATGTTCCGGGTTATGCGGCGGCATTAGAACTGTTTGACCGTCGTCTGCCTGAAATGCTGAAACGGGTGAAAGATGATGACATTTTAATCCTGACCGCCGACCACGGTTGTGATCCAACGTGGTCTGGTACTGACCACACTCGTGAGCACATTCCGGTGCTGATTTATGGACCAAAAGTGAAACCTGGTTCATTGGGTCACCGTGAAACTTTTGCTGATATTGGACAGACAGTCGCTAAATATTTCGAACTGTCGCCAATGGAATATGGCAAATCAATGTTCTGAACCTACTGATTGGCTGCTTTTGGGCAGCCAAATATCACTAAAATAACCAGTAAATAAAAAAATATAAGGAATTTAATTATGGCTACTCCCCATATTAATGCTGAGATGGGTGATTTTGCAGATGTTGTTCTGATGCCTGGCGATCCGTTACGTGCGAAATATATTGCTGAAACTTTTCTGGAAAATGCGCGGCAGGTAAACGATGTACGCGGCATGTTGGGGTTTACCGGTACTTATAAAGGCCGCCCGATTTCTGTGATGGGGCATGGTATGGGTATCCCATCCTGCTCTATCTATGCGAAAGAGCTGATCACTGATTTTGGTGCTAAAGTCCTTATCCGTGTAGGTTCCTGTGGTTCAGTACGTCAAGATGTTCAATTGCGTGACGTAATTATTGGCATGGGGGCATGTACTGATTCCAAAGTTAACCGTATACGTTTTAAAGATCACGATTTTGCGGCGATTGCTGATTTCGATCTGGTCCGTAACGCTGTTGATGCGGCTAAAGCAAAAAACATCAATGTGCGCGTAGGTAACATTTTCTCGGTTGAGCTGTTCTATACTCCTGATCCACAACTGTTCGATATCATGGAACAATATGGCATTCTGGGCGTAGAAATGGAAGCTGCGGGTTTTTACGGTGTTGCGGCTGAATATGGCGCAAAAGCACTGACTATCTGTACCGTTTCTGATCACATTCGCACTCATGAAAAACTGACCGCCGAGGAACGCCAGACGACTTTCAATGAAATGATTGAAATCGCATTGGAATCCGTTCTGTTGGGTGATAAATAATTCTGGTTCCACATTTGCTGTTGATTGCATAAAAAGAGCCGCTTTTTATTTAAATGCCAGCCAGTTGAAAAAATTGGCTGGCATTGCTTTTTTATTGAGTGGCTTTTTCCAACGCTTGAGCCAAATCGGCGATAAGATCCTCGGCATCTTCTATACCCACAGAAATACGTACCAACTGTGGTGTGATCCCAGAAGCAAGGCGTTTTTCTAATGGAATAGACGCGTGAGTCATACTAAATGGTTGGCTGATCAGACTCTCCACCCCGCCCAGACTTTCTGCCAGGGTAAATAGTTTTAGCTCTTGAATTAACCGACGGGCATAATCATCATCACCGTTTAAGTGAACAGAAATCATACCGCCAAAGCCCTTCATTTGACGTTTCGCCAGTTCATGCTGTGGATGGGAAGCGAGGCCGGGATAGAAGACGGTTTCGATCTGAGGCTGTTGTTCCAGCCAGTGAGCGATCTTTGATGCACTGTCAATGTGGCGTTGCATACGCAGAGCAAGTGTCCGCATTCCGCGTAGTACCAGGAAACTACTAAATGGATCGAGCACACCACCTACAGAGTTTTGCAGAAAACCAAGTTTTTCTGCTAGCTCTGCATTTTTTCCGACAACTGCCAGCCCGGCGATCACATCGGAGTGGCCGTTTAAATATTTAGTGGCGGAGTGCACGACGATATCAAATCCCAGATCAAGTGGGCGCTGGAGATATGGTGAGGCGAAAGTGTTATCTGCCACACTAATAATACTGTGGCGTTGCGCTATTTGTGCGATAGCCGTCAGATCTGCCAGTTTCAGCAAGGGATTGGTGGGGGTCTCCACCCAAATCATTTTTGTGTCGGGACGAATAGCTGCTTCAAGGCCAGTAATGTCATTGGCTTCCACGTAAGTGACACGCAAACCGGCGGTGCGGCTACGTACTTTTTCGAGTAGCCGGTAGGTACCACCGTACAGATCATCGACTGCCACCAAATGGCTATCTTTATCCAAGAGTTCTAGCACCGTGGAACTGGCAGCGAGCCCTGAGCTAAAAGCGTAGCCTCGGCTACCGTTTTCCAGTTCGGCTATCGCGCTTTCCAGAGCGTCACGTGTCGGATTACCACTGCGGGAATATTCATAACCCGTGTGTTGACCGGGGGCTGATTGGGCGTAAGTTGATGTTGCATAAATTGCCGGCATTACCGCACCAGTGTGATCTGGTGTGTAGCCGGCGTGAACAGTTTTAGTATCGAACTTGGTCATAAAATCATTCCTAAAAATCAATTAAGTTGCTGACGCCATGCGTTCAGCACATCTGTGCGAGTTACCAGCCCAAGAAAATGGTCATTATTGACGATCAGCGCCACATGTCCGGCGTCGAAAGTTGCCATCAATTGTTGCAAAGAAGCGTTCTTATCCAGCGTTTTCACCTGATGAGTCATGGCGTGGCTAACGGGCAGGCTAAAATTGCGTGGATCAGCCTGCACGGTGTGCATCAAATCCCACTCGTCGATGATGCCAACGACTTGCCCTCCTTCCAGCACGGGTAATTGAGAAATCTCATACAAGCGCATTCGGGTATGTGCCGTTTTTAACGTATCTTCTGGCGATATAAAAACCGTAGCGCCATCCTGATAACGGTAAGTAATATAATCGCTGAGATCGTGCTGTAGCACACGCGATTGGAACCCCTGTTCTAGCATCCAATAATCGTTAAACATTTTTGACAGATACTTGTTTCCACTGTCACACGCTAGCGTAACCACACGTTTGGGGGTAGTTTGCGCTCGGCAATAGCGCAGTGCGGCGGCGAGCAAGGTTCCGCTGGAAGAACCCGCCAGCACACCTTCCTTTAGCAACAGATCACGGGCACTGGAGAAAGCTTCTGCATCACTGACACGGTATGCGTGGCGCACTCGACTAAAATTGCCCAGAGGAGGGACAAAATCTTCGCCAATACCTTCCACTTGCCAACTCCCGGCCTCACCATATTTGCCGTGTTCGATATAGTCCACCAGGATAGAACCATTTGGGTCTGCCAGAACAAATTCAGTTTCCGGCGAAACTTGAGCGAAATAGTGGCTCAAGCCGCCAAGCGTGCCACCGGACCCGACACCGATCACCACTGCATCGACATTGTGGTCCATTTGCTGCCAGATTTCCGGTCCGGTAGTGGTAGTGTGCGCTGCTGAATTAGCTGGATTATTGAACTGATCGATGTAATAAGCACCGGGGATCTCTTGCGCCAGACGTAGGGCATAATCTTGATAGTACTCTGGATGACCTTTGCTGACATCAGAACGGGTAAGACGTACATCGGTACCTAGTGCACGCAGATGAAACACCTTCTCTCGGCTCATCTTATCTGGAACAACCAGAATCAATTTATAGCCTTTCAGGGCGGCGACCAGTGCCAACCCGATGCCGGTATTACCAGCAGTCGCTTCGATAATTGTACCACCAGATTGAAGTAGCCCCTGTTCTTCTGCCTGCTCGATCATGGAAAGAGCAACGCGATCTTTAATAGAGCCACCGGGATTTTGATTCTCCAGCTTAATAAATAATTGACATGGGCCGGTATTTAGATGGGTTAACTCCAGCAACGGGGTATTGCCAATCATATCGAGAACAGAGCGTGATGTGGTCATATCATATCCAGATAATCCGTTGTATTCAGATAGTTATGGAGGATAACGCTGTATATGTATTTGTTTGAAAGAATGAATAGCAACCATATATAGCCAAAAGGAATATATTAGTTTTACTTTAGATGTGAAGAAGTATAGACGTTTAGATTTCCTGATTTATTAAAGTGTGAGGTAAATAAAATCATTTAATTTACTGTCAGGAGCTAATCAGAATAAAAACGATGATTTTTATCGACAATTTATACTTCGATAACTTAGTTATTAATCTAAGAAGTATTCAGGTTTCAAAAATATTCCATGAACAAGATGATGGCTATTTTCATCTTGTTTCTTGGAGTCTCCGTTGTGATTTTAAAATAACATCTTCCTGTTTACTGTCATTAAGATATGAGATTTTTTTACTCTGGAAAATCATATGCATTTTGTGTAGAGTTTGATCGTGAAAAAATAAAATAGAAGAGATTTTATGAATGAGGTGGTCTGAAACCTTAAAAGAAAAACTTTTTGATATCGCTTATAAGAAATTGGAGTTATTTAAGAAGTTAGATAATGTTGTTGATGAACATGCTCAAATCTTGGAGGAGATTAGACAAGATCTTAAACATGATGAAGCGACAGCTACGGCCATTATGTTTGAGCTTGCAAAAATGGGATTCCTATACCAAAGAAGTAGAGATAAGGCACGCAAAGTCGCTTTGCCGATGAAGGACAAAACAGCTTCTAAAGACGATTTTACATTATGTGTATCTTATAAAACGCTAACAAAGAAAGATAAAGAGGCATTTTTAGAAGCTAATCAACTTCTTGAGTCGGGATGGTTGGTAGATGATGTTGTTACTCACTTTTCTCTGCAATTAAATCGATCAAAAAGAAACATTATACAAGAATTATATCGCCAAAAATTGATTATTCTCTTAGATGGAAAATATCAGCCGTGTGGCATAACTCATATGTCAGAACAACCCGGCCTTGCTAATTACTTAGCGAATAAGAGAGCGCCACAGCATCTTAAAGATGACATTAATGTACTGAGAGCTCAATTATCTGAGCTCTATAACGTATATCAAAATAATCACCCAACACTGGTATTTTCAAATGACGGAACGGGTTTTGGTAAGAGTTATGGAGTACTTAGCCGTTACATTGAATCGGTTGCGATTAATGTGAAAAACAGTGATTTTACCAATTTTTTATTTGTTACTCCCCAGAAATCACAAATTGATTTTGACAAGAAACTGATTAAAAAGGCGAAGAAAAAAGGCATTGAGTTTCTTGGCCTTTACAGCCAAGAAGATCTGAGAGATTTGAGCTTTATAAATTGGGTTGAAGATTGTAATGGAAAGATTATAGAGAATAGAGAACGTTATTTAACATGGGAAAAAAGAGCGAAAAAATCACCGCTAGCATCGAAAGCCAATAATTTAGCTGTTATTGTTAGAATGATAGATAGTATTGAAAAGCAAATTTTCATACAAAAACGGCAGGGTGATGACTATGATCTTATTCAGGATTATGAAGCTCAGCTGAAAAAGTATAAATCTAATTTAACGAGGGTGCTTGATGAGTTATCAGAGGCTGCTTTAAATCAACAAGAGTCGGCAGTTAATCTGCCTGCTATTATGGGAGCAGAGAACAAGATTGATCAGTTGCGTAAAGAAATTATCTTTCATTGTATACCTATGGCGGCAGCGATGGTTTCGCCTTGTATTCTGCTGGCAACGACTAGCAAATTTGACAGACCGATTAAAATGCCACGGATAAATAAGGTAGGTAAATATATTGTAAAATCGATTCCTTTTGATTACTTAATTGGTGGAAAAAAGAAACTCACAGACAGTATATTAAGTGCTTTTTTAGAATCCCCTGTTGCAGAACAAATTGAATATTTAAAGACAGAGTTTTTCAAGATCGACGACAAAAACTATTTTAGGAAACACAATATCAGTTTTACATTAGTGATTGATGAAGAACATGAGGCTTACCGAGTTTTTTCAAAGTCGCGTAGTGTGAATTTAATTGATGATAAAGTACAACTTGTTCATGTTTTTGCGGTAACTTACCGTCTATTACAACAAGTGAAAGATATTGATGTTGCTAAGATACCATATTTACCTTTTTTCTCTGAGAAAAATGAATTTATTCATGATATCAAGGAATATTTGAAAAAGAATTGCGAACTATCTTTAGAAGGTACTATTGAACAAAACTTGGAGTCTTTACTTAAGCTTTTTTCTGGCAATATCGATTTTGTTCAAATTAAGAGTGATGATATTGAGCAAGTCATTAATATTACAAGGAATGTATTTAGTTTTTCTCCCAAACGTTTTTTTAATGAAGAATCATTAAAGAAGGTGAAAATTGAATTTGTGCATAGAGGAGGTGGTTGTCAATTATATTATTCTACGGATAGTCGAGATAAAAATCCTTCTCTTCATGATACTTATCAACTTGCAATGGTAGTATTAGCTGCTGCTGCTAAGATTTCTAGTCGTTCACAATTTGCTAAATCACTTAGGCAGGCGGGGGATAGTAGTCAAAACTTTTTGATGTATAAGTTTATACAGAAAGCAGGAAAAATCAGGAATGAACTGAAACAAATGTTTGATCATCCTGCGTCGGAAGAAATGTTGATTTCTCACTTTTATACATATTTTCAGTCTAAAACCGTATTTACTATAGAGCGGATGAAAGAGTTAGAGTTTCAAGACGAGGCATTAAGTAATCTCACGTATATAAATTTTACTCTTGATCTTATTAAAGAGCAGCCTGAAGTGGCTTTGCTCCGTAGTCTCTATAACACAAGAAATAGTGTAATTTGTCTCAGTGCGACGACAGGTTTTGCTGAAACCTATTCAGGGCAATATAATCGTAATTTCTTACGGCGATTTTGCTCTGGTAAACCAAATAATTTAGATATTCAAATTATTGAGCGAAGTGGTACTGATATTGCGTTATTGGCTTCTCTGCGGGATAAACGCGCAGAACTGAGAACTATCGACTTTGCTGTATTTAATTCAGATCTTCCTTTATTTGATTTTTGCAAGGATTTTGATGAGAGTTTTAAAATAAAATTTAATTTTCTTAGGGACGAGCTTTACGGTTTGGATAAAAACTTTAAAAAGAGTTTAAATAACTATCAAAAGATAGAGTTCGAACGTCAGCTTTGTTCTATGCTCCTTGCTGCTTATCAAGGCAAGCATACGATGAGTTTGGCATTGAGTAACCGCTTTCAGCGCAAATTGAAAAAATATTTTTCCAGCTCAGAAGTAAAAATTAAGAATATCAAAAAAGTGCATAATTCATGGAAAATATTTGAGTATTTACCTTTTGCAAATAAACCTAAGATCCGTGTAATTTTATTTGATGCGGAATTACGTAAAGAGTGTAATATTAGAGACTTCACCCATATAAAGGATGAAAATACCAAAGTTGTATTACTCTCCTCTTATAAAAGTGCTGGTACAGGGTTAAATTATTTTCTTACTTATCCAGAAGAAGGTGGGGATTTATTTGAGGAAGATTTTGAACGTTTAGTATTAACGAGTGTACCATTCTGGAGTGCGATCATTAAAGATGAAAAAACAAATGATAGGACACTTCACTCGTTGCAAAACTATCTGCTGTTAATGAAACAATGTTCTGATTCAGATGAAGAAAAATTTCTAAAAGATTTTGATATCAATTTATCTAGTGGTGAAGATTACCAGTTTTTAATGCGTGAGCATATGATTTCTAAACTAAAAGATTTAATGCAAGCTATTGGGCGCGTTGAGCGTAAAGATACGAAGATGAACACAGAGATATTTATTCCAGATAGTGCTGTAGAGGATGGAATAGTTCTGTTTAATCAATTTACTCGAATTAAAAAAAATCGTCCGATATTGGAGAGTATGTCTCTATTAAATCATAATTTTATGCGGCTATGCGAAAAAGAAAGAGTGATATGTAGTTTTAAATCGTGTGAAGAGAGAAAATCATTTGAGAAAGAAATAGCTCGAAATTCGGCTTTACTTAAAGAATTTTTTGAAGATTTTGTTCCAGAGGTTCTCTCAGTTGCAAGGAAAGATAATGTTGAAGCGATTATATTTAATGAACAGCTTCGATCTATTGAAAGTTTGATATCGCCATCAAACTGTGTAAAAAAATTGAAATCAAATCCTCATGTTCAAAAATACCAAGCAATGATGGATGCGGTTGATGCATTATATATTGATATATCTACCGCTCCACAGTTAAAGTTAAGTATTAAAAATCTTGAAGATGGGATAGTAACGTTAACTGATATTGAACATGGCTATTCAATATATCATCCTAAGGAATGGATATTTTCAGGTATTGGTAATCGAGTTGGTGGTAGAAAAGATGAACATGTCACACATCTTTTAAAAGAAATTACAATTCTAAGCAAGAATGTGTTTAAAGATTGCATTCCACATCCCTTTTTTATTCCATTGCTCAAAGGGAATATTGGTGAGTATTTATTTACCTTACTTTTGGCTAGATTACATCATTGTCAGCCAATAGATCCTAAATTATTGAGTGGAAAAATAGGAAAAAAAGCTTATGAGTTGTTTGATTTTTATATTGAGGTGGATAAGCATTTAATTTGTGTTGATACAAAAAATTGGTCATCTACTTTAGATAAAAGATATCAATCTTTAAAAACGCATAATAATGCGCAAAGAAAAGCTGAAACTATTTTAAGTTATATTGATAATAAATATGAATCGGTTAAGTTCGTATACTTAAATACTCGTATAGAAAATAACCCATTAAATCTTGAACAAGAAATATCTTCAGATAGTAAAATTTATTATCTTAACTTATTTAAAGAATACTTTGGGTATGAAAACAAAAAGCAAGATTATGATCAGGATTTTCGTATAGGTTCAGGAAGTGAGTTAGTTAAAGAAGTTCGTATTAATAAACAAATTTTAAACTTATTGCAAGGTGGTTGATAATGATAAAGTTAGCTGATATTGCTAAAGATTGTTCTGGCGTTTCTCCTGTAGCTAAAACTAATATTTTAGACATTGACGGGAGTATTTCTGTTAATATAGAAAAGCTATTTGAAGTAGATGATGGTAGTGGATTATATATTACTCACGGTCAAAAGAGTTTTGTTAAAGAAGTAGGAGAAAGAGACAAAGATTTCTATACTAAAGTAGATAAGGAAATACAAAAAATCATAAGGAAAAAACTAAATTTAAATCCATCAGAAAAAGTGTTTTACGATAGTTTTTGGAGTAATAAAGCAGTTCACTTTTTTTATCTTTCCGACCAGGAATATGACATAAAAGGGTTTATTGATAAACTTGAAGAAAATAGCAAATTTTTATGCAATGTTTTTTCTGCGATTGTGGGATTGCATATTAAAAGAATTTTTCTGAAAGAACTTGCAGAGAATTATGAAATAGAACCTGAATTTTATAATTCACGAATTTATTTATCAGCAGAACAACGAGGTAATATAATTGATACTTTTTATCCACATTTTCATTTCTTTTATCAAAAAGAATTAGTCGTAAATTTACATAGAAAGGTTTTTAGAATTGAAAAAAAAGTGGATTCATACAATACAGAAGAAATTCAATTGTTATTTAGAACTAAAGAAAATAATTTTCAGGTCACAGATAATATCAATACCAATGAACACTCTGAGAAAAAATTTATGCGATTCATGAAAGGATATCGAAATAGTAAAAATTATGTTCAAAACTTGATTATACAAAAAATAAAAGAACTATTAAATCATGCTGAGATCTCTTTTAATGAAAGATACTTTAGAGCTGATTATGTCCTTCATGACTTTATCACGGTTAATAAAAATTTATTACATCCTCTGGTATTAATAGATGCCAGAATGCCAAAGCATTCTGCTGATAGTAAATCCAAAATGTTTTTGGAAAAAGAGATTAAGGAAGTATTTGAACTAAAAGAATTAACTTATTCTTCTGCTAAAGATTTTAATGCATTGGATAAAAATAAAAACTATTTAGTTCTCAATTCATTGGATGATGGAGCTAAAACCAGTATATTGGTCAAGGGTGAAATTAAAAACACGACATGGGATGCATTTAAGCATATTGGAGAAAAGGGAATAGAAGATGCTGAATTGGATTACTATTCGGAATTAAAACACTATAGGTTTGAAGAGCAAGGTGAAACAGTTATTCAGGGTATAAATTTAGATAATGATATTGTGGAAAACGATAAGAAGACCGGCTTGGAAAGATTAAGTAATAAAATAATTATAAAAATTCAAAAGATCAAAAGTGAACTTTGGTTAAAAGAGAGAATTTTCAAAGAGAAAAAAATTGAAAATATTGATCTTCCTGATTTAAAGATAACTCTTGTGTATATTAGGATTCCAGAAGAATATAAGAAAAATAAGGAAATACTTGCTTCAATAGTTGATGTTGATATTCATAATAAAACGCTTTTCATCAATGAGCATTCACTGGTGAATAATGCAGATGCTCTTGGGGAAAAATGCAAGTTTATGAAAAAAATATCAAAACTTTATAATGATTCTTTTTATTTGTTTGATAATGTTGAAAAAGTATGTCTTAGTCGATATCACTCGGATAGAATTCCTAGAATCATCGGTAATCAGAAAATAGATAATATTGAATATGCCTTGGAAGATGAAAATTTAGTGAATAGGGTATGTAATCCGATTGAAACAGTTTTGCCCTATTACTTAGCGCCTAAACAGAATAGTCAGTATGAACATATTTATCTTCAACCGAGGGGAGATGACTTATTGTATTTTGTATCACCATGCAATTCACCTCATCAAACGATTGCAAAAGAGAACTTAATTTATAATATTCTGACTATGGATAAAGAGGGTAAACAGATAAATGCGATGGAACAAAATATTACATCTATTTTCCTACGTTCTTTTACCAGCGATATATTAAGGTTAAGGGAAGTTAGTAAAAGCTCTTTATTTGAGAAAATAGCTAAGATATACATTGAAAACTAGGTGAAAATTAAAAGGTTTTCTCTGAAAAAGCGGAAGGATTATACCGGCGGCACCGAGGCCATGCTAAAAGTCACGGTGCCATCTCTTCCTTCGAAAGGGTACTCCCGCTGACATAAAGCGGGAGGGGAATAACTGGCAAAAGTAGAAACGCAAAATCCAGCGCATACATGCCCGTATCGCCAATATCCGCAAAGATTACCTTCATAAAGTCACGATGACTATCAGCGAAAACCACCAGCAAAAACCACGCAATGATCGTCATTGAGGACTTAAAGGTGAAAAACCTTAGTTTTTACATATTCCTGAACTGATTCAAAACATTTAACAGGATTAACGGGATTTTGAAAATGATTAAAAGAATGGGTTTTGATTTTAATACCATTAGCTAATCTAGTTTTAAACCTGAAAAATAAAATACAGGAAAAACGAGAAAACTGAATGCCAATTTAATGAAAATGGGGAGGATAAATATAGGCTATAAAACGTAAATATCATTCATTAAATCTTTTCTAGCGGTCGTAAAATCCTTTTTATCGGTGATTAGTCAGCTAAGGGGGAAAAACAGATACTCCATTAATGCCAGATTTTTAAAAGGTATAGAGTGATTAAAGATGGCCTATTTACTGCCATAACCATTTAAAAGCACGAATACAGAGAGATTAAATTTTTATATAACAGGTTGATTTAACATAATAAATACCACTTTTTAGCAGAATAGTTAATGATATTTAATCGAAACCTATTAACCATTAACGGAAAGTTGAAAAGAAATCAGCACGATAGGGAAAGTTTTTTAATGAACTGAAAGTGAGATGTTTTCTCACCGTCATTTTAAGACGTAAGCTATAAAAATAATGCAATAAAAAAGAGATAAAACGGTTAATTTGGCAGGATTTAAGCCATGGAAAAGGAGGGTTTATCCGAGAAAACATCAAGAGATATCTTTAATATAGTCAGGCTATTTACTGGCTGATTTATATACCCGTCATCTTTCAAGTTGCCTCTTTGTTGGCTGCACTCACTCACCCCGGTCTCATAGTTATCTATGCTCCCGGGGATTCGCTCCCTTGCCGTCGCGATGCATCTTGAAATCTATAGGGTATAAAAGCCACTTACTGCTTATCCCAATAGGGCTATTTTATTTGCTATTCTTTGCCATAAAGAGCGAACCTGGGCAGTGCTCAAACCGTCATTCCGCACCGTATTTCTGATTTAAAAATAATGTGATCTTACACAGGTTTTTTGTATTGATGACATCGGTGGGGTTGACGGTAATCGCCAATTTTGATCTATTACTTTTATTTGCCGGAAAGCGAATATGTCCACACCCATACCTGCCATTAAACGTCTCGATCATCTTGGCCTTATCGCCGCTTTTTGTCATGAAGCCGGTTTACCCC
>NZ_CAWNWY010000037.1:0-56930 GCF_963878365.1 Photorhabdus sp. HUG-39 | reverse complement strand
GAGCATTCTTAGACTTATTACCAACATCTTGGCAATTTTTACCTGCTAACCCTAATGGGTCGATCCACGACACCGGATTAGGCACGTACGCATACAGGTTCAGACCCCCTGCTAATCCTATCGGGTCAGGTGTGATAAACCGGCCAATCTCCGGGGCGTAATACCGATACGTATTAAAATGCAGCCCCGTCTCTTTGTCAAAATATTGCCCTGCATAACGCAGGTTTTGCTTGAAATCATGGAATGAACGATCAGTATCGACAAAATAGGCCAGCGCCAGACCACTAATTTTACCCAAGGCATCGTATTTCCCCGACCACACGATTTTTCCCGCCTCATTCGTGACTTCCAGTGGCGCACCATTAATATCGGTGTGATACCAAAAATACTCACGCACGGTCCCTCTTGATTCAATACACGCCAGCGGGGTGTAGCTGTCATGAGATTCATAACAGTAGGTTTGCCTCTTACCGGTTTTTAACTCATGATCCTGCAACAACCTCAAACCATGCCAGACAAAATCCGTTTGTTCATAACGTGCCTGTCCACCAATCCCGGTTTTCACCACCTTACTGATACGGCGTCCAAGCGCATCATAGTGATAGACAACCTTCATACTCAGCTCTTCCACTGTCGTCAGTCGGTTGTCGCCATCGTACCGGTAACGCTGCCCCTGCATATTTTTACGGCTAATCACGTTGCCATGTTCATCATGCTCGTACTGCCAGTTGTTCCATTGACTTAATCTGTCTCCCGGGGGAGTAAGGCTCCCTACCGGCTGCCTCTCTCTCTGTGATTGCGGGTGTTCAAGCAGATTATCCGCCCCGTCATACCAGAACATTTCCTGATAACTATCCGTGCTATCTACGCTTTTCAAACGGCCTTCTAAATCATAGGAGTAATTCACCCTCCCTAGGTAATGATCTTCCCTTAGGAACAGCTCATCCTGAGTGTCATAATGCCACGCCCGCCAGGGTTTACCCTGCCAGATTTCCGGTTTTATATCCGTCTGAACGTTAGCCTGCGGCACACTGTACTGGCTGATACAACGACTCAACGGATCATAGCGGCGATACTGGAATAAGGCCCCCTGTGTGCGACAGGTTTCCCGGTGCAAGGCATCACGTTCAAATTCCGTTATCAGTTGCTGGTTGTAACGAACAGCGCTGAGATGACCGGAACCATAATAGAGCCAGTGCAACGTCTCTCCCTGCGGTAAGGTCAGTTCCGTCAGGTTATCTAATTCGTCATAACCAAACTGGAGGATATTTTCACCATTTTGTTCCCGGGTTATCCGCCCCAAAGCATCGTATTCAAAACACACCGTATTCGGCAGAATATCCAGTTTTTTTCCAACTTCATTGGGCTGGCGCTCTGCCTGTCGCAGCCGCCCCAAGCTGTCCCATTGATATTGATAGTTATCAGTATACGTTTCCCGCTGAATAAGATTTCCAGCGCCATCATAACGGTGGTGTACCCGACGCTCCGGGTACTTAAACACTCTATCACCCATGCGTCTTTCGGTACTGAGTAATCCAGCGGCGTTGTATTCATAATAAATCAGGGTTTCATCCGGCCGAATTTCTTCCGTTAACCGACCTTCAGCATCACGGGTCAGGATGTAACTGTCACCATTGGCATTGTCAATTTTGACCAAATATCCTTCGGGAGTGTAATGATAACGGATTTGCCGCTGTAAACGGTCGGTAGTACAAACCACCTGCCCCAATACATTATATTCCCAGTAACGGGCTTCGTTTTCGTTACGCTGGTAACTCAACAGTTGACCGGCGCTATCCCAAGTCATTCGTTCAGTAGAATCATCAGGATAGGTAACCTGTGTTAGTTGTCCATCATCGTGATAATGATAGCGGGTCGTTTCCAGCAAGGCATTGGTAAAGCGACTGACACGGTATTGCGTATCATAACCCCACTCACTGGCCTGGCCCGAACAGTCGGTTCGCCGAATAAGCTGCCCCTGATCGTTCCACATAAAACGGCTCTCTCCGCCCCGGGCATCGATGCGCAGGTAAGGACGCAAGGTCTGATTGTGACCATAACAGTAACGGGTAGTCTGTTTCAGTGGCGTGGTTTCACTCACTAATCGACCACGGTCATCATACTCAAAAACACTCTGGCAGCCATCCGGCCACAAAATAAACGTCACCCGATCAGTGTCATTTTGATACTGCCAGCCCGTCTGATGACCATTGCCATCAGTAAAACTCAACCGTCGCCCCAGATTATCCCACTCACACCGTCGCGTGTTACCATCGGCATCTCGATAGCCTGTCGGTAAGCCAAATTCATCCCATAACAGATGGTGCTCCACGCCCGCACGGTCCATACAGTGAATAATCTGATGCTCTTCGTTGAGTGTCCAGACCGTCGTTGTACCGTCATACCATTGCGCAGTACGAACACGGTGTTCCTCATCATAATGCAGACGGTAACCCGCTCCCTCGCTGGTCTGCTGTGAAATCACCCGCCACAGCGCTTCTTCCGTTTGCTCCCATTGGTAGTCACAGCGTAACCCACGTGCATCCTGATGCCATGCCAGTAATCCCCCTTCATGCCAGCCAAACTGGCGCTTAAGATGGTCATCCCGATGGCTGACACCCACCAGTTGAGCATGTTCATTGTAGTGATAGCGACAGAGCAGTACACGGCTGCCGTTATACAATGCCTGCCAGACGGCGGTCAGGCGGGAAACGGATTTGCCGCCAAGTTCAATGGGAAGATAGTCACAATGCAGGTTTAATTTACCACTGCCAGTAATATTCACCATCTGCTGCAATTCGTTGTAATGGAATACCTGTTCATTACCGACGTTATCACTAATACGGCTCAGCCGGCTGGTACTATCAGCTCCAAATTCAGGATAATGATAAATATGTTCACTGGCATCACGAATTTCCCAAGTGTCTTCTGGGGTATGCATCAGCCAGCTTTGTGCTTCCGGGCAGAAACAACGATAGCCGATGGGCACATCAGGAAAAGGGATAATTTCACCCAGTGGTGAACGCCATAATATTCCCTCTTCAATAGACGTAAGCGTACTTTCCCAAGACAGGCTCCAGCTACACCCTAACACACTGTCATAGTCATAACTACTCAGGTACGAACGCTGCCAATACAGCGGCAATTCTCCTTCAATGATAAAGTCCAGTTCGTCGTCGTCATTAAGAAATTTCTGTCCGGCTACCACTTCTACTGGATTCATCAGGATACCCACTACTGACGCACCAATAGCCAACGGACTCAGGCGGCACAGTATCCTGCCAATTTTCCCCGCGCCAGGGATTTTACTAAACAATTTCTTTACAGCACTGGGGCCGTTAGCCGCTGCCCCGCCAAAACTAATAAGCCCAGCCGCCAATATCGTGAGGTCAGACACCTGATACGCCCAATGCGGCACTTCTGGCGTCACCGCTTCGGTAGTCTTCGTGCCGCCGCCGATAAAAACATTCGGAGAACCGGTCATGACTACCGCATCACACGTAGTCTTATCCCCGACCCGTGCTAATGGGTAACCATTAACAAAAACAGAACTGGAGCCTTCAGCCATCTGGCGTATGCCATCCTTGTCACACCCAACCTGACTATAGGTTGCGATAGCCGCCGGTTTGCCATTGATAAATACATTAGAGGAACCACGGGTAATTGTTCCACAGGGACTTCGCGACGCTGCCCCCGATTTGGTACAGTCATCTCGGGCCATTTCCCCCAGATGGCTTGCCAACATCCCAACCGCAACAGACAGGCCAATAAGTAGAATACCTACCCCCAAGCAGGAGGACGCAATACCCGCAGCAAACAGCGCTCCACCTACAATACCGCCAATTGCAGAGATAGCTGCTCCTAAAATCGTTCCACCAATCAATCCAGCTAAAGCGCCAGAATGGCCTATTGTATCACCCAACCGTGCAGCTTCTGGCATGGCGATATCCCCTTATCAAAAAAATCAGTGTGGTAATTGAAAACTCTTCAGACAACCATCCAGCCATTGGCGCTCTGACTCAGATAGGGCCTGATGTGCCGACAGAGTGAAAATCAGCGCCTTACGGTCATCTAATAGAAACACCGCCTGATATTGATAAACTTGTTGCTCTTTTTTGGGACGATAACGGGAAAACAGCGCAGTGCCGGATAACAGGTTGTCACCAAGAACCGCAGGCTGTTCGTCAAGTAATTGCCAATCTCGCAATCCTTTTTTTAGTAACTCTTTTTGACGAACCAAGTAGTCGGTCAGGCTTTCACCTTCATCCAAACTATCACGGGAAATGTTCAATGCAGGGGCATTAGGGGCTGTAATGATATTAACGGTTTGCTCTTGATAACCTTCTGGTAGGGTAATGCTGCCTTCACTAAACCGACAACGGAGATGATTATCCATCTATTTTTACCTCCGTCATCACCATAGTATTATTAGTTAAAACCACCATGATTAAGTATTCTCGTATAAATGAAATATCCTTATTGGAAGCACCAGAGTTGTTAATTCCTATTAATCAACAAGCTAATTTACGAATAAAAATCTATCAATCTTTTTAACATATCAATAACTATAAAACAAATTAAATAGTTATATCGTCATTAACCATTAACAGTCATCTTTAATTAAACAATTCTCACGCTTGATGCTTATTCTGATCGCTAAAGAACAAGCACACAGAGACTTAATTATTTCCCGATATTGGTGATTTCACCTCATGTTGACAAAATACCAAGTGAAAAACCCAGAATGAGTCAAATAATATTACTATTCGCCTCATTTGGTGAGTAGAATAGAAGCCTTATTTGACTCACGGGTGAAGCAAATGTGGATATGGGAACAACCGAACTGGCCGGAATTCCATTGGAATGTCAATACTATTGCACCATTACTGCGAGATGTGCATTTCAATCAGGGACTGTTATTAGGCAAATCTGATTATGAAGACACCAAGCAGGCAACGCTTGATAGCCTTCTATCTAGCATACTCTATTCAAGTGAAATTGAAGGAGAAAGACTGAATGCAGCTTCGATACGTTCATCATTGGCAAACAGATTAGGTATTACGGAAGAAAAACCTTATCCAATCGTAGAAAAGAGTGACGGCATTACAAAGGTTGCTCTTGATGTGATAGAAAATAGCCACTCCGATTTAACCCTTGAACGCATACTCAAGTGGCATCAGTTGATATTCCCCGAAGGCTATACCATGTTCAATCCGATACAAGGAGGCAAATTACGCGAAAGGATGATAGAAGTGGTATCCGGTCGTTTGGATAAGCCAACTGTTCACCTTGAGGCGCCACCACCAGAAAAAATGGTCGATGAAGTACCCCAATTTATAACGTGGTTCAATCAATCCCGAACAGATACTAGGCTCGATCCCATCATCAGAGCAGCAATTGTCCATTTATGGTTTGTAACAATCCATCCTTTAGAAGACGGAAACGGGCGCATTACCCGATTTTTAACAGACCTTGCACTTGCTCAAGCCGAAAACCGTTCAATTCGTTTCTATGCAATGTCGGTAAGTATTTGTCATCATCGTAAAGCGTATTACGAAATCCTTGAAAATACTCAACATGGCGGTTTGGATATTACTGATTGGTTGGTTTGGTTTTTGAAAATACTGAATGAGACCTTAACAAATAAATTGAAAGAAATTAATCAGGTTGTACAAAAAGCTAAATTTTGGCGCCGGATAGACCAGACTCAACTTACAGCAGAGCAAACGAAGGTGCTAAACCGTATGCTGGATGGCAATTTTGAGCAAGGCATTAGCAGCAGCCAATATCAAAAGGTAGCGAAGGTAAGTCGCGCCACTGCAACCAGACACCTGACACATTTGGTTGAGCTAGGTTGTTTAGAAAGTACTGGTGCTGGTGGTCGTAGCACTCGTTACCTTATTAATCACGAGTATTGAATTATAGTGTGAGTAGTACACAATCAACCTGCTGCCCTGAGTAGCCCTCTCTTGGATAAAATGCCAGTGATGACCTTAGGTTTGAAATGGCCCCGTCAATCAAGGGGCCTTGCTTATTTTGATCCGAATATCAAATCAATAGCGAACCATCACGGATTTCAATTCAGTATAGTGCTCAATAAAGGCGCTACCGAATTCACGACCAATACCTGAGGATTTGGTACCACCAAATGGTAATGCCGGATCAAGGAATGTATGCATATTGATCCAAACAGTCCCCGCTTCGATACGCGGGATCATGCGCATAGCTTTGCTGAGATCATTGGTCCACAAACTCGCCGCTAAACCAAATGGAGTATTGTTCATCAATCCAATGAGTTCTTCTTCATCGTTATAGCTGAGGAAAGTCCCAACAGGGCCGAATGTCTCTTCCTTCATCAATGAATCTTCTGGGCTGTTAGCACGAATCACTGTTGGCGCCACAAAGAAACCCGGCCCGGCCAGAGCATGACCACCGTAAACAATCTCACTGCCTTCTTGACGAGCTTGCTCAAACAGGGACAGGATCTTGTCATAGTGTGCTTTGTTTGCCAACGGCCCCATTTCTGTTGATTCATCCAGAGGCAAGCCAATCTTCATTGCCGAGAGTCTTTCAGACAACAATTTCAGCACATCATCCATATGGCTTGCAGGAATATAGAAACGTTCCGCCGCCGCACAAATCTGCCCTTGATTGAGATAACCAGCCTCTAAAACACCATCGACAATTTTTTCAACAGGCATATCCGCTAAAAACGCTGCACCGTTCTTGCCACCCAATTCCAACGTGGTACGAGTCAATCCCTGTTCCATTGCTGATTTACCAACAGCAATACCCGTTGGCACCGATCCAGTGAAAGTGACCTTAGCACATAATGGATGACCTATCAGCGCAGGACCAAGCACCGAACCTGAACCATTAATCACATTAATGACACCATCAGGAATACCCGCTTGTTTGGCTAATTCAGCCACTCTGAGCATGGTCAACGGGGTGTATTCACTGGGTTTCAACACAATGGTACAGCCGCAAGTCAGTGCAGCCGCCATTTTCCAGATGGCAATCATGATGGAGAAATTCCACGGAATAATCCCTACCACAACACCAATCGGCTCGCGACGGGTAAACGCCGTGTATTGTTCACCCTTAAAAGAGGGCAAAGAGACATTCAGGGTTTCACCGCTGATCTTACTTGACCATCCGGCAAAATAACGCAGGAATTGAGCAGAAGAATCAATTTCTAGCATACGGGATAATTGGATGGTTTTACCGGAACAAAGGGTTTCTAACTGCGCCAACTCTTCCCGATGTGCCAGCAATAGATCTGCCAGACGATTCAAGCAATGACCGCGCTCCATCGGTGAAGTTTGGGCCCATACCCCATGAAATGCCTCATGTGCCGCTTGCATAGCCGCATTAACTTCCGCTTCACCGCCTTGATTAACCGTTGCAATGATTTCATCAGTCGCAGGGTTTATGACAGAAAATGTTTCACTCCCCTGACCAATGACCGGCTGACCATTAATATAATGTCCATGATTATGCTGCAAAAAGGCCGTAACTGACGGTAATAAGTTAATATCACTCATTATTTACCTCTATCAAATATACCCGTTATCTTTCAAGTTGCCTCTTTGTTGGCCGCACTCGCTCACCCCGGTCACATAGTTCGCTATGCTCCCGGGGATTCGCTCCCTTGCCGTCGCGATGCATCTTGAAATCCGTAGGGTATAAGTTTTTTTAACCTCTAATACAAGCCAGATAATGCTTCACAAAACGGTCAGCGGTGATTTCCCACAGTACTTCCGTTCCTTTCGGCGCAAACCAGGAATCCCCCGGATGATATTCAACGGTTTCACCGCTCTTCACATCGGTCAATTTTACCGAACCTTCTGTCACGGTTGCGTGCTCATCAAACGGATACACCATACTAAACTTGCCACGAGTACAAGCGAAAATACCACATGTCAGGCTATCCGTTGGTTCACCAAATATCATTGCCATACTGGCCTGCGGATCGCCTTCCAACACAGTCGCTCCCAGATTGCTTACGCTACCAATGTCCAATAATTCAGGCAGGGATTTGTTCAGTAAAAATGATTTAATCATAATGTTCTCGTTCCAAATAAAATAATTTATGAATTGTCCAATGAATACTATTGAGATCAATAAATTAACGGCGACCTTTCCAATACCCTGACGTCTGATGCCAAATTTTTCCCGCTGATACCATCAGATGTCGCAACTTATCTTTGCCAATAATATTCACATGAGGAATTGAACTCATCAGGTCATAACGTTCAGATCCTTCACTCATCCCTTCCGCCAACACTTTACAAACGATATGGCTTGGCGTGACCCCAAAACCTGAATATCCCTGCACATAGAACACATTATTGTGCTGCGGCAAAGAGCCAATCTGTGGGAACAAGTTTGCACTGCAACACAACGGCCCTCCCCATGCCAGTTCAACTTTCACATCTTTCAAATAAGGGAAAACTTTCAGCATCAAGTGGCGGTTCCAGGCTTTCAAATCAGATGGGATATGCTCAATGAAGGGGGTTGCGCTACCGAATAAGAGACGGTTTTCTCTCGTCACACGGAAGTAATCAATAACCGGACGAATATCACTGTATGCACCGCGAATCGGGCTGATTTTCTCAATCAAATCATCCGGCAACACTTCCGTCATTAATTGGAAGGCATAAGTGTTGACCACCTTTTTATAAATATATGGCTCAAGACCACTATTAAGAAAGGCGTTACAGGCCCACAACATTTTATTAGCACGAACCGATCCCATCGCGGTACGAACCGTTACTCTGGGACCATATTCAATATTCAGTACTTGGCTGTTCTCAAAGAGTTTTACGCCAAGGTCTGTCGCCGCTTTTGCCTCACCTAGCAACAGGTTTAGGGAATGGACATGCCCACCCCCCATATGCTTCAACGCGCAAGTATAAACATCAGAACCAATCACCTTTTTCACATCGGAGCCAGTGTAAAGCTCAATCTCTTCATCAGGAGAAACCGCCTTAAAATCTTGCAACCAACTACGTAACGTCTTTTCCTGCCTCTTATTCATGCCAAGATAGCCATAACCACGGCAGAGATCAGCATCAATATTATATTTAGCGATACGATCACGAATGATGCCGGCACCCAGGTTACTGATCTGAAAGATCGTTTCCAACCCTCGCTCACCAATATGGCGTTTGATCACCTCCAAATCATGACCGATACCCGCCATAACCTGACCACCATTACGACCTGTACTGCCATAGCCAAGATGACGGCTTTCCAAGATCGCAATATTAGTGATACCTTTTTCCGCCAGTTCAAGCGCAGTATTAATACCGGAAAATCCACCGCCGATAATCACGACGTCTACATCCAGATCTTCTTGTAATGCAGGAAAACGAAGATCATATTTCTTGGTCGCAGCGTAATAAGTTAATGAATCAAGATGATTGCTCATGTGATAGCCCGATTAGCATCCAACATAATCACCGGATTATCTGTAGCGCAGAGTCACATCACCATGTCCCTTTAGGGATATTTGCAACACAGTTTTAACATTTGTGACTCAGGCAAAATAACGGGTAGGTGGCACCATAAACAGGCTAAAAAGCTCTGCTTGTGATCTGATTTGTAGTTTTTGATAAATATTTTTCCGATGGTTTTTCACCGTCCCCGTACTGATAAAAAGTTTCTCAGCAATCTGTGGTGAGCCTTTACCTTGCAATATCAACTCCACAATCTCACATTCTCTCGGAGTCAAGGAATAACGAGTCTGAGTATCCAGATAAGCCATTTCAGCAGCAGGTGTTTGCTGCGTCATATCATCATGTAATCGCGCTACACTGCGGATAATTTCCAGTGTCGTTTTCAGGTTTTTCCGATGCTGTTTCTGGATGAAAAATGGCTGATTTTCCTTACCAAAAAACAGGCCAAGTTGCCTTTGGGAAGAGAGCTTCAGTAAAACCCCCGTTTCATCCTGCCAACCGGTCTTACGATAAAAATTCAGATAATAATCAGTATGATAAAACCCTGAAGGGACGAGTTCCCGTAAGGTAAATAGATCAGTGTCAGCCCCATCTATCAAGGCTTGATAGAACGGATCTTGCAGATAAGCACCCTGTTGATAAATCTGATTTATTGCATCACTGTTTTTCTTCTCGGTTTTACTCAAACAACGCGGAGAAGAACCTTGTTCAAAGGCATAAACAATGGCGTTATCAAAAATAATAAATTGTTCCAGCCAAGTCAGTAAATTAGGATAAAATTCACTGGTTGCCACCGATTCAATCACTGTTGATAATCTATCTACATGAATATCCATTCAATCCCTCGCAATTATTCATAAATTAATAATAAATCCGAAGCAGATATTGCCCGCCAATTCCATAGCGAAACTATATAAAAATCACACTTAAACTGGATCTACAACTCAATTATCGTTTATGTGTTAATCAAATCACAATTATGAAGCATTTTACTAATTATTTATGAGAGCACCCACTCAGATCTAAGATTTTGTCACGGAATAGACGTTTTAACTGGATTATGCTCATTTTTTATATCACTTTCTCTGGCAAGGAGTAAAAATGACCACCAAAAAAATTATTCTTGATTGCGATCCGGGACACGATGACGCCATTGCGATGTTATTGGCGCATGGTAACCCTCATATTGAGCTATTAGCCGTCACGACGGTTGTCGGGAATCAGACACTGGATAAAGTCACTCACAATGCGCTGGCGATAGCGCATATTGCCGGTATTACCGGCGTACCCTTTGCCGCAGGCTGTCATCGGCCATTAGTTCGCGAGCTCGAAACGGCATCGGATATTCACGGCGAATCTGGTCTGGGTGGCGTGAAGTTGCCTAAACACTCTCGAACTCTAGATCCTCGCCACGCCACTGATCTGATCATTGATACTATTATGTCTCATCCGCCCAAAACGGTGACTTTGGTTCCCGTTGGCAGCTTAACCAATATTGCTCTCGCCGTCCGTAAAGCACCGAAGATCGTTGAACGGGTAAAAGAAGTGGTATTAATGGGTGGTGGATATCACACGGCTAACAGAAGCGCAGTGGCAGAATTCAACATCAAAACCGATCCAGAAGCGGCACATATTGTTTTCAATGAAAAATGGCCACTGACGATGGTCGGTCTGGATCTGACACATCAAGCACGCGCCACATCCGAAATCATCAAAGCAATTTCACGTATCAATACCAAAGCGTCTCGGTTTGTCGTAGAGCTACTGGAGTACTATGGTGAAAGTTATCAGAAGAGACATGGTTTCAACTGCCCTCCAATACATGATCCTTGTGCCGTCGCCTATGTGATCGACCCTACCGTGATGACAACGCAAAAAGTCCCCGTCAATATTGAACTGAATGGTACCTTAACTGTGGGAATGACCGTAGCGGATTTCCGTTATCCACCATCAGAAGATTGCCATACCCAAGTTGCAGTCAAACTCGATCAACAGCGATTCTGGCAATTGATTATTGATGCGTTGAAAAACATCGGCGATACCTGCGATTAAGATGGAAAATAACCACAGGTAAGGAGCGATCGATCATTAAAGCCGTTATTTTCACTATTAAACGGCTTTTAACACCGCCCTAAGTCGCGGATATCGACGAGCCAAACGCCAACGCAATCTAAATCCACGGGCATTTTTCCAGATCATTGACCAAATACCGCGCTCAAACAATTCATGAACGATTTGTTGTTTTATCGTAGAGGATTCTATCTCATTAATCGTATGCAAAATCCCTAGCCCCTCTTTCGCGATCTGCCAATGACACGCCGGCACCTGCTTGACTTGTTGTGGATAACGCTGATTAATCTTATTCAGCATCTCCAAGATTTTCATATAGTGATGTGCTGTTCTTACCTTAATACGATCATCCGCAGGAACATGGGACACCGAAGCGGTGTGAATCAGATAATCATAAAAAGATTCATCAATATATTGCACCCGATTTGCCGTCAACAAGAGTTCTGTTGTCCACGGAATATCCTGATGATGCAACCCCGGTTCAAACTGATAATGATGTTTTGTCAGAAAAGCCCGTTTATAGATATTCAGCCAAGTTACATGCAGGAATTTGCGTGAACTCAGTGCTTGTTGCAACCATTCTGGCCCGCTCAGAACCACGGTAGAAGAGAGGCGCTCGGAAGGAAAAATCTTTCGAGCAGGCCGACCATCATCATAAACATAATGACCGTTGCAAGTAGCAATATCCAAATCATTATTCTGAGCAATCTCTAACAGCCGGTTATACATACCCGGATAAATGACATCATCAATATCAGGGAAAGCCACATAATCACCTCTGGCTTTCGCTAACCCCGTGTTACGGGCAACAGAAACCCCTTGATTCTTCTGAGTGATAATTTCTGTCTTTGGGAATTTTTCGGCATATTGCTCAATAATCTGGCGACTATTATCCGTTGAACCATCATCAACCAAAATTAATTCAAAATCAGTTAGCTTTTGCCGAGATAAATTGACAAAAAACTGCGGTAAAAACCGCTTTCCATTATAAATAGCTACGACAATGCTGAGTTTTAGTGATATAGACATAAAATCAATATATTCCTTTAGCCCAAAGGTGTTATTTTCTTATATTGAGATCATCTGGATATTTATCAGAAAAATAATTTACACATATAAATATAAACCCAATAAATATTTATTACCTTTACATTATACCTAAAAATAAAATATTAATGATTTATACCCTATGGATTTCAAGATGGATCGCGGCGGCAAGGGAGCGAATCCCCGGGAGCATAGATAACGATGTGACCGGGGTGAGTGAGTGCAGCCAACAAAGAGGCAACTTGAAAGATGACGGGTATATAGTGATTTTTATTTAAAATTGTTATCATTGATATACACTATATAATCAAACACATCCAGATAATTTATTAATAGCCGACATTTTCACCAACATTACCGCTGAAATTAATAATAGTTCAACCGCAGTTAAACAATTACTCACTACATTTCACATCAACTAATGTAATGATGTTATTGTTTATCTTTGGTTTTAGCAAAAAGCAGATAATAATATTTGCAATGAAGCTGAGCTGTACTGGTAACGCGTACTATCCTAGGTCATACACAACATTTTATTGCTTCCAGTGCATTATGTTGGGTTTTACCGGACCCCAGATTTTTATCTTCCATCCCCTAGAAAAGGAATCTAATATTATGAAAAAACAGGAAAAGATAGCCACACGGGCAATTATTACCGCCAGCTTGCTGACACTGATAACGGGCTGTAGCCATATGGAAAAAATCCATATGCCAGAAGAAAATAAACCCATCCTTTCTACTAAGCTGGACATCCATCAGCCAACATCGATCATTGTTCCTGTCACTATCTCCGGTAAAAAATATCAATTCTTACTGGATACTGGCGCCAGTTATACCTTCATCGATAATAAGCTGGCAAAAACGCTGACACAAACCACACCAGAATCAAAAATACCGGTTACATTCCATCGTATGCTGTCCGATGGACTGGTTACAACCAGTGAAAAACGCTTACACAAAGCTGACCTAACGTTATGGCAACCCCTGGCGATTACCCTCGGTAACCATACGGTGCCGGGCTCTGATCCCTGGATTGGCATTGACATAAGCCTCTTTAATCAGTCCATTGGTCAGGATCTGGATGGTATTCTCGGCATTGACACTTTTCGTCAGTTAAACTGGGAAATAAATAATCTGAACCACACATTGACAGTATGGCGACATGCGCCTTCAATCCTAAATTATCAACAATGTGAACCTTACAGTGATAGCTACGGTAGATCTCCCGCAATCCAGGTTTCTAATGTCGTTTTTAATATAGATACCGGAGCCGATTACAGCTATGTTTCTCAGGAATTTATTGAATATCTGAAAAAAGAGCACAAAGATAAAATTTCTGAAGGAATCAATGTCAAATACGCGTCCGCTAGTGGGCTTGATAGTAGTAAAGAGTATCTGATTGATGGCTTTTATTTACAGCAACTGCCGGTAGGTCGTCTGAGAATTGGCGAAAATAAAAATGATCTCTACAATCTTGGTATGAATTTCTTCTCACGTTTTGATGATTATCTGTTTATTCCAAATAAAATGCTGCTCTGTTTTAACGCCAAAAACTTTACCCGTTATGACAGTCCATTACTCCGCACGATTGCAATCCGTTATTTTAATAACAAAGTAGAGATATTTTACAACGATCCGAAATATATTGAAAAATTTGGATTAAAGAACGGTGATATTGTCCTGGAAGTTAATGGTCAACAAGCCCTTCCTAAGGATATCACCTATCTTCGTAATCAGTTGTCAGAAACACCATCAGGTAAATTGACAATAAAAATTGAACGAAATAACATCCAGAAAATTATTACCATTTAATAAAGCCATTTATTGGGGGAGATATAGGTTCTCCCTCAATATACCCGTCATCTTTCAAGTTGCCTCTTCGTCGCGATCCATCTTGAAATCCATTGGGTATAAACTTATTCTTCAATTTGGTATTTATTATGTTTATAAGCAAGATACGTTTTAGGTAAATTTTTTTCTTTCAACACCTGCCATATTTCCAGTGCCTGTTTTTTCCCTTTACCTTTATTTTCAGGATCAGCAATGAAATCACTAATAAAATTATTCAAACGAGCGGAAGGGATCTGTGGAAGCCTTCCTTCCTGCTGTTTCAAAGAAGCCAAGTGCTCGACCAAATCACCATAGGTAATTTTGTTATTATTGGCAATTTGCGCTTTACGCCAATGATTTAACCAATACCATTGGCCGGATTTATCCGCTAATGGCCCATATTGGCGGTTCACTTGTTCTAATAAGAAATTTTTAGTTTGCTTGTCACTCACATAATTTATTACCAAACTTTCTAGGGTGAGTAAATCCCGACTAGCACAATCTCTTTTGTTAGGAATAGCAATAGGCAAATCGCCTGAATAGCCAAATAGCCGTGATCGAATATGCAGCTCAAGCTCATTCTTTTTTAAGTGACTTGTTGCAATTCCTAAAGATTTAGCAAACTGCCGAAGTTCAGTTACGTAAAAATAACTATTCTCAAACGCTTCCTGATTCATGCCTTTATGCAATTTACTCACAATAACATTTCCTTAATCGTATTTATCAGTTACCACCAACCCATTTTCTCAACCTTTATCAAGGCTAGCACAGTAATTCATTCCAACAAAAAGATAAGAAAATTTCCAAGAAATAAAGGGGAAAGAGACTATTTTAGCCTTTTGGCTTTGCACTGAAATCAAACAAGTCTGTCAGCTCAATCTGCAAACCACTCGCAATAATATTGATGATTTCAAGCGTAGGATTTCTAACCCCACGCTCAATACCACTGATATACGTCCGGTCAATTCCACATTTATCGGCAAAAGCCTCCTGAGACATGCCAGACGATTGCCTGAAATACCTAACTCTTTGTCCAAAAAGGAATTTTACAGCATTTGGCTTTTTCATCCGATAAGTATCGAATTATGTTACTTATCAGACCACGGACTATGAGTCACTTTTTGCGGTAAGTTATGTTATCATATGTGACTTATAGTCTACTATGTAACGATTTACCTTTTCATATCAAAGTTATCCGTAACGTGGAGGATTAATAATGAAAAATCAGGACTGGCACCCAGCAGACATTATCGCCGAGCTGAAAAAACGGGGAACATCATTAGCAGCCGTTTCAAGGGAAGCAGGGTTAGCATCATCTACCCTTGCTAATACCCTGCAACGCCGCTGGCCCAAAGGTCAACGGCTTATTGCCACGGCTTTGGATCGCGATCCCGCTGAAATATGGCCTTCAAGGTACACAAAGTAAGTGGCTGTAGATAAAAATGGAGCAGTTTATCAATAAGATAAGCTGCTCCGATCTACTTTATACCACTCGGTAAGAATAATGATTACTTGCATTTATCTTTTCCTGTTCGCAATCCATTTCTTCATGCGAACGTAAAAAATCAGGTTGCCTTTTGTTTTCACGAAATACATACTTTTAATATGTACTTAAAGTGTGTTTTTGAGGTGTGCTATGAAGCATAGAGTTAACATAACAGTTGATAAAGAAAATTATCTGATCATGAGTTCAGCCGGTGTAAACATTTCAGGTTTTGTTAATGAAGTCATGACCAGAGAAGCTCAACGAATCAAAGCTGAAAGCTGGAAAGCAGATAATCGCAAAGGAATGGAAGAAGTTGCTCAATTTATTGAACAATATGGTTCATTTGCTGATGAAAACAGGAACTGGTAAATGCAATTTGTTGTTTATCAATACAAACGGAGCGAAAGCAAATACAGTATGTTTGTTGATGTACAAAGTGACATCATTGAAACACCAGGAAGACGTATGGTTATTCCTTTGGTTGAAGCGCATCATTTTTCAAGCAAGGTGAGTCGTCATCTATTTCCTATAGTGCAAATCAGAGATGAAAATTACCGACTTTTAACAACAGAACTTTCAAGTGTCTCAGAAAGCGTAATTGGAGAGAAAATCACTGATGCACGAATTAAAGTCGACTAACTCTTTTTCTCCGCGTCAAAGTCAAACAGATCTTTTAATTCGATCTGCAAACCACTTGCTATGACATTGATAACTTCAAGCGTGGGATTCCTGACGCCACGTTCAATGCCACTGATATAAGTACGATCAAGCCCACATTTATCGGCAAAAGCTTCCTGAGACATACCAGATGCCATTCTGATATATCTAACTCTTTGTCCAAAAAGGGATTTTATAGTGTTAGGTTTTTTCATTCGATAAGTATCGAACGATGTTACTTATCAAACCACGGACTATAAGTCACGTTTTCCTGTAACTCGTGTTACTAATATGACTTACCGCAAAAATACGATGAATTATGTTTTTAATAACCAAGTGATCTGTAATTGGGAGGATTAAAAAGTTCAACATCATGGCACAAAGGGCATATATAGCTTCTCTTATCATTCACTTCCTTGATCCTTATAGACACTACCGCCTTTGTCTGGAGAGGTACCAAACAAACATAACGTTACAAACCAAAATATGAAAAAATTTTAAACATATTAATTAAATTAATTTATTTTATCAATAAACTTGCCAATCTAGTCGCAGATATTATCTTTTCTTAACATTTATTAAGCACGATTTTTGCGCATATAAGCCGCTAATACCGTACGCTCTGACTGCTCCAGATAGCTTTTTAACTCGGAGGCCGCACTTTCTGGTTCACCTTTCTCAAGTAACGCCAAAATATGGGCATTCTGATCAATATAGGGAACATAAAAAAGTTCAGGATCGTTCAGATAACCAAAAGCCAGACGCAATTCCGCAGAAATATGCCCATAGAATGTTATCAACCGTTCACTGTCAGTCAGTTCAACAATAGCTGAATGAAATGCCATATTTGCGGTTCCAACACCAAGCCAGTCCTGAGTATTACGGCACTGTTTAGCCATTTCGATTGCACTGCGCATATGTTCAACCGCAGGATGCAGAGGATAAGATTGCGCTAATGCCTGACATTCAATAAACCGCCGGACCCGGTAAATATCGATAATAGAAGCAATACTCGGTGTGGCGACAAAAACACCACGGTTAGGTTCATATCGCAGTAACCCTTCCTGCGTCAGTACACGAAAAACCTCACGTAATGTATTACGCGATATTTTAAGTTGTTCGCTCAGAGCCGCTTCTGATAGTCGTTGACCGGGTGATAACTCCCCAATAATCAGTTTTTGCCGGATAATATTTGTTACTTTTTCACTTAACGTCTTAGGAGAGGAATTATCTTTTTTCATAATAATTAATTGAAAGAACGGACCAAATGTAGCAAACCTGACCACAAGCTCCCGGTTGCTAAAGATAAGAATGGCAGGCATATTCACACATTCATCTACTGCCAGCAAGCATAGAGATTCCTCCCCACTGACTGTTTTCTACGCCATAATTAGATTTGATTCATTATGGAAGCCAGTGGAGGCCCCCCTCGAAAATGACTAACTATGTAACATTTTGTTTTAATAAATTATCCTGGGGTTATAAACCAGAGCTGACGAAATTCTCGTCACACTAAATCCAGTCCTGCCACAACTTCATCAAGGTCAATAATTTTACCATTACTCTGAAAAGAATAATGACCGTTCAGTAATATATACTGCCAAGCTACCAGCAACATTTGGTCAGCAGTGTCACTGCCTTGGTGTTAATTTATTCAGCAGCTGCAATAAAATGATCGAGTTATGGTGGTAGATGATAACGTTGGCAATCAATTGGCCACACCGTTTCAATATCGGTTCGCCCAGTAAATTCTTTTTTACCATCAACCCGAGTGATAGCCGAGCGTAACTGATAATTACTCAAGGCGATTCTGTGAGCAATGCACATTCCGTTCTAACTGCGGATAACACAGCGTGTCGGATTGATTACCTATGACAAATGGCAAACTTAACCGCGCATTGCCATATATGCCCGTGGAGGATTGCCTGCCATATTTTTAAAAAAGGTGGCGAAAGCGCTATCGCTGGAAAAAGCTAGTTGGCTAGCGACGTCAGATTGGCTGTATCCCTCTGCTAGCAGCTCTATTGCTTTGATTAGCCGCCACTGTTGCCGCCACTGTTGATAGTTCAGCCCAGTTTCACGCAGGAAGATGCGGCTAATGGTTTTTTCCGATGCGCCGATATAACTAGCCAGCTCGTACAGCGGCGGTATTGTGACCATATCGGCTAAATTTCTCAGGCGGCGGTCACTGGGTAGGGGCAGCAGGGTTAATTCGCGTGGAGCCAGTTGTATCTCATCCAGGCATACCGCTAGAATATTAGCGGTAGCACCGTGCTGCCAGTTGGTGTCGAACTCAGCGATGGCAATGCGCTCCAGCACTTCGCGTAGCAGAGGTGAAGCAGTCAGGACTTCTAAGCATTCAGGCAGACTAGGGTAATGGGAGCGATCGAGATACACCGAGCGATAACCTACTACACCGCTAACTTGCACCCGATGCTCCAGCCGCGGTGGAATCCAAGCGATACGACCCGGCGGGAGCATGCAGATGCTCTCATTGAGCGTAATTCGCATACAGCCTCGCTGACTAAACAGTAGTTGCCCCATCCTATGCCAGTGTGGGCCAGAGTCATGCTGAGCTAATTCGGCTGCGATGCCCAATACGCTATTGTCGAATGAATCCGGATCAAAGGCATCCTGAGCGTTAAGCCATGTCATACTCTGTCCGATTATGTAAATTTTTTGTCTTTTATATTGTAACAGACAACAGAGCGAAGGTGGTACCTTGGTGTCCCTATTTTACCTTTAGTCACAGGACTTGCTATGCAACGCAAACTTACCCTCACACTAGCAACATCTATGATGATGTTTCCCCAAGTGGTGGAAACGATCTACAGCCCAGCGCTTACTCATATCGCTGAAGGGTTTCATGTCAGCGCAGAAATGGCCGCGCAAACTTTGTCCTGTTACTTCTTTGCTTTTGCCCTCGGCGTTGTGGTGTGGGGGCGGATGTGTGATGTGATTGGACGGCGCCCTACGATCCTTACCGGACTCGCGTTATATATGTTGGCATCGATCTTAGCGATCTTCTGCGATAGTTTTACCATATTATTGGTGGCGAGGGTATTGGCCGCCTTTGGTGCAGCGGTGGGATCGGTGGGCACCCAGACTGCCATTCGTGATCAGTTCAGCGGCTACGAATTGGCGCGAGTGTTTTCGGTGATGGGGATAGCGATGGCGGTTAGCCCGGCGATCGGCGTGCTGAGCGGTGCGTTACTGACCCATTATTGGGGCTATCAGGGCGTCTTTAGCGGTCTGGCGATATTAGCGGCGGCGTTGCTGGCTTATGCTGCATGGCAACTGCCAGAAACGCGCCCGCAAGAGGTCGTGAAAAGCTTCTTCTTCGGTACTCTGGAGCGTATGACTAAAGATGGTGACATCTGGCACAGTGCGCTGTTGGTCGCTCTATTCAATATCTGCATGTTCAGTTATTACCAATTAGCACCGTTCCGTTTTGAAACACTGGGTCTTCCTGCGCAATGGTTTGGCTATACCGGGCTGGTGTTGGCAGCAGGTGTGGCCCTTGGCGCAGCCATTAACAAGCTTTTGATCACCAAGCACTGGTTATTTACCGCTTTGCTAACACTGGCGTGTGTTCTGCTGCTTTCTGGCGGTATCTTAGTGTTCTTACTGGAAGAAACGGTATGGTTTGTCTTACCAATGATGCTGGTTGTGATGGCATATGGGATTGCTATTCCCAATATTCTGGCGCGTGCCCTGCGGCGCTATAAAGATTGCATGGGAACGGCGGGGGCGATCCTTGGTTTGATGTATTACCTGATGTTAGGGGGCGGTTTGGTTCTGGCAGGGTTGACGCAACGCCTTGGCGTGGTACTGACAATTAGCAGCATTTGTGCACTGATGCTGGCAGGGAGTATCGTACGTAGCGAACGGCAACTCACCTTGCCAAAAGGTGAAAAAAAACGCGCCTGAGTATTTAAACGTTGGTCGGTGCTAAATGGCCGGCCAACAACCGATGGAGTCTTGCTACTACGGAGTTACATTGCTCTTCCAGATACTGCCCACTGTCAAAGCTGTGTTGTTGAAATTCTCTGCTTGCGATCTGGCACCAATCAGATAAATCTTGCTCATAAATCCAGTTATCACGGTCCCCCTGAGAAGCAGCCAACGGTGCCCAATAACAGGTGCTTTGCGGAAACAACAATTGGGAGTAAAGTAACAAATCTGCTCGGCCCAGATACTGTACGGCAAATAGCTCAATATCCTGAGACAGTAGTTTGCCCCAACGTTGAAATACCATGGCACTACCGCCCACATGTGGGAAAGCAATTATCCGCAGTTTTCCCTGACGTTCTGGGGTCAGTTTTTTCAGACAACGCCGTGGTAAAGGGAAGTGTACAGTGTGCATAAGGCTTACCTGCCATTATAATAATGGTGATCTTGAAAAAGGGATCTTGCGATCCCATTGTGCATTGGATTTCGTGTTATGATTCAGTTGATTGCATCCCACAGTTCATCAAATACTGGGTTAAAAAGCGTGGACTTTAGATAGTCTGAGCCCGCAGAACCACCTGAACCTTTACGTTGACCAATCGTGCGTTCAACCAGTTTTACATGTCGATAGCGCCACTCCTGTAACAACGAATCCAGATCCAGCAACTGATTAAGTAATAGTGACTCGCAGGAAGGGCGTTCTAACATACTCTTGATGATATCTTTCTCACTTTGTGCTGGGTCGCCCATCTGCATGAGTTGAACTCGTACAGTCTCCCAGAGCGAAATAGGCCGTACTATTGCTGCCAGCCTTTGCTGGATAACATCATCATCTAAGTATTGCTGAAATTTTTTGCTGTTTGCCTTACCCAGAAGCGCCTCAATACCAGCAAATTGGTAAGACTGAAAACCGCTAGCGGTTCCCAAATAACCGCGAAAACGTTGGAACTCATGAAATTTCAATGTACAAATGACCGTAATCTGGTTTACCACGGTTTGTGCAATGGCATTAACGCGGATCATGACTTCGATGGCTGCTGGTATTTCACCGGCACCAATCAGATCAATTGCTTGATGGATCTCATCGATCAACTGTTTAAACCACAACTCATACGTTTGATGCGTGATAATGAACAGATTTTCATTGCGGTGCTCACTGCAAGGTGAGGCAGGTTGCTGGAGTGCCAACAACTGGTTTAATTGCAGATAACTTGAGTAGTCCATGACGCGTTCTTACCTTATGAAAACGGGAATAGTACCGGCTGGCTGGGAAGGGCATCCCCTGATAGATTCGGTAACTGTATGGAAAGAAAATAGTGGCCGGGTGAAATATGCGATGGAATGTGGATCAATTCCGTCACAGAAGTACACTGGCGTTCAGCAATGGGCGAAGCGGGATCGGTCATCCCCCAAAAACAGCGGTGGTTATCCATCCGCCCACCGTCGTTTAGCCTGTCAATGGACGGAATATCCACCAGTAGGTGCTGCACGCCCAGCTCTGTTATGCGTACCATCGCCTGATGACTAAAGTAGGGGGCACCACCGCCATCAGGGAGCCAAGGGAGTTCATCGGTTGCAATAACTAATGCTTGCAGATAATCTGAAGTCAGCAGAGTCAGTTCATCATCAACAGCTTCTCTGGTGATCACCCAATCATCATCTTCAGCGCTGGCGTTATAGCTATCCTTCATTGCCGAGGCTCGCTGTAACGGCACTCGGATCAGGGTGGCGGCAATAAAAGGGGCAAAGTTGAGGTCGGCTACATTGTGTACATCAGGTAAAATGTGCCCAATGCACTCAGTATGGGTGCCATGACAGTGTGGTACTAGGCTAATACGGGAGGCATTGCATGCCCCCCCAAATTGCACACTGGCTACGGCATTGCCATAGCGGAGTGGCTCATCACTGACCGGCGTGACACCATAAAGGTTTACAGGGTTATCCGCAAAACATAGCCGTATAGAGAGCCGAATTGGCTCTCTGTGATGGATATGGTGCATACGCCCTTGGTAGTGTATTTCAATGCGTTCCATGGGCGGTTTCTCCGGACTTGCTCTGCGCCAACACCGTCAATTCGCGGATCTGGCTGTGTAGAATAAACTCCCTGATCGTTAAGGTGATCCCCATCTCTAGGCGGATCGCGTGCAGCAATTGCGGAATTTGTAATGAGTTACCACCAAGACTGAAGAAACTGTCCGTGACACTGACTTGTGCCAACGCTAGCACCTGTTGCCAAATCTGCTGCATCTTGTGTTCTGCTTCGTTAGCTGGAGGAGTATAATCGTCCTCTGAAGCCGAATAGTTCATTTCTGGTGCAGGTAGCTTGCGTATGTCGATCTTGTTGTTATTAGTTAATGGGAATGTCTGCAATACCACAAAACCGGAAGGGATCATGATATTCGGCAATTTGGCCTTCAATGCTGTACGCACCATTTTTTCATTTAGTGTTGCCCCGGGAGCCAACTGCAGATAACTAACAATCCGGGCATGTTGCCCTTCACCAACAATCAGACTCAACGCCTGTTCAATGGTTCCGATAGCAGACAAACATAAATCTATTTCTGTCAGTTCGATACGGTGACCGCGGATTTTCACCTGATGATCGTTACGGCCGAGATACTCCAACTGTCCCTGTCGGGTAAAGCGAACAATATCGCCAGTGCGGTACAAGTAATGTCTGGTGCCAAGCACTTGACTCTGCGAGAATACCTTGTCAGTCAGCGTCTGGTTGTTCCAATAACCTGGCGAAACACCCGCTCCACCGAGACAAAGTTCGCCGAAAGCGCCACTTGGTATCAGGTTGCCAGTTTCATCCATAACAAAAGCATCCGTCATGTTGATTGGCATACCAATACATGCACTATCACCGTGGTGTGTCAGATCGGCACAGGTAGACCAAATAGTGGTTTCCGTTGGGCCATAAACTTGCAGTACCTGGGTAGCGATACGCCGCAGCTGCGCCAGCAGGGCTGCAGGCATTTTCTCGCCGCCACACAACACCGTCAGCGGACGCTCTGTGGATGGGGAAAGATGGTTAACAATGGTGCTCCATACGGTAGGCGTGGCCTGAATAACACGAGGCTGCTGTTGCTCAATAAGGTGGTACAACTTCACGGGATCCATCGCTGTCTCACGTGGACATAGAACTACATGTGCACCGCTGGCCAATGAACAAAACAGTTCTAGACCAAAGATGTCAAAACTGATGCTGGTCAGACTGAGCACCTTATCTTGGCTCTCCAATGCCAGGCGTTCGACAAAGTCATTAGTGAAGTTATTCAGGTTACCTTGGGTGATCATCACCCCTTTGGGATTCCCGGTCGAACCAGATGTATACATGATATAGGCTAGCAGCTCGTCAGAAAGCGTTGGCAGCGGGTTATCAGTTACAGGGCATGTTGTCAGCGTCTCAAAGTTGAGGGTTTTAATATGACTCAATGCTCGTTCGGGATGACCATCTGTGACCAATATCCGGGTCTGTGCGTTTTCAACCATGTAACTTACGCGATCAGCCGGATAATGAACGTCAATTGGCACATAATGTTTGCCTGCCTTAAGCACGCCAAGTATCAGGGCGGCAACGCGGCAATTTTTCTCCATCATGATGCCAACAGAGAACGCCTGGCTATCAATGGACTGCAACACGTTGGCGATACGTTCAGACACATCCCATAGCTGACCATAATTGTACTGCTGTTGTTCACAACTAACGGCGATATTATGCGGTTGTGTTTGCGCCAGTTTGTGGATTTGTTCAATCAACGAACCGCGTTGGCTTGCTACCGGATTGCTAGCCAGTTGTAACAACCAGCGCTGTTCAGCAGCACAGAGCGGGTTAACGGTAGAAAGGACGGCAGAATTGGGCAGGGTGAGCAGTTGTTCCAAAACCTGTTCATAGTTATCCAGTATCATCTGCATGGTCGCAGGGTAGAAAAGCTCACTGGCGTAATCGAGTTCTATAGTGATGTTTCCCTCAGTCAGATTGAAGTTCCACGTCATATCGAACATTGAGAAACCAGATGCCACAGGAAGCCTCTGTAGCGTACAGCCATACAGGCCCGTTTGGCACACGTCGCCAGCGTTTTGCAAGATCGCCATAATCTGGAATAGTGGGTTTTTATTCGACACCCGTTCATAGTCGATCAGGTGTAGAATGCGGTCAAAAGATAGTTGCTGGTGCTGATAGGCACCGATACAGGTTTCCGCCATTTTGTTGATCAGGTTGGCGATGGTGTCTTGTGGGCACAACATGGTGCGTAATGGAACAGTATTAACGTGGAATCCACTGACCTGTGCCAGATCCAAGTTATCGCGCGCGGCAATAGCGGTGCCGATCACAATATCTTGCTGCTGAGTATATTTGCTCAGTAAATAAGCTAATGCGGCCATAAGCAAGACAAAAGGCGTAGCACCTAATGTTTTAGCCTGTTGTTCCAGTCGTATGGCAATGTCGGCTTGCAGTGGATAGCGTATGCGATCGCCAGCGTGTGTCGGCATCAGCGGGCGAAGCTTATCCAAGGGAAAATCGAGTTCACGACAGCATTCCAGATGCTGTTGCCAATAAGTGATCTCGTTTTGAGTACAAAACTCCGCACTATTGTTGACGATATCGATGGTCTGTATCTGCGGCAATAGAGGTGCATGTTGTACGCCAAGGCACAAATCGTTGTAATGTTGCCACAGATCGTTGAGGATCAGTTGTTCGCTCCAAGCGTCGGTCAAAATGTTGTGTTTCACCCAGATCAGTACATGGTGTTGGTCATGGTAATGCACCAAGCGTAGTGTGACGGGAGGCCGTTGCATAATATTGAAAGGCATCTCACACAGTGATTTCACTAGCTTTTCAAGCGGCATTTTTTGCCCATCTACGCGATGGTCGGCTAGGTTTATTGGAATATGCGGCTGTGCATACTGATAGGATAAGCCGTTCACCTCGGTAAATTGGGTTCGTAAGCTTTCATGTTTTTCATAGACTAAGTTGACCGCATGTTCAAAATTTATGAGGTCTAAATGACCGCGAATTTCCACGGCAATTGGGAGATTGTAGCTACAATCATCGGGGTTAAGCGCACTCAGGTACCACAATAGGTTTTGTTGTGGGTTCAGCAATGCGCGTCGTTCCTCTGTAATTACAATGGAGCGTTCTGCTGCGACGGCCTTGTTCTCAATATATTCAGCCAGTTTACGAATTGTATTGTGCTGAAAAATATCGGCGATATTCAAGCGGCAACAGAGATCACGCGCAGTAAGAGCTACAATTTTGCTCATAGTCAACGAATGAGCACCAAGATTGATAAACTCATGGTTAACATCAGCATGTGAGCACCCAATAGCATTTGCCACAATCCGTTCGAGAATGGTTTCCGTTTCGGTTTCCGGCTGGGCGATACGATGAATTAGATCGTCAAGCGGCCAGTTTTCTAACAGTTGGCGGGCAACTTTACCGTTAATTGTCAGTGGTAGCGAAGATAAGAAAACAAATGAGGTTGGAATAGCTGCGGGATGCAGTAATGTCACCATTGCGTGGCGAAGAGTATCTGACGTTAATTCTGTCGAAGTCGATTGCACGAAGGCGACCAAAATTTTACCTTTATCGACAGATTGCGTTCTGACCACAACACAAACACTTTCTACCTGTGGATGGCTGCGTAGGGCGCTTTCCACCTCACCGATTTCAATACGCACACCACGAATTTTAACCTGATGATCTCTGCGTCCTATGAAAATGATATTACCTTGCTCATCCCACTTGGCGATATCCCCCGTTTTATACATACGCTCTTCATTTGGCATATATGGCAGGCACATAGTGACAAATTTTTCAGCACTCAGCGTGGGCTGGTGCAAATAACCTTGTGCCAAACCGTTACCAGCGATGTATAGCTCACCTTCAAAGCCCACGGGCATTGGATTATGGTATGCATCCAAAATATGACAACGGTAGTTTTTCAATGGTGTACCAATACAGTTCCATACAACTCCAGGACGGTATTCACACAATGAGGTGGCGATAGTAGCCTCTGTGGGTCCGTAGCCATTGCACAAACGTGTGCGATCACTCCACCAGGCAACTACGTCTGATGGGGGGGCATCTCCCATAACGATCATGCTTCGTAAGCCTTGCCAGACATCACGTGGTAAAAGTTCCAGTATGGCCGGAGTAATGGTGACATGCTCAACCTCATGCTGCGCCAAATAATGATGCAGTGCACCAATGTTAGTATGCAGCTCTGCTGAAGCTAAATACAATGTGGCACCACTGACGAGTGCACCATAAACATCCCAACCGAATGCATCGAAACCAAGTGATGCAATAGCCAACACACGGCTGCCTATACCTAGCCGCATAAAATCACGGTGGTTTTGTGCAACGTTACTTAGTCCCTCTCGGGTAATCATAGCGCCTTTCGGTTTGCCAGTCGTGCCAGAGGTGTAACACACATAAGCCAATGAATCTTTATTTGCTGCAGGAAGGTCACTTACAGAAACATGCAGTTCTTGATAATTGATAGCCGATGGTAATATGCAAGGGGCATTACCTGCTTTTAGCGATGAATCTGCCAAAATAAGTGTTGGCTGCACGTCATCTAGGATGTTTTGATTGCGTGTTTTCGGCGCTAGGGGATCAAGCAAAACGTAAGTTTTATTGCTTTTCAGAATACCCAATAAGACAATCAGCAATAGCGCTGATTTTTGCATCGCAACCGCAACCAACGTACCATTATTACTGTCCTGCTCAAGTAGCCAACACGCCATTTGATCTGATGCTTGATTAAGTTCGCCGTAACTATAGTTGCGATTGTCTGCATGCAGCGCGGTGAGTTCTGGATGTATCTTGGCATGGTGATTAAACAGCGTGGTAATATCTTGGGACAAGAGGCTCGGATCATCGGTTTCGTTAAACCCACTCAGACGATATAATTCATCAGGCTGAGTTACGAAAGGGGCACTAATAGGGTCAATGGTCGGCGACACTAATGCATCCAAATAATCCGTAAAATGGCTAAAACGTATATCGTCACCACAAACGGTGAGCTGTGTTCCGTCCTCGTTTGCCACGACACTTATCATTACGCCGGATTTAGCATACTTATGATGTTTAAGTACCCCAGTTTCGTTAAAGAAAAAGTGAGTCAGATACCGATTGTCAGATGTGACCTCCGTTGCCGGGATTATATGAAAATCAGCATTGGGATACCAGATCATATGACTGAGATCGCTCGCGCACATCCCTTGCATCTGGTCACCCAATCGCTGTAATAAGAGGGAAATCAGGCTACGAATACGGGTTGGCGCTTCAGCATAGAATTTTCGTCCGAGGCAATACGGTGTATCTTGAATTATGGGAAGTTCACCACGCGATAGCCCTACAACAATATCAGTAATTTTGTTCCTAATATTCTCAAGGTAGCTCTCCACCGCGCTATGGCTTTCACGAGAAATATGTCCACACAAATAACCGGATCTGCCCGGCGATGTAAAGTACAGAGATAAACGTTCTTGAGCTTGTAGGGTATCAAAGTCTTTAATAATTTCTTTATTTGAGGCTATGATTATCAGATATTCTGATTGCTTTTCAAGTAATTGTATTACGGATGCCTGATTTTCTGTTGTGATAATTAAATTTAATTTTTTTTCAGATTTGTTTATTGAGTCAAGTATAATGACTTTATGACCATACTCACGGATTTCTTCGGTAATTATTTTTCCACTAGCGCTATCGCCAATATATCCAATATTCAGCAATTCCATCCCTACTTCCTATGAACAATAAATTCCCTTGGGAGCATAAAAATGACCCTCAGCATTAATTCAATTTATGCGTTAAGATTACGCGTGTGTTGCTTTAGCTATTGGTAGTTCGGCAAGGATACCTGATTTTTCCAATGCCAATAACATTTGTTCTGTGACGATATTATTTGTTTCCCAAGGTTTGGCTGTGGTTTCAGGATAGGTATCGTTAATAACTGCGGCAATGACTGCTTCTTCCATATTTAAATGTCGCAAAATTTGCGTACCAAAATCCTTAGCGATGACATCTGTCGTATAGCTTTCAATAAATGTTATAATTGGCGTTTTCATCGCTTGTTTCATTTTCGAGTCACTGTGACACCAGATATGGCCTAGAACCTGTTGAAAGAATCGTGCATGACGGCCCTCATCGGCAACATGATCTTTCATCACCAAATAGAATGACGGGAAAATATCTTCATTATTGATAACATCGATCAGGTCGGTCGTTAGCGCTTGTTCAGAAAGAGACACGCATACCAGCCGCAGCAATTCACGTAGCTGATCGCTTGATTGTTCAAGCGCCATCGCAAGCGCGTATGAAGCTTCCGTATCTTTGGGCATAGGCAGAGGGACAACGCCTGTCATCTGTTCGACTTGGTTAATCAGATCCAGAGCGACAAGTGCGTGATATGACTCATCCACTACTACAGTTAGAGCATCTAGACGCATCTCGGTGGGGAAATAAACACCGACAACATTTTTGTAAAGCTTGTAACTGGAATCGTTAATAATATCCAGTTCAATGTTAGCTATGCCACTCAAGTAGTGATAAAGCATTTGTACTTGGATATATCGCAGCGCTTCATCACCTAATATGTCGACTTGCGGGTGCGTACACAGAGGAAGACGTTCAAGAGGAAAGAAAAGGGTAGAATGATGGTCTTGTTCGTTAAGTAATCGGCGAGGACGGGAACGGACAATAGCAGAGCGATCCCATTTCTTTAATGTAGTTTCAATAAGACTCATAGAATAGTCCTTACTCAATAAAGTTCGATTTCGATATCTGATTCTGAATAGGCACAGCAAGCCAGAATTATATTTTCTTCTAGTTCATCTTCGCTTAATGCGCTCTGTTTCCCATGACGCACCTGACCTTTTATTAACATCATTTTGCAACAGCCGCATTTTCCTGCTCGACATAAACTGGGAATATCGATGTTGTATTTATCAAAATTTTCTAGTAACGAGGTTTCCGGGCAAAAGTTACCGACATCCGCGCCATCAAGAATAACTCGATGACCATCGGGCTTTGCTTTAAAAGACATGTTTACTATCTTCCTTATAATGGATTGAGAGTTTTTATGATTTCCTTTTACAGCGGTGATTATATTAAATATTTTTATCTACCTAAACTCGAAACACACAGTAGCTTTGGTATCATTCATTGTCAATATAACTTGTTAAAAATATTAACATTTAATTCCGGTTTGTTACCTGACGGAAATGTCTGGCATTATCCCCATCATGGGTTATCGTTGGCCGAATACCTTTCAGAAGAAACATTTTACCTATGACAAGTTGCAGAATTGTTATGTCTGCCCGCAGGGAGAAAAACGGATTTATACCACAACCGACCGTCAGAGATGCTGGCATTATCAGGCCCCGGCGGCTATCTGCACGCACGCGAAAGGTGGAAAAACGATAACCCTCCCTATCCACTGTTTTCAGCGCCATAATTAACCTGAGGTTTGCTTAAGAAGGGAACTAAGTGCCTGAGACACGATCAAAGTTTTTGTCAAAGAAAACAAAATCGTGGAGATCCTCAGGCATGGTTAATTTAGAAGAACTTTACTGCTGCGTCGATGACTTTTGCCAAAAATTTATTCCTCTCTGGCATCAACAGTTAATTGAAAATGGCTTGCTCAAACGTCGCCGCGAAGCTTCCCTTTCTCTCAGTGAAGTCATGACGATCCTCATTTTATTCCACATGAGCCATTATCGTGATTTTAAAACGTTTTATATTCAGCATGTTAAACACTATCTTCAGGCCGATTTTCCCAAATTGGTCAGCTACACCCGGATGTTAACCTTGAAGCAAAGGGCGCTCATTCCCCTCTGTGCTTTTCTTTCGTCACGCAAGGCTGAAACCCAGGGGATCGCTTTTATTGATTCAACCAAAATTGCCGTTTGCCACAATCTCCGTATTCCCCGTCATCGCGTATTTCAGGGCGTCGCACAGCGAGGGAAAACCAGTATCTGCTGGTTTTATGGCTTTAAACTTCATCGGGTTATCAATGATTGTGGTGAACTTCTGGCAGTGAAGTTGACCTCAGGAAATAAGGATGATCGCCATCCCGTCAAAGCGCTGGTACAAGGATTAACCGGATGTTTATATGGCGATAAAGGGTATTTGTCGCAGGCTTTGTGCGATGAACTGGAAGCAGAAGGAATAACGTTAATCACTCATGTCCGTAGTAACATGAAGGCAAAAGCGTTATCTCTCTGGGATAAACTGATGCTAAGAAGGAGATTTTTGATAGAAACGGTCGTGGATCAGCTTAAAAATATTTCGCAGATAGCGCATTCAAGACACCGCAGTCAGCTCGGTTTTTTATTGGAAATCGTCGCTGGCCTAATTGCTTATACATTCCAACCTAAAAAACCGAGCTTGAATTTACGGGATTGTGATATCGCTATTTTTAAACGAAGCTGAGGTTAATTAAACTTGCCTCATGATGGTGCATTCAGCGCACCACCATAGAGCATCACTATTGTAAAAAGTGATCTACGTTTTATTTTTATGACTAAAAAATAATTTCATTTGCCTATTCTTTCGCCTCACTCTATTTATTGCTCAACAATACAAAAACAATTATTTAACAATAAATACAAATTATCCAACGATGGTACGCATATTGCTTAGATATACATTTATCTATCACACAGGAATTCAGCCTATGACGACACAGCAGGCGACAGCTATTTTCATGTACAGAGGTGACACAACATGCAACAGATGGTGAATCTATGGCCGTTGATTGGCATAGCGGTTATTGTCGTGGGTTTTTTACTCAGGTTTAACCCGGTATTGGTGGTGATTGTCGCAGGGATCATCACCGGGCTGGCCGCACATATGCCGATCACAGCGATTCTGGAAAAGCTAGGTTCCGGCTTCCTTAATACCCGAAATTTGCCATTGATTTTGCTGTTGCCGCTGGCAACTATCGGCCTTTTAGAACGGCACGGTTTAAAAGAACGAGCTCAAACCTGGATTAGCAATATTAAAACAGCAACCGCCGGACGTTTGCTAATCATCTATTTGTTCATTCGTGAAATAACCGCTGCGCTAGGGCTGACCAGTTTAGGAGGACACCCACAAATGGTGCGTCCATTACTGGCGCCAATGGTAGAAGGGGCTACGGAAAACCGTCATCATGACCTGCCTGACGATGTACGTTATCGCCTGCGGGCCATGTCAGCAGCAACCGACAATGTTGGCCTTTTCTTCGGGGAGGATATTTTCGTCGCTTTTGGTGCAATCATCTTTATGCATAACTTTATGCTGGAGTCTGGCGGCATCCAAACGGAACCGCTACATATCGCTATGTGGGGGCTCCCTACCGCCATCTGTGCCTTCCTGATCCACGCTTTCCGCTTGTCTCGTCTTGACCACCACATCGCAACCAAACTGGCAGCACTGAATGGTATGGACAAAAATCGAAGTAAGGTGGAGTAATGTTTCAGCAACAGTATCTTTATTGGCTGGCCGGCACAGTTCTGCTGGCCGTAGCGGTGATGTCCTGGCGTGATCACGCCAACCCTCGCCGCTTGACCACCAGCCTGTTCTGGGCGCTATATGGCATCGTGTTTCTAGTAGGCGACTGGAGCTATCGCGTAATAGCACTATGGGCAGACAACGAAGCCGAGGCCCAAAAGATGCTACATATCGGTGTCGGGCTAATCGTCGTATTGATGGCACTGACGGCAGGTTTTGGCGGTGTGCGATTGGGCAGCTACCATCAACGCACACCTCAGCAACGGCAGGAAAGTGCCTCCCGTTTGGGTAATCGTCTCTTTCTTCCCGCACTGGCGATACCTATCGTCACCGTGATCGGCGTATTACTGTTTAACCACGTCCCTGGGTTACAACAAGCACTGTTCGGTAGCGGCAACCATGCCACGCTGGTAACACTGTTTTCCATGACGGTAGGCTGTTTAGTCGGATATGGCGTTGCATTGAGAATGACCCGTGAAGGCGTAGCTCAATCAACCCAAGAAGCACGTCGCCTACTGGATGCTATCGGTTGGGCGTTTATCCTGCCACAGATATTAGCGACGCTAGGGCTATTATTTACCGTAGCCGGTGTCGGTACCGCAATTTCTCACCTGACTGAACATTATTTAGCGGTGGATAATCGATTGATCGCGGTAACGACATACGTACTCGGCATGGCGTTATTGACAATGATAATGGGCAACGCTTTCGCCGCGTTCCCGATTGTTACCGCCGGGATCGGCATTCCCATTCTGGTACTGCAACATGGCGGTAATCCAGCGGTCATGGCCGCTATCGGCATGTTCTCAGGCTATTGCGGTACACTGATGACCCCAATGGCCGCAAACTTCAATATCGTTCCTGCCGCTCTGTTGGAATTACCAAATCGCAATGCGGTCATTAAAGCACAAATTCCCACGGGAATAGCGCTGCTGATTGCCAATGTTTTTCTGCTCTATTTTTTGATGTTTTTGTAAGGAGAGATCCCATGAAAACCGTTCTGATTACCGCTTTTGAACCTTTTGACGGTGAAGCCATCAATCCATCGTGGGAGTCGGTCAGACAATTGCAAAACCAACAGCTATCTGGAGCACATATTGAGACACGCCAGCTCCCATGTGTATTCAACACTTCTCTAACTTATCTGTACGCAGCTATTGATGAGATACAACCTGAACTCGTCATTGCAGTGGGACAAGCAGGCGGCAGACCAGATATCACGCTGGAACGCATAGCGATTAACATCAACGATGCACGTATTCCCGATAATCAGGGCAATCAACCCATTGATACCCCTATCGTGGCAGCAGGCCCTGCGGCCTACTTCTCCACCCTACCGATCAAAGCGATCGTCAGTGGCCTGCAAGCCGCAGGGATTCCTGCTTCGATTTCACAGAGTGCCGGGACATATGTCTGCAACCATGTCATGTACGGCCTACTACACCATCTGGCACTGACTTATCCCAAAGTACGTGGTGGATTTATCCATATTCCCTACCTGCCTGAACAGGCGGTAAAACACCCCGGTACGCCAAGTATGGCTCTGGAAACAATAACAACAGCACTGAAAATTGCTATCAAGCAAGCATTAAATAACAGTGAGGACATGGTTATTGGTGGAGGTACAACACATTAATTCAACGCCCATTGGGGTAGCGGAAATTACCATCTATAGAGTTATAAGCACTCTAAATTTTTCACTGCTTTTTTGAATATCATTTTATTAAGGTTACGACTATGAACGTTATTGATTTAAACAGCGATCTTGGTGAAGGCTTTGGTCAATGGAAAATGGGTGACGATAATACCATGCTGAGCATTGTCACCAGTGCCAATGTAGCGTGTGGATTTCATGCCGGTGATCCCGCCGGGATACTTCAAACTTTAAAAGCTGCCCGTGAAAATCAAGTGATTATTGGTGCTCATGTGTCTTATCCAGACCTTGTCGGATTTGGTCGCCGTAATATGGATATCTCCAGTAATGAGCTGATCGCGGATGTTATTTACCAGATTGGCGCGTTGAAAGGTTTGGCAGCGGCGGCAGGAACCACCGTAAGTTATGTTAAACCGCACGGTGCACTGTATAACACCATTGCCCATGATGAATACCAAGCCCTTGCCGTTATTACAGCGATTCGCGAAGTGGATGACAATTTAGCGCTGGTTGGATTAGCCGGCTCAAAACTATTGGATTTAGCGAGGGAAAAAGGCTTGCGTACCGTTGCGGAAGCCTTTGCTGACAGAGCTTACACTCCACAAGGCACGCTAGTTTCCCGCCGGGAAAAAGGGTCTGTGCTTCATGACGCTAATCTCGTTGCCCGACGCATGTTGCAATTGGTGACCGAAGGGGGAGTTGAAGCCATTGATGGTAGCTTTACCCGTATTCAGGCAGATTCCATCTGTGTTCATGGTGACAGCCCAGATGCGGTAGAAATGGCACGTCAGGTGAAAATAACCCTGCAACAAGCCGGGATCACCGTACGCTCCTTTATTTAAGCAAGTGGCAGTTCTCTTATTATGCTCAGGAGTACCTAGTGCGTTTTTTACCTGTTAATTTAGGTGCCATTATTGTCGAGCTTCATGATCTGAATGAAACGCTGGCGTTATTTGATTCACTTAACGCCTGCCCCATTGCTGGCGTAGAAGAAATTATTCCGGCAGCCAGAACACTGTTGATTCGATTTCGTCCCAATGTTGTTTCCACCGTCAAACTTGCCAGAGAAATCAATGGGCGCAACCTGAATACACTGGATAGGACAACAGGGAAACTCGTTGAAATCCCGGTGTATTACAATGGTGAAGATCTGATTGAAGTGGCGGAAACTCTCGGCATCACCACACAGGAAGTTATCAAGCGACATACAGAAAGTGAGTACACTGTTGCTTTTACCGGATTTGCCCCCGGATTCGCCTATTTAGTCGCAGATTCAAACTGTTTACATGTTCCTCGGCGAATGGCACCAAGAGCCCGCATCCCTGCGGGATCAGTTGGTCTGGCTGGAGAATTCAGTGGGATATACCCTCAAGCCAGTCCGGGAGGTTGGCAAATCATCGGTATCACGCCAGAGCGCATGTGGGATCTCTCGCGTTCTCCCTCTTCCCTGTTACAACCCGGTTTCCGGGTACGTTTCAGAGATCAAGGCAAAGGCGCAGCAATCTCTATCACTAAACCCAAAACCCCTGTTGCCCCCATAGAGAACGTTCTATCTTCACAGGTTGATAAACGCTCCTCGCTGGAAATCCTAACCACTGGAATACAAACACTTTTTCAGGATTTAGGGCGTTCAGGGCAAGCTAGTTTAGGTATTTCCGCTGCCGGTGCACTAGATAAAACCGCGCTGAAAAGTGCCAACCGGATCGTCGGTAATCCTTCGGATAACGCATGTCTGGAAATTGTGCAAGGAGGATTAAGCTTTATTTCTCATGGCAATGTCATTATCGCTGTCACAGGTGCTGACTGCCCAATCACTGTTCAAACAGCATCTGGCCGAAAGTTTCAGGTTGATGGCTATCAGCCTATTGATCTGAGTGAAGGTGATACAGTGACACTAGGAACGCCCAAAGCGGGAGTGCGTTCTTATTTGGCTGTGCGTGGCGGCTTTGCCAAGCAACCTATTCTCTCCAGCCTCTCTTACGATACGCTGGCACACATTGGCCCCAAGCCAATCGCTATAGGCGATATTTTGGATATTCTTACTGTGACGCAGGGTTGCGCGGTATCAATGGATGAAAGGCCGGCTTTTAATATGCCTACTTCTGACGATATCATTACACTGGATATCATTCTGGGGCCACGTACTGACTGGTTCACAACAGAAGCGTTATCCCTGCTAAAAAGCCAACTTTGGCAGGTTACACCACAATCTAATCGAGTCGGTATTCGTCTGTATGGCAACACACCACTGTCGCGTCTTAACCATAAAGAGTTACCGAGTGAGGGAACGACCACCGGCGCAATTCAGGTTCCCGCCAGTGGTCAACCGGTTTTGTTTTTAGCAGATCACCCTTTGACCGGCGGTTACCCCGTGATTGGTTCCGTTGCCAGCTATCATCTTGATCTTGCCGGACAAATTTCTGTCAACGCCCGTATTCGCTTCAATCCCATCACTGAATTTCACGAAATAAAAGAGAGCGATTGCCGCTCTGAGCATCACAATGACTATGAATATTAAAAACCATCCCATAAAAAAAGTTTTGATTGCTAACCGCGGTGAAATCGCCGTCCGTATTATCCGTGCCTGCCGGGATTATGGTTTACCATCTATCGCCGTCTACGCTGATTCGGACATCAATGCACAACATGTACAATTGGCTGATGAGGCTTACAGTTTAGGCGGAAACAGCCCCGCAGATACTTATCTTAATATTCCCCAATTATTGGATATTGCGAAACGTTCAGGTGCCGACATGGTACATCCCGGATACGGATTTCTGGCTGAACGTGCAGAATTTGCCCGTGCCGTTATTAATGCGGGATTGATCTGGGTTGGTCCTGAACCAGAGACAATTGATATTCTGGGTGACAAAGTTAAAGCACGCAAAATTGCCCAACAGGTAGGCGCACCACAGGTTTCAGGAACAGAAGAACCGGTGAAAAACGCAGAGGAAGCACTGGCGTTTGCCGAACAATATGGCCTGCCAATTGCAATCAAAGCAGCATATGGCGGTGGTGGACGTGGCATGAAAGTGGCATGGCGGCTTGATGAAGTCACCGAACTCTACAATTCAGCTGTTCGTGAAGCAACAGCGGCCTTTGGCCGTGGAGAATGTTTCATTGAACAGTTCCTGGATAAACCTCGTCATATTGAAGCGCAAATTCTGGCTGATAAACATGGCAATGTAGTGGTACTTGGTACACGTGATTGTTCACTGCAACGGCGTAACCAAAAATTGGTAGAAGAAGCGCCGGCGCCATTTTTGACCGAACATCAGCGCCAGCGTATCCATCAAGCGGCACGAGATATTTGCACCGCCGCCCGTTATATCGGAGCCGGTACTGTGGAGTTTCTCCTCAGTGTAGACGGCACAATTTCTTTTCTGGAAGTGAATACTCGCTTGCAGGTTGAACATCCTGTCACCGAAGAAACTACAGGGATCGACATTGTGATAGAACAATTCCGGATTGCTGAAGGTAAACCTTTATCATTGACAACAACACCGATCCCTTTAGGCCATTCTTTTGAGTTCCGTATTAACGCCGAAGATGCAGGTAAAGGATTTTTACCGACGCCCGGAACCGTGACGGTATTTTCTCCTCCTTCCGGCCCAGGCATAAGATTGGATTCTGGTGTTGCAGCAGGTTCCACCATCCCTGACACTTTTGATTCGCTGATGGCTAAATTGATTGTCACCGGACCAACCCGACAACAAGCTATTGCCCGTGCGCGACGTGCATTACAAGAATTCAGCATTGAAGGCGTTGCATCAGTATTGCCTTTTCATCGAGCAGTAATGGAGCATCCTGATTTTATTTCCGATGACACATTTAACATCCATACACGTTGGATCGAAACTGATTTTATCAATGATATAAAAATATCTCCGCGTCAGGAAAACCATTATCAAGAAAAAGTAACACGTACTTTTATTGAAATTAACGGCCGTCGGCATGAACTAGGGCTACCAGACGAATTATTAAAAGGGCTTTCATTGCCTGATTCTGAGCAAAATTTCATCACCGAGAGCAAAGGTAATGAAGCTGAGGAGACAATAGCGGTACCAAATCCCGTCTTAGCATCAATATCCGGCGTTTTACAATCCTGGTATGTGCAGGAAGGTGATGAAGTTAAACAAGGTGATGTCATTGCTGTCATGGAAGCAATGAAAATGGAAACGCAACTTATCGCACATCGTTCTGGGAAAATCGTTATCTATGCGGAAGAAGGCGGTTATCAACAGGCAGGAAATGTGCTGGCAAGTATTAACGATGATTAATAATCGCCAAATTAGCCAAAATTAATTGGCTAATTTGACACATAAATTCACATTACCCAATACAACATCAAATTGCGCGGATAATTTCCGCACAATTTTAATGAAGAGATTAAAATTAAAATGCAAGCAATATTGGGAAAAAGAAGATAATTAACCCCTTTATGAATAGGAAAAAATAACTATTAAGGGCAGTTTTTTAATTATCTCGTTAAGATTGACAATAAGACAAATAAATCATCACACAATTTAACACCTGTTTATTTTGTTGTACTCCACAAATTATTAACAAAACTCTTTTTTTATCCGAAAAAATGTTTACTAAATATTTTTAATATCATGCTTTTCAATTGAAAATTGAGATATTATTAAAATCAATAATAAATAAAAGAATATAAAAACCAAATAAAGAATAAAAAACCGTAATTTACCTACACTTATAAAGTGATAACAGCCATATATACTCATCTAGTTAATGACAAATAGAATAATAATTTGTGACTATTTTTACACATATTTAAACAATAAGAAATCATTAACTCATTATAAATTATCAGTTATAAATAGTGTATAAGTTTATTTTCCACACTTGACAATGCAAATAAATCAAACAAAAAATACAATAAAAACAATAGATTACAAATATTTATATCAATGAGATATAAATAAAATTTCACAAGAATAAATCAATAAAAACGTTATCGGCTATACACTACACATATTGATATTTTCAAAAAATATATTAAATTCAGACTGTCATTTTATTCCAACCATAGAAATATTATTTCATCAAAAGATAATGTTACTCATTTAATAATTCTTCACATCCACATGATAATTATGCACAAATATACATCCATTTGAATAGTATATAAACATACTATTACAACAGTATCATAATATTAAATAATTTAATTGTTTTACATTTCCTTTACAATTATCAACACAATTTAAAACTATAATAAATTCATATATGCTTTTACAAACACATTTTTATATAGATTAGCATCACAATTTCAACATTACTCAACAAAATAATAAATCAAATAATTGCAATTACCATTAAACATAATACTATATTAATAGTGGAATAAAGTTTTTATTTACAATGTTTTCCTAATGGTTCAAAAGAAGACCAAGATAAAAAATAAATTCAGAAGCATTGATTAAAAAGGAAAAATATCCGTTACTTTAAATTATACCCTATGGATTTCAAGATGGATCGCGACGGCAAGGGAGCGAATCCCCGGGAACATAGATAACTATGTGACCGGGGTGAGTGAGTGCAGCCAACAAAGAGGCAACTTGAAAGATGACGGGTATATAATAATGGTGGCGGCTAAGTAATCAGGAGAACAATGTGATAACAAACGATTACGAGTTAATGACCACGCCAAACAGTAAGCCGCACGGCAGCGAAAAAACGCTTCACAATAGAGGATCAGAAGCGTGCCACGGCACACGTGGAATGCCGCAAGGACAGCGACGTCATCGATGAAATTCCGATGGCCTACAAAGACATTGAGGCTGTAATGGCCGCTCAGTCTTCACTAGTAGAAATCGTTCACACCCTGCGTCAAGTGGTTTGCGTAAAAGGATAATCAAGATGAAAGAAAAATTTGGTATCAGTGACATCATGAAGCAACACATATGCCAAAAACTGGCGCAACTTGAGACAGAGCTGCAAATACAAATACTCTACGCCTGTGAATCAGGTAGCCGTGGTTGGGGATTTGCCTCGACAAACAGTGATTACGATGTACGTTTTATTTATGTACATACGCCATCATGGTACTTACGCGTCGATCCCTCTCGGGATGTCATTGAACTACCGATCAGTAACGAGCTGGATATCTGTGGTTGGGAACTGCGTAAAACTTTAGGGCTGCTGAAACGAGCCAACCCGACACTGATGGAGTGGGCAGACTCACCGGTAATCTACTACGAAGACGTGGAGTTCATGGCGGCACTACGTGCCCTATTACCAGACTATTTCTCCAACAACAGAGCGCGATATCACTATCTGTCAATGGCAAAGAAAAACTTTCGTAGTTACCTAAAAGGCGAGAAAATTCGGCTGAAAAAATACCTTTATGTACTACGCCCATTGCTGGCGGTACGTTGGATCGAAGCGGGTAAAGGTATCCCCCCAATGCGCTTCGACACCCTACTGGCCGGAACTGTTACAGACGCAGCGCTGATGCAGGAAATACAGACTCTGCTTGCCATCAAGCGTAACGCTGACGAAACGGAGTATAGCCCACGTTTTAAACGCATTCATAACTTTATCTGCCGCGAACTGGATAATTCAGTTACCCGCTGCGAGCTCAAAGACAAAAAACACCTCCCTGATACTGAATTGGATTTACTTCTGATGCGTACCGTACTTCACCATAATAATAAAGAAGAAGGAGAATACATGTTAAAAAATGGATGAAAAATCATACAAACATGACATTTCAGCAATAAAATTGGATGTTTACTAAGAGCCAGAAAGCAGGGTATTCCACCCTGCTCCAGAAATAAACAGTTATAGAATCATTAACCTAAAATAATATGAGGTACAAATCGTGATGTATCCTTCGTGATCCTGCCAATATCTTCCCTAACCGATAGACCCGCAGGCGTATCATTAACGAGCCAACTACCGATAAGAACATGGCTATTACCGATCTTTGGCAATGGGGTGTATTGCTGCACAATGTAACCCTCTTCACCGTAAGGACCATCTACCTTTTCAACTACTTTGCCATCTTTATGAATACTAATATTCGCGCCCTCACGGCTGAATATCGGCTTCATAACATAATAAGTCAGGCACTTGGCTTGCGGATCATCGGCAAAATAAGCTTCAAGCAGATTTGGGTGTCCTGGAAACATCTCCCAAAGCAATGGCAAAATTGCTTTATTCGAAGTGATGCATTTCCACATTGGCTCAAACCAGTTAACACCCGCGCTGACTAGGTATTGAGCATATTCTTCACGAAACATGAACTCCCACGGGTACAACTTGAACATAGAGTCTATGATCTTGTTATTACTATCCGTAAATTGACCACACTCGCTGAGCCCAATGTCTTCAATGTAGACAAACTCGGTATGAATACCGGCATCTTTGGCACAGTCAGCCATGTAATCAACCGAGCCCTTGTCTTCTTCCGTACCCTTACAGCAGGCAAAATGAAGCGTGTTGAATGGCAAAAAGGGTTTCAGTTCACAAAAGCGATTAACAAGCAACTCCTGTAGTAAGTTGAACTGATCAGCAGCATGAGGCAATTCACCACGGTTAACCTTATCTTCCAACCACAGCCAGCTAAAAAAACCATGTTCATAAATAGAAGTCGGCGTATCTGAGTTAATTTCCAATAACTTAGCCGGGTTTTTACCATCATAGGCAAAATCAAGGCGACTATAGAGACTTGGATCTCTGCGCTTCCAAGATCCACGAACCAATGACCACATTGCTTCTGGAATTTGGAATCTAGTCATCAACTCATCACTGTTAACCACTTGCTCTACTGCTTGAAGGCTCAACCGGTGGATTTCCGCTGTCGGATCTTCAATATGTTCTTCAATCTGCTTGAGAGTAAACTGGTAATAACGGTCTTCCGTCCAGTACGGCTCATTATCGATTGTATGGAAACCAAACCCAAATTCTTTTGCTCGCACTTTCCAATCATGACGAGGTGTTGTTGGGATCTGAAGCATGACGTTAACCCTTTGATAATACTTATTTGAATCTTGGAAAAAATCATCTCACAAATGCTTAATGCGGCAATAATGACTCCATGCAAGAGACTGGCCTGAGAATAAAATGTCAGCGCTGGTTAACCACCCCAACTGTATTTAGCGGAAGATGTTGAACCAAAACCACCAGAAGACTTGGTCGTGACGATTGGCTTGCTATCATAGCCAGAATAACGGGAACCGCTGCTTTTAAACTTTTGTTCCTTTTCACGTATCAAGCGCTCTCGATACATTCTCTCTTTATGCTTACGCGCTGAATAATCACCGATCTCAGATGCGATATAAGCAGTTGATAGGGAGTTCAGTACAGGGTTTATACCTGCAACGACATTTGTATTTGTTCCAACTTGAGAAACTTCTCGTTTCTCCATTGGCAAGCGAACCGTCTCCAGCGGCTGCAAATAACGTCGGCTCATTTCGTACTGGATATTGCCAATATCGGAATAAGTACTAATGACCTTGCCATCAGCGAAAAAAAGCTTACCGTACAGGTCGCTATAGCCTGATGTTGAAGTAAATAGTGGCTGGTAAAACACGTTGCGATACTTTTCAGCAACGTCGTACTTGCTAAACTGTTCTGGCTTCACCTCCGCCATCATAAAGGCGGCCATCTTCGGTCGATAACCCACTTGCCCCGGCATTGCTTCACACTCACCGTACTCCAGCTCACACATAGCTTTCCGGCGAAATTTCTGCGAAGTACGCTCCGCTTCGCGTAATGCCGCTTGGTATGTAGTTTCACATTGAGCAGCGATCGTATTCTTCGGATTATTCTGACAAGACGCCAAATCCTTATAAACATGAATTGACAACTCATCCGCCGATTGACCACAACCAACGAGTGAACCAACACTGAGCGCCAATGACGTGAATGAGAAACCACGCCAATATTTACGCTTACTCTCAATGTTAATGGCTGTGCTGCGCATTCTGCGCTTTTTATTCCCGTTCGTCATACAATCCCTAAATCAGTAAGTCATGCAGGCTGCGTTTAAAAGACCAACAGAAATTGACACCGCCGCCAGCACAACCGCAGCAGGGACCTCATTATTCTCAATGCGGGATACAATCTTTGGCATCATGAATATGCGAACCATGAAGAAGCCAGCAATCTGAGCCAACAGCGCAACAACACTCCACATCACGAAATCAATAACCCCCACAGAGTTGCTTGCTGCACTTGCAATGGCGATGCTGTAACCAACCAGCGCACCACCAAGCGATATCGCAGCGGCACTATTCTTCTCTTCCTTAATAAGTTTCCATTCATCATGCGGAGTAATTATTGTGTAGATGAATTTGAAAACGATGAAAAAAACCAGCGCCAGCCCAAAACATAAACCAAAATTGCCTACACCATGCATAAATTGCGTGAAAGCCTGTTCTTCATTCTCCAATGTGATCATTTATGCCACCACTTTAAAATCAGTTTGGTTAAGTTGAATACCGGTGCTCAGTACCATCAATCTATCCAGATGACTCCCTACAACTTTTTCTTCTCCCACAACCTGAAGTTCTTCTGTTCTGTTATGAGCAACCTGACGCGTATACACCATCACAAACTGATCAGTTTCAGTTATGTGTCCCTCTTTACTGTAAGTTTTTTCGGTAACAGCCACAGGCTTAATGTTGTCCCATAACTGAGAGAACTGGGTACCATCGAGATCATATCGTCTGCCTGGTGTAACGATACCGTTTTCAATCAGCGCATCCCATTGAGCTTGTGAATCGATCGGTTGAGTTTCGTAAAAGTACCACAGGCTCACTTCCTTCACGCCGTCATCCCCCTCCCCTTCTTGCAGCACTTGAAGGTAACCTTCATCATCCGTGTAATAACGAACCAAACGCACGTTATCACCTAAATCGACAACACCAACGGAACATATAAGCTGAGTTGAAGCTGCATTTTCGATCGTTAGGTCAGATTCAATCAGTTTTAGCATCAGCGGGTCTATCTCAAGTGCACCACCAATACGCAAACCTAATACTTCCGGCACCTTTGGAACAACAGGCGCAACCGCCTTACCCCCGAATGCGCTCTTAAACGCATCTACGATTTTGGAAAGCATAGAAATATCTCTTGATAGGAAGATCCCACTTTAAAAAGCAGGATCTTGATTTAACAACTGGGTATTTACTTGCCAAGGATACGAGCAAGTTCATCTTCTGCAGACATAGAACTTGAAGTTATGCCAGCCTCTTTAAGCTTTTTATCCAGATCGCTAGAAGTCATACTATCGTGGAGCTCCTGCTGAGCCTCGAACTGAGCCGCTTTCTCAGCCTGACGTGACTTGATACGCTCAAGAGAATCAAGGGCGGTAGATGTTTTTGAAGAAGCGCCAACGACAGAACTGTGAGTCGCTGCTTGGGCTTTCTGCACCTGTTCAGTTGCCTTAACCAAATCAACTTGGTTCTCAAGCTGAGACACCTTCTTTTTCGCCTCTTGTACATTGTGTCGGTGCATCGTTTCAGCCTTCTGGAACGATTCAAACAACCCTTGTTCTTTTTCCTGTTCGTCACGCAAGGTCGCAACTTTCTGAGCACACTCCAGAGCAAGCCCATTATCACCTTTACCTGCGGCAGAGCGAGCATAACCCTCGTACTCTGAGATACTGCTTTTGATATCCGCAACCTTTTTCTCTGCCATTTTTCGTTTAGCAATAATGCTAACCAGGCTTTCATCCGCACGTCGGATTTCTGCTTTTGCTTCTCGAATTTCCTGATCAAGGATCGTCAGAGCATTGCCATCAGCAACAGCTTCTGCCGCGTTATTTACCGTTCCTTTGATTGCCTTAAAAAGCTTTTTCCACACGTTCATTAATATTTGCCTCTATATTGTTATTTTAGGAACTCAGAATACGCATCAAGAAGTTCAGTGATGTTGGCAAACAACGTAGAGACTTCGATGACAACGCTTTCTTGTTTTGATTCTGATGACAATGAACCAAAAGCGGTATAGTAAGATTGACCATCTACTTTAGTTATTCCAACTGAAGTCAGAGGAATCATCTTATGCGTTTCTAAAATAAACTGATTTAAGGCGGCAGGATCTAAAACATTCTCTTCCGAAAACAGTAATGCTTCCACTGTAATTTGCCTTCCACAAATAGCCAGATGAGCCTTAATTCCGTCTTCGTTAGTCATTGCCAGACATTCACCGATTTGCTCTACGGTCCAGTTGTTACCAGATTCATTAAGCGCTTTAATTACTTGATTTAATTCCAAACTATCTACTCCACTGGTTTGTTTTATCATTAAAATCAGCATATTAAGTTTAAATTATCATCAGATTACACATTTTTCAATAAGTATTGTATTAAAAGCGCACAACACCTTAAATACTGCATATTCACTAAACAGGGTTAAAATTTTATACCATTTGATAAGTGACCTTTTAATACCTAAATACCACCTGCACAGAACACTATGAGAAAGCTCGAATGTCAAACTGGATGATTAAAACCACGCTTATACTAAGGTTGGTTACCTACAGCTTAAACCTATAATCGTGGACAAGATAAATAGAGAATTACGGGGTAAAATAAAAATTTCCAGTAAAATCAACTTAGGTTAATAAAAATATCCATTTTGGTCATCCGTTTATTCAAGCTAATATCGAAGCTAAAATATTTTTCATCATCCCGTTTATCTCCGATATAAAAAACCTTTTCTACTTATTAGTGCTTTTCACATTTAACAGAGATTAACTTGTACATTAAGTTTAAGGTTTAATTCTTATTTACCATTATAACCTTTTTACATTTTCATTATTTTTCATCGAGGTACTTTTTAACTACAGATACTTCGGTTAACTAACAACAATAACCTATCGGATTTAATCCAAAGGTATTCAACCTATATACCCGTCATCTTTCAAGTTGCCTCTTTGTTGGCTGCACTCGCTCACCCCGGTCACATAGTTATCTATGCTCCCGGGGATTCGTTCCCTTGCCGTCGTGATGCATCTTGAAATCCATTGGGTATAAGTCCCTAAATCAAGCTTAATCGTGCTTTAACTCACTTTCCAACCATTACCGATTAAACACTTTTTCGGTCAATCCCAACCAAAAAGCGAATACTTTACCCGCAATCTACGGCTCCCTTCATTTTTAAGGGAGCCCGTTTTAATCATTCTTTAATGTGAACAGATTTACCATCAAAGGTAACAACCTGCCCGGTTATAGCTTTGTAACGTTTACGGGTTTCTATCTGACCGTTTACTTCAACCAGACCTTCAGCAATAACCGCTTTAGCGCTAGCGCCGCTTTCGCTCCACCCTTGAAACTTTAACAGATCACACAGCGCCACATGAGGATGGCCTTCTAAATAAAAAATTTCCATTAACAACCTTCAATTTTTTCCACATCATGGTATTCCTCGCAGGCTTGCAAGGTATTCTGGATAAGTGTCGCGACTGTCATTGGGCCAACCCCCCCTGGAACCGGAGAGATCCAGCTTGCACGCTCTGACGCGGTTTCAAAATCAACATCGCCGATGACTTTTCCATCTTCCAGACGATTAATTCCGACATCAATAACAATAGCGCCAGGTTTAATCCATTCACCAGGGATAAAGTTTGGTTTACCAACAGCCACAATGAGCAAATCTGCGTGCTCCACATGGTGGCGTAAATCTTTAGTAAAGCGATGAGTCACCGTGGTGGTACAGCCAGCCAATAACAACTCCAGGCTCATTGGGCGACCAACAATATTTGAAGCACCGATAATGACGGCATTCAGCCCATAAGTATTGATTCCACAACGCTCAAGCAACGTTGCGATACCGCGCGGAGTACAGGGACGCAGCTTTGGAGCGCGTTGACACAAACGACCAATATTATAGGGATGGAAGCCATCAACATCCTTATCAGGCTGGATACGCTCCAGAACTTTGACATTATCAATACCGGCAGGTAAAGGGAGCTGAACCAAAATACCATCAATTTCTGAATCATTATTAAGCTGATCGATAAGATTCAACAACTCGGCTTCACTGGTGGTATCTGGCAGGTCATAGGAACGGGAAACAAACCCGACTTCCTCACAGGCACGGCGTTTGCTTGCGACATAAATTTGAGAAGCCGGATTTTCGCCGACTAAAACAACGGCAAGACCAGGAGCACGTCTTCCCGCAGCAACACGTTGTTGAACACGCACTGCGACTTCACTTCTGATTGTCTGCGCAATCGTTTTCCCGTCAATAATTTTTGCTGGCATGTACGAATAAATCCATAAATCAAACATTGGGATACTACCTATTTTGTCAGAACATGAACGTGCTGTCAGTTTTATTGATAATCAGAAAATAGCCAGATGAAGATTTATAAGTAGAAAAGCCATTGACTCAAGGAGTTGTCACCGTATAATCTCTCCCCGCATCAGAGCACTACTGATGCAGCTCATCTCTCAAGATGCGCCCTTAGCTCAGCTGGATAGAGCAACGGCCTTCTAAGCCGTAGGTCACAGGTTCGAATCCTGTAGGGCGTGCCATATCAACCTCTCTCATCGTCTAGCAAAACCCATAAATCTAGTAAATACAAAGAATTAGGCTCTCCTTGTTCTCCAGAAGTCGAGTAAAATCCGCTGAAATAACCTGCCAGAAGAGTAATTTTTTCTTAATGTAGGCATTTTTCAAAGAAATATAAAAAAGTGGATTACCTATCAGGTTGGAAGCAGTCCAAAATGCCCCAGAGATGACGACTAAACTTGTAACGATTCAAAATGATTAGAACGTCTTTACTCGTTATAATACTGGGATGATTATGGGCCGATGGCCATTCAAAAACGTATTAAAAGTGGAGTTTCACAATGACAAGTACCCAACAACGCGCCGAACTACAGCGTCAAATCTGGCAAATTGCTAACGATGTGAGAGGTTCGGTGGATGGCTGGGATTTCAAACAGTACGTACTAGGTACGCTGTTTTATCGCTTTATAAGTGAAAACTTTGCAAACTACATTGAAGGCGGTGATGAAAGCATTAACTATGCCGAGCTTCCAGATGATGTTATCACTGACGATATTAAAGATGACGCTATTAAAACCAAAGGCTATTTTATTTACCCAAGCCAGCTGTTTGTTAATATTGCCGCAAGTGCTAATAAAAATGACAATTTAAACAAAGACTTAAATTCCATTTTCGTCGCTATTGAAAACTCAGCCAACGGCTACCCATCTGAAGCCGAGATTAAGGGTCTTTTTGCCGATTTTGACACCACCAATAACCGTTTAGGTAATACAGTTAAAGATAAAAATACCCGCTTAGCCGCCGTATTAAAAGGCGTGGCAGGGCTTCAATTTGGTCAGTTTGAAAATAACAAGATTGATCTGTTCGGTGATGCTTACGAGTTTTTAATCTCTAACTACGCTGCTAATGCAGGTAAATCAGGCGGTGAATTTTTTACACCACAACACGTTTCTAGGCTAATCGCTCAGCTTGCCATGCACGGGCAAACCAGCGTGAATAAAATCTATGATCCAGCCGCTGGTTCGGGCTCACTGCTATTACAAGCCAAAAAACACTTCGATGCCCACATTATTGAAGACGGTTTCTTTGGTCAGGAGATTAACCATACCACCTATAACCTTGCGCGTATGAATATGTTTTTACACAACATTAATTACGACAAGTTTAATATTATGTTGGGCAATACCTTAACCGAACCGCATTTTGGTGATGACAAACCGTTCGATGCCATCGTCTCTAATCCACCGTATTCGGTGAAATGGATTGGCAGTGATGATCCAACACTGATCAATGATGACCGCTTTGCTCCCGCTGGCGTATTAGCGCCGAAGTCCAAAGCCGACTTTGCCTTTGTACTGCACGCATTGAGTTACTTATCCAGCAAAGGCCGCGCGGCAATTGTTTGCTTCCCGGGTATTTTTTACCGTGGTGGAGCTGAGCAAAAGATCCGCCAATATCTGGTAGATAACAACTATGTTGAAACCGTGATCTCATTGGCACCTAACCTGTTTTTTGGCACGACCATTGCTGTAAACATTCTTGTGCTGTCTAAACACAAAACCGACACCACCACCCAGTTTATTGATGCAAGCACTCTGTTTAAAAAAGAAACCAATAACAACATACTCACCGACAATCATATCGAACAAATTATGCAGATGTTTGATAGCAAAGCTGATGTTGAGCATTTGGCAAAATCAGTCAGTTTTGAAGCCATCGCCGCTAACGATTACAACCTGTCGGTGAGTAGTTATGTAGAAGCCAAAAACAATCGTGAAGAGATTGATATTACAAAACTCAATGCTGAACTAAAGACTACCGTTAAAAAAATCGACCAGCTGCGGGCGGATATTGATGCCATTATTGCTGAGATTGAAGGTACGGAGAGTGAGGCATGAGCAATATGAGTTTTATGGAGAAATTGCTTGAATGCGCTGAGGTCGAATGGATGGCCTTGGGAGAAATTGGTGAGTTAGTTCGTGGTAATGGATTACAAAAAAAAGATTTTACCGAAACCGGTGTGCCTGCAATTCACTATGGACAAATTTATACTTATTACGGTTTGTCTACGACAAAAACTAAATCATTTGTTTCTCCTGAGCTGGCCAAAAAATTAAGGAAGGTTAATACAGGTGATGTTGTAATCACAAACACAAGTGAAAACCTTGAAGACGTTGGTAAGGCTCTGGTTTATCTGGGCGAGCAACAAGCAGTTACCGGGGGGCATGCCACAATTTTCAAACCAAGCCCAATTATCTTAGGGAAATATTTTGCTTATTTCACTCAAACAACCGAATTTGCAAATGAAAAAAGGAAATATGCAAAAGGAGCAAAAGTTATTGATGTTTCTGCATCTGATATGGCGAAAATCCAAATCCCTATTCCATATCCTGAAAAACTAGAAAAATCGCTTGTATTCCAAACTGAAATCGTCCGCATTTTGGACACCTTTACCGAGCTTACCGCTAAGCTTACAGCCGAGCTTACCGCACGCAAAAAACAATATAACTATTATCGCGACCAGTTGTTGAGTTTTGAAGAAAGTGAGGTGGAGTGGAAGACTTTGGGGGAAATTGCAACCATTGGAACGGGCAGTCGTAATACAAATGAAGCTGTTTTAGATGGGCAATATCCTTTCTTTGTTCGCTCTCAGGAACCACGGGCGATAGATAGTTTTGAGTTTGATGAAACTGCAATTATTACTGCCGGAGATGGAGTAGGTGTAGGTAAAGTTTTTCATTATGTTTCAGGAAAGTATGCGCTACATCAAAGAGCATATCGTATTGTTGTTAGAGACGACCGTTTTAATTCAAAATTTCTATTTTATTATATTAGAAATAATTTTGCTCATTACTTAACCAAAGTATCCGTCCACGCTTCGGTGACATCACTTAGAAAACCAATGTTTGAGAAATATCCAATTCCTATCCCCCCACTTGCCGAACAAGACCGCATAGTAGCTATATTAGATAAATTCGACGCTTTAACTAACTCCATTAGCGAAGGTTTGCCTCGTGAAATTGAACTACGTCAAAAGCAATACGAATATTATCGCGATCTGCTGTTGAGTTTCCCCAAGCCAGAGGTAGCGGCGTAATATGAGCAAAACGCTAACGGAAATAGCACAGCAGCTAAAAGATGCCAACAAGAAAGTGCAGTTGATCTATGCCTTTAATGGTACGGGTAAAACCCGGCTTTCGCGGGAATTTAAACAGCTTGTTGCTCCTAAAAATGATAATGATGAAGGTAGCAACAATGAAGAACTATCATTGACGCGTACTAATTTTTTGTATTACAACGCCTTTACCGAAGACTTGTTTTACTGGGATAACGACTTATCTGAGAATACCGAGCCTAAACTCAAAATCCAGCCGAATTCATTTACAAATTGGGTGCTGAAAGATCAGGGGCAAGACCGAAATATCATTGCTAACTTCCAACGCTATACTGATGAAAAATTAACTCCACATTTTAGCGAAAATGGCTCGGAGGTCACATTTTCTTTCGAACGTGGTAATGAAGCACCAACTGAAAATGTTAAAATATCAAAAGGCGAAGAAAGCAACTTTATCTGGAGTATGTTTTACACACTGATTGAGCAAGTAATAAGCGTGCTAAATGTTGCTGAACCCAGTGAGCGAGAAACAGATCAGTTTAATCAATTGCAATGCGTCTTTATTGATGATCCTGTGAGCTCGTTAGATGAAAACCATTTGATTGAGTTAGCAGTACATCTTGCGCAACTTATTAAATCTAACGAGTCTAGCGTTAAATTCATCATCACGACACATAACCCTCTTTTCTATAATGTGCTACACAATGAGCTAAACAGTGATGATAAAAGCTATAAAAAGAAGTGGTTTGAGAAATATAGGCTGACAAAGCATGAAGATGGCACATATCAGCTAGCAATCCAACCTAATGATTCACCATTTTCATATCATCTTTATCTGAAGTCAGAACTCGAAAAAGCCATCGAAAGCGGTCAATTGAGCAAATATCACTTCAACTTTTTAAGAAATATATTAGAAAAAACCTCTACTTTTCTTGGCTATAAAAAGTGGGGTGATTTATTGCCAAAAAACGATGATGGCAGACCTAACCCTTATGAAGCCAGGATTATTAATATCTCTAGTCATTCAAAACATGCAGGTGAAGAGGTCGCTGAGCTTACGGAAGATGACAAGCGTGTTTTGCGCTATCTGGTTAATGAAATTAACACTATGTACCGCTTCCAACAGGCAGAAGACTAGAGTGAATCGAATTTATAGGTGAAGTATGTACGAATACAAAACTGTTGCTGAATCAAATAACTTTATCGTACTTGATAAATACACTAAGGAATTGCAGCTAAATGAAACCTATCAAAGCGAAGATAATTTAGAACGGGAATTGATCGACGATTTAGTCAACCAAGGTTATGAATATGTTACTGACTTAAACACGCCCCAAAAAATGCTGGCTAATGTGCGTGAGCAATTGCAGATACTGAATAATGTTAATTTTTCAGAAAGTGAGTGGCAACGCTTTATTGAGCAATACTTAGATAAGCCCAATGATAACAGCATAGACAAAACTCGTAAGATTCATAACGATTATATCTACGACTTTGTTTTTGATGATGGGCATATTGAGAACATCTATCTCGTGGATAAGAAAAACATTGCCCGTAATAAAGTACAAGTCATTAAGCAATTCAAGCAAACAGGGGCGCAAGCGAATCGATACGATGTAACCATTTTGGTTAATGGCCTGCCATTAGTACAAGTTGAGCTTAAAAAGCGCGGAGTTGCTATCCGTGAAGCCTTTAACCAAGTGCATCGTTATAGTAAAGAAAGCTTTAATACAGAAAACTCGCTGTTTAAATACTTACAGCTTTTTGTGATTTCAAACGGTACAGACACGCGCTATTTTGCCAATACTACCAAGCGTGATAAAAACAGTTTTGATTTCACCATGAATTGGGCCAAATCTGATAATACGCTGATTAAAGACTTAAAAGATTTTACAGCCACATTTTTTCAGAAAAATACCTTGCTGAATGTGTTAATTCATTATTCTGTATTTGATGTTAGCAATACTTTATTAGTGATGCGCCCCTATCAAATAGCGGCTACTGAACGTATTTTGTGGAAAATTAAAAGTGCGTATCAGGCTAAAAATTGGAGTAATACTGAAAGTGGTGGCTACATTTGGCATACCACGGGGTCGGGCAAAACCTTAACTAGTTTCAAAGCGGCGCGTTTAGCTACTGAGTTGGATTTTATCGATAAGGTGTTTTTTGTAGTCGATCGTAAAGATCTGGATTACCAGACCATGAAAGAATATCAACGTTTTTCGCCTGACAGCGTTAATGGTTCGGAGAGTACCGCAGGGCTAAAACGGAATATTGAAAAAGATGACAATAAAATTATTGTTACTACCATTCAAAAACTTAATAACTTAATAAAAAGTGAAAGCGATTTACCAATATACAATAAGCAAGTAGTGTTTATTTTTGATGAGGCACACCGCAGCCAGTTTGGTGAAGCACAAAAAAACCTAAAGAAGAAATTTAAAAAGTATTATCAATTTGGTTTTACGGGCACACCAATTTTCCCGCAAAATGCTTTAGGAGCAGACACCACCAGTAGTGTATTTGGCCGAGAATTACATTCGTATGTGATTACCGATGCCATTCGTGATGAAAAAGTATTGAAGTTTAAAGTTGATTATAACGATGTAAGACCACAGTTTAAGTCCATTGAAACCGAACAAGACGAGAAAAAGTTAACAGCGGCAGAAAACAAGCAAGCTTTTTTACATCCTGTTCGTATTCGTGAAATTTCCCAGTATATTTTAAATAACTTCAGGCAAAAAACGCATCGTCTCCAAGCCGGTGGCAAGGGGTTTAATGCTATGTTTGCTGTCAGTAGCGTGGATGCCGCCAAAGCTTATTATGAAGCGTTCAAGAATTTACAAAAAGAGACTGAAGAAAATAAAGCAAATAAAAAACCGCTTAATGTTGCCACTATCTTCTCTTTCGCCACTAATGAAGAGCAAGATGCTATTGGTGAGATTATTGATGAAAGTTTTGAGCTCACCGCAATGGACAGCAGTGCCAAAGAATTTTTAAGCGCGGCCATTGATGATTATAATGCAGCGTTCAAAATGAATTTTGGTGTAGATAGTAAAGGTTTCCAAAACTACTATAAAGACCTCGCTAAGCGAGTGAAAAATCAAGAAGTAGATTTACTGATTGTTGTTGGCATGTTCTTAACAGGATTTGATGCGCCGACATTGAATACTTTATTTGTCGATAAAAATCTGCGTTACCACGGACTAATGCAAGCTTTTTCACGCACTAACCGTATTTATGACGCCACGAAGACCTTTGGCAATATCGTCACCTTCCGTGATTTAGAACAGTCTACAGTTGAAGCCATCACTTTATTTGGTGATAAGAACACCAAAAACGTAGTGCTGGAAAAAAGCTATAAAGAATACATGGAAGGCTTTACTGATTTAGTCACCGGCGAAGCACGTCGCGGATTTTTAGAGGTAGTGACAGAGCTACAAAGACGCTTTCCTAATCCTGATGATATTATTAAAGAGCAAGATAAAAAGGATTTTGCCAAACTATTTGGTGAATATTTACGTGCGGAGAATGTACTGCAAAACTATGATGAATTTGCAGGATTAAAGGCTCTACAACATGTAGATATTAGTAATCCGGAGGCTGTTGAGGCATTTAAGGCTAAATATTACCTGAGTGATGAAGATATCGCCGTGATGCAATCGATTGAGATGCCAACTGAGCGTACTATTCAAGATTATCGCTCAACCTATAATGATACGCGTGATTGGTTACGCCGTGAAAAGTCGTCTAACGAGAAAGATAAATCTACTATTGACTGGGATGACGTCGTCTTTGAAGTGGACTTGCTCAAATCGCAGGAAATTAATTTAGATTACATTCTTGAGTTGATTTTTGAAAACAATAAAAAGAATAAAAATAAGGCAGAATTAATTGATGAAGTTCGCCGTTTAATTCGTTCCAGCCTTGGCAATCGAGCAAAAGAAAGTTTAATTGTTGATTTCATTAATCAAACTAACTTGGACGAAATTATCGACAAGGCCAGTATTATTGATGAATTTTTCAAATTTGCTCAAGCTGAACAAAAACGTGAAGCAGAAGAGTTAATTAGCTCGGAGAAATTAAACGAAGAGGCGGCTAAGCGCTATATTACAGCATCATTAAAACGAGAATATGCAAGTGAAAACGGCACAGAGCTCAATTCCACTCTACCTAAGTTAAGTCCACTTAACCCAGAATACAGAACGAAAAAGCAGGCTGTCTTCCAGAAAATTGCTGCATTTGTTGAGAAGTTTAAAGGGGTAGGTGGGCAAATATAGGTGTGAGCTAATATACAACAGCCGATCTACTACTAGCTATTATAAGCCACTTACCAACCATCTAGACACCTTAACGTTTAGATGGTTGGTACGCTATTTTTCCCTCTTCCATTTGTATCATTATCTCACCTTTCCTCGGCTCACAAATTGATGCGTTTCAATAGTTTTAAACACCACAACAGATTGTAATTATTGTGAATTTTTATGAAGCTATTTTTACCATCAAACAAAAGTTAGCCCCGACAAATCTAATCGATAACGTATTAACCTGTTACTACAAAGATCCCATCGCTTGCAATGGTGGTTCAGGCAGGAAAGGCTTAGCCTTGCCGGTCATAATTACCCTGTCCACGAACACTGTCTGAATCGCCACCATCAATATTAATTAATGGAAGGGATAACAGGAATAAATAATGTTAGAAATGGCTGGCATCAAGCGGATATAATTGCTGCATTACGTAAGCGTGGAACAACCTTAGCGCCTGTTTTTCGTGAAGCGGGACTCAGTTCATCTACATTAGCCAATACGCTCAGTCGGCCTTGACCTAAAGGCGAATGGATTATTGCTAACTATCTCGAAATTCATCCACCTGGAATTTGGCCTAGTCGGTATTTTGATATGTACGGTCAACTTATTGAGCGAAAGGCTAGAAAAGTATTCAACTAGAAGAGGCTCGATTTAAATGGATATTTTTTTGTGGGGGTACTAAGCACCCCACTAATTTTTATTTAGAGATTTTCTTTTAGTTAAGAGAAGTTAGGTCGCCTTGTTTTAATAAATCTAAACTTACATCTCCATGTATGAATAAATCAAAAGCTAAAAATAACTTTCTTAAGTTTGATTTTAAATGATCATCCTTTCCACTTCTTTTAAATAATGGAAAGGCTTCTTCTTGGATATATTTCCTTAATTCATTTTTACTTATTGATTTTATGTTCTTTATTATAACTAATAATTCTTTGTTTTTTAATAAGTTCTCGGATTTGATATCTTCAATTGATCTAAACCCAATACTTGAGTATTTTTTATCCAGATTAACAGATTTAACTAAGTTATCTATTTTTCCATGCATATTTATTCTTGTTTCTATTTTTTTCATTTCTTTTTTTGATATTTTTATATTATGGAAATCACAAGATTTTATTAACTTTGAGAAAGGAGTTCTGGCATGAGGAGGACAATCGATAAGAAATTCAATAGCTGATTTATTTGGTATTTCACTTTTATCAAAGATATAATCTTCTAAATATTCCATTTCTTTTACTCTAATATAAACAAGTTGTTTATCACCTAAGGCAACAACTAAATTTTTACCAGAATTGGCATGTTTCTCTAATTCATCCAAATCAGAAGGTGTGACTAATATACTACCTAGATTTCCTTTTTCCCCCTCTTCTAGTATAAGTTGCTTTATCACCCTTTGATATCTAAGGATATCATATGGCGGCAACCCTTCATCTATATTACTTATTTCATCATATATCTTTTTATAATTATCTGTTTCTATAGATGTATACGTTATTTGTGATTTATCATCTGTTCTATGTGTTTTTATAATATCCATTTCATCTTTTTTAAATTCAATAAAAATAATTCTTTCAGCAGATTTTCTTTTGTCTTCTTTCGGAAGTTGTGAAGAAAAATCAGTCAGTAGTTTTTTTACATTTCTATCTGTTAATGAATATCCAATAAAAATTATCGAGCTTTTTATCATACTTGATAATATTTTTGCGCTAATCAGTATAGGTTTACTATCATATCTTTCATAATCATAACTATTAATTACTATTGAATTAGGTAATTCTATATCTCCGTGTATTTTATATAACTCACTCCATCCAATAGTATCATCAAAAAAACCTTCATTGCCAATATACATTTTAGGTTCAACATTTTTCTCTGACAAAAGTGTTTCAATAAATGAATCGTAATTTGTTGTAATGATCATTTTTGCATTTTTTAAAAATCTCTTAAATGATTCAAGTTCATCTTTTTTAATATTTGGTTTTAATTTATTTTGTTTAAATCTTTGGCATAAAGAATACTTAAATGGTGATATATCCTCATCAAAAACTCTTTTTGGTGTTAATCCTTCTAATGATATTTTACCTGAATTAAATAATTCCTTGAATTTTTTTCAATGTAAGTTGCTGCGTCCGAATATACTTTATGATTTAAATCAGAGTCATTTTATTCTTCTTTATATTTATCCTTTATTTCCGATAAGTAATTATAAAAACCTTGACCATCAGGGCAAGATCGTGAATATTTTGTTAAAAAAATCAGATTTGACCGACGGTAATAGTTATGATCTCATACTCTCTTTTTGAGAGCAAAAACCATGTGCTTTGATATTTTTACTGAACATTTCTCAGA